>CAZIJC010000045.1:0-28764 GCA_964539385.1 uncultured Anaerolineales bacterium | reverse complement strand
GGTAGCCGTGTTTCGGCTCGACGCGGCTGTCGTGAAGCGGGTCGAAGAGGGCGAATTGCTCGTTGGTGACCTCGACCGTTCCCATCCAGAACGGCCTGTCGATCCGCACTCGCCTGAGCGGCCCTTCGTCGCGGTTTCCGGCGGCGTCGCCCATGACGAACTCGCCCGCCGGCACGAGCGCCAGATCGAGTTTGACCCCGCCGCCGAGGTCGATCGTCTTTTGGCACTGCCCGAGTGCCTCCTGTCTCCGTCGGGCCTCGGCGGCGTCGAACGGCCAGTCCCGGCACGCAGGCGCTCGGGCGGGCGAACGGGGCGCCGCCGGCGGGATGACGGGGTCGATCTTCTTTTCCGGCAGCGGTGAGATGGCCTCGTCGTCGGCGTCCACGCAGGCGTAGAGCTTCATCATCTCCCGCCGCCGGGCGGCCTGCTTGTCGACGCGCTTGGCGCCCGCGATCTCGCCCCACGTGCCGTGGTAGGGGGCGTTCAGATCGATCCACGTTATCAGGCGGTCCCACGCCTCCTCGTCGAGCCTCACGCCGTTGTGGCCCCCGGTGAGCATCTGGACCAACTCGGTCGTGCCGGCGTGGAACTCCATCGGCGTCAGCATGCGGATGTTGCTCTCGATGCCCGACCGCCGAACGTACCTCGCCAGCGCGTTATAGCCGACCGAGAACTTCCCGCTGTCGTGCCCGCCGTTGCCCTTGTGCTGCGATCGCCACCCCTCGATGGCAATGCCGCGAAGGTCGGGCATTTCGGCGGGCTTGAACCGCGCGCCGGCGTCGGGGCTGTGGCAGCCGAGGCAGTACTTGTCCACCACCGGCTGGACTTCGCGCGCGAAGCTGAAGCCCCTGACCGGCCCGCGCCACGGCTCGATGTCCGACGGCTTTCGCCGCAGCGCTTCGCTCGCGGCGACCGGCGGCGTCTCGCCCTGCCTCTCGTGGCAGCCGACGCACGACACCGTCTCGCCGGGCATGCCCACGAACCAGCTCCGCATGATCTGGAGCGCGCGGCCGTCGGCGTCGAGGGGCTGGACAGAGATCGGCATGTTGGCCGGCACGCGGAAGACGGCCGAGCCGTCGCCGGCGACGGGCACCGTGCCGAGCACGCGCTTGATGTCCCACGGCCCGTCGGCCCCGACCACGCCCAGGAGCCCGCCCGTGCCGTGATAACTGAAGTGATACGTGAACAGCCGCAACTTCTTGACCGCCCCGCGCGGAATGCCCGCCAGCCCGCCGCCGCGGTAGACGTCGACCAGGTAGACCAGCGCATCCCTGCGGTCGGGGTCGCAGCGGGTGGTTACGATGGGCGGCCTGGGCGTGCGGCGCAGCGGGATCGGCTCGAGCAGGGCGAAGCCCGTCCGCTCGGCCAGCAGCACCATGTTGTCGAAGACGTCCACCAGGTAAACGCCCCAGAGCGACGACCTGGTCGGCTTGCAGGAGACGAGGAAGTACGTGCCGTTGAGCGGATACGGGTGCAGGAACTTCGGCCAGGACGAATCGACCAGCCGGTCGCGGATGATCGGCTCGACCTTCTTGCCCCGCCCCGGGATCCGCTGGACGACGCCGTCGGCCTCCCGCCGGCTCCTGGCCGGGTCGAAGATCACCAGTTCGCCCATCCGCTTCACGCCGTGATGGCCCGTGACGATGCCCACCACCTTGCTCGGGTGGCCCGGAATCGGCCTGGCGTAGAAGATGCCGTTCGGCCAGAACGAGTTGCTGCCATAGAGTTCCGCCTGGCCCGTGCCATCGGGGTTCATGCGGAACAGGATCCGCGAGTTCGAGTGCGGCAGGTCGGAGTACTCCCACCGCAGATAGCCGACCCGCCCGTCGTTCAGGACGGTGGGGCACCAGTTGTGGTCCTGGTCGAACGTCAAGCGCCGGATTCTGCCCGAAGCCGTCTCCAGCAAATACAGGTTGGTCACCTTGGAGTTGCCCCGCACGCACGGCACGCCGATGAACGGGGCCGTCGAGGAGAACATGATGTTCCCATCCGGCAGGTAGCAGGCGTCGTAGTTGCTCACGTCCGGCTGGTCGATGAGATTGATCTGCCGCAATCGCTGGGGCGAGCGGGGATCGACGTCGAACTCGAAGACGCCCCACTGCCCGTTCAGGCCGGGCATGGAGAACAGCAGTTTCGTCGCGTCGAAGTGAAGGTCTACGTCGCCGACGAACTTCTTGTCCTTCGGGCTGAACAGCGTTCGCAGTTTGCCCCCGGACCGAAACTCCGAAAGGACGCCGATCGTGTTGTCATAGCCTGTCGTCCTGAGACTCGAGTTGCTCTGCCAGTTCGCCGGCAGGCCCAGGTTGTTCGCGCCCCGGCTGACCAGCAGCACCTCGTCGAAGTCCAGCACGGGGTTCTCGAGCGCCATTTCCCGCACGGCCCGGCGGGCGCGGAAATACAGCGTATGGCTGCTGAGTTCGGGGCTGTCGGGCGCCAGGGTCTTGAGGGCCTTCGCGATTCCCTCGGCCGCCCGCTCGAAGGCGGCCGTGTCGATACCCGCGCTTCGCAGGTCTTCGGCCAGCAACGCCCCCGAGGCGAGCACTTCCTGCACCGCAGCGACGTACGGACCCTGCGGGACGGCTGCCTTGGCCTTGGGGCGCTTCGCGGCCTTGCCCGTCACACGCTTGCGGGTGGACCACGTGCCCGCGCTGGACTGGCCGGCCGGCTTGTTGAGGGCGATGTTCTTGTTCGGATCGTCCGCGCCATACACCTCGATCTCGTCGAGGTGCAGCCAGGTGTTGTCGGGCAACTGGATCCGCACGAACCGCGCCGACTCGCCCTTGACCCCCACGACGAGCGGCTTCTTGTCGGTGTGGCCGAGGAACGTCTTGCCGTTGTGGCGGTAGACGGTCCGCCACGACTTGCCGTCCTCGCCGAGCATCACGTGCAGCCTGGCCGCACGCTCGCCGGCGGTGTTGCAGCGGTTGTAGACGACGACGCGGTCGAGAGCGGCCTTGGCGCCCAGGTCGACCTGCCACCACGGCTTGGACTGCTGGTTCGTGTGGAAGCCGAATCCACCGTTCTTGACCCCGTCGCACCCTCCGGCCGCATCCGACTGCGTCGACGCGCCGCCCGCCCGGCCGCCGCCCGCCCGGCCGCCGCCCGACGTGGGTGCTGCCCCTGGGAGTTGCCTCTGCCACTCGGCTTCGAGGCGTCCCTGGAAGTCGCCCTCCGCACCAACGGCCGCGGCCGCCGGCAGCGCTGTCGCCAAAAGGGCCGCACAAACCGCCTTGACCCAGTGTGTACTCATCACCCGTTCATCTCCCGACACCACCGACTGCGCCGTTCTCATCACAGCGGCCATTTCCTCGACCCATTCGGCCGGAATCATTATTATAAACGGGGTTCCATTTTGCAATCCCGCATCAGGCGTCCGCGCACCGTGGCGCCTCGGCAGGGGTTCCCTTCGGCGGGGTTTCCCACAGGACTCCGCGAACACCCATAACCGCCCTCGTGTCAAGTGCGCTCTTGCCCCGCCCTTGTTTCAGCAGGCCCGTATGGGGAAGGTGAGTCCACGGAGTCGTTGGTTGTTGTCGTGCCGATTGCCGCGCTGCGTGATGTGATGGGGATAGCCGGGGACGACCACTCTCGCTAACCGTGCCATACGGCCAGCCTACCCCAACCCGCGCCCCGTCAACTATGAAAACAGTGCTGTATCCCCGGAATCCCGGTAGTAGGTCTGCTCGCTGATGCCCAACTGCCTGCACACCTCCGGCACCTTCAGCCCTTTGCCCAACGCCACGTCCGCCTGACGCAGCTTTCCCACGATCTGCTCCGCACTGTGTCGCTTCTTCACCTGAGAATCCTTTTCGGCCATCCGGCCGACAGGATTCTCTCACAAAACCTGGATCAAATCACGGGAAGGGGGTCAATCTACCTTGCCGAATTTGACTTTTCCGAAATCTGTGCTATTATTTGGGGTCCTCCGTGAGGGGGGGTCTTCGTGTGTAACCACTGGGTCCGGACTCTAGATCCACAGGAGCGGGAGTACGCACGATCATTCAAGGGGGAAGCGCATTGTCATCGCATCTGCTGTGCTTCTTGTCCTCGTTTCGTGTGAATCGGCGAGCCATCGGCATCTCCCTTCGTTCAAAACCGTTCGAATCAGGAGATGCTACCGGCTCGCCACTTCCTGCGCCGAGCCGCTTTTACAGAACTTTACGGACTCAATCTTTGAAGTTCTTGACCGCATGGCGATGGGTATTTCCACGATGGCCGCAAGCCCGTCGCTCAATCCCTTCTTCCCAACTTTTCCTCTTTGAAAGGAGAAACCCATGAAACTCTTACTTGCTTCACTAGCGGTGGTGCTGATGGTCAGCGCTTCCGCGCAAGCCGGCCTCTTGGCGGACTTCGATGCCGCCGGCACGCAAGACGCCATCGATGCGGTCAACGACGGTACGATCGAATGGGGTGACATTGCGCCCCCCAACACCCAGTGGGAAACCGGCGACAAGTATGCCACGGATGACTGGACCATCAGCGGCGGCACGTTGAACTACTATGTCCCGGGCGCCAACCAGACGACCCAGGCCATCGCCGCGTTCAAAGTGAACCTGGCCAACCCGACCGACCATAAGGTCTGGGCGATCCAGTTCGACGTGATTGCCGGCGGCCGTGACGCTTCCAGCAGCGGTCTGAACGACTTCGATGTCTACCTCGGCACCGACGATACCAACAACATCGCCACCGATCCGGTCGCCAGCCGTTACCACAAGGGTTACGCCAAGATGAAGACCGGCGTTGTGGTCAACGACGAGTGGAACTGGGTGTTCAACGATGGTTGGATCTATCAGGAGGCTGGCGACAACTCCACGATCACCACACCCTTCCACCAGGATTACTCCGGTGGCGGCCAGCAAAACACCGTGAAGGAGGGCGGCCAGCAGTATCTGAAGGACCCGAGCGGTTACGACACCCTGGTCTTCCAGATCCAGAGCAACTCCAAGGCCGGCAATGAGACCGTCATTGACAACCTGGCCGTGGTCGAAGTTGATCCCGCAGGTGATTACGATGCCGACGGCACTTGGGACACCGATGACATTGACGCCATGACCGCCCTCGGCGACTTGGTTGCGGGTGTCATTGATCAAGACGCCAAGTACGACCTCGCGAGCACCACCTACGATGGTAGCGACGACTCCCACGACATCTACACCTCGGATATGAACTCTTGGCTGTACTGGGCTGCCCGCGGCAACAGCACCTACGGTGCTGGCGGAACCGCCTACTACACCGCGTACAAGGCCAGCGACACCGACCTGGACCGCGACGTCGACATCACCGACTTCAACAGGATCCCCACCAACTTCTCGCCGGTTGCCAACCCCGCCAACGTGTTCAGCATGGGCGACAGCAATGGCGACAGCAAGATTGACATCACCGACTTCAACCAACTGGTCATCGATTTTGCCCCGGCTGGCTATGGAGAGGAAGTCCCACCCGGAGTCGTCGCATTGGGTGCTGCTGCGGGCACGATCGACCTGATCGTCGATGTCGTCACCGGTGACGTCTCTCTTGACGTCGCCTCCGGCGGTGTGTCGATCAACAGCTTCCAAGTGGTTTCGGTCGATCTGGGCCTGACCGTGGACGGCGTGAATCCCCCGCCGAACGTCCTGGACGTGAGCTTCGGATCGAACACGCAGTTCTACGCCGAAGGCTCCATGTCCGATACGCTGCTGGCCGGCGGCATGTACTCGCTCGGCGACATCTACGACGTCTTGAAGGGTAAGACCGACCTGACGTTCGAGTACGCGAGCACGACCCTGGGTACGGTGCCAGGCGATGTGATCTATGTGCCCGAGCCGGCGACGATGGCGTTGCTGGGTCTGGGTGGTCTGGTGGTCATGATCCGCCGCCGCCGGCTTGCGTGAGACATGCACTCAAACCCCTTATCCCGAGTCGGCTTTAGCCGATTAGGAAAGAGGCGGGAAGGGGTGAGGGGATGATTCTCGGACCTTGCTTGCAAGTGTTCCTTGAATCAAGCCCTCACCCCAATCCTTTTTCCCACAGAAGGAAAAAAGGTACTGAAGGAACAAGTCACGGCTGGGCTTCGAGGCTCAGCCGTGTTTGCGGAATATAGCCGGAACGTTGAAGAAAAAAACGCATCCCGATAACACGACTAAGAACAAGGATTGACCAAATTGAAACGCACGCTATTCACGTTAATCACTGTTCTTGTCATCTGCGGCACCGTTAACGCGGCTCTGATCAACCTTGATGGGATCCAGCAGATGGCCGATCCTGGCGAACTGGACCTGATCGTCGATCCCGCCACCGGTGACGTCTCTCTTCACGTCGCCTCCGGCGGTGTGTCGATCAACAGCTTCCAAGTGGTTTCGGTCGATCTGGGCCTGACCGTGGACGGCGTGAATCCCCCGCCGAACGTCCTGGACGTGAGCTTCGGATCGAACACGCAGTTCTACGCCGAAGGCTCCATGTCCGATACGCTGCTGGCCGGCGGCATGTACTCGCTCGGCGACATCTACGACGTCTTGAAGGGTAAGACCGACCTGACGTTCGAGTACGCGAGCACGACCCTGGGTACGGTCGAAGGCGATGTGATCTATGTGCCCGAGCCGGCGACGATGGCGTTGCTGGGTCTGGCTGGTCTGGTGGTCATGATCCGCCGCCGCCGGGTTGCGTGAAACATGCACTCAAACCCTTTATCCCGAGTCGGCTTTAGCCGATTAGGATAGAGGCAGGAAGCGACTTTCCGGCGACACCCACACCCGCCCGCGTGTCAAGGGCCGAATGCACATCCCAAGACCACCCATAGCCACGTCAAATCCTTGAGGTCGAACGGCTCCCACCAGCCTGCCCGCCGAAGCCTTGGCGAAGGCAGGTTGCCGTTCATCCCCCGACGCCACCGCACCTGATTCGCCTTGACGCACATAACATCTCGCATTACTCTACACCCATGACAGCCTAGGCCGGGGCGTACCCCTGCAATCATGCTGAGGGCACGCAGCCTGCCCGAGTTCGGCATTGCCTCCCCGGAACTGCCCGGCCTTGGCCTGTACCCGTTGGCGGTTGCCTGCCCTATCGGTCGCGACTACCCGTTCTTTCCCTTGCCACAGATGACATTTCGGGATAGGCTACTTGCACCGAGAACACGGCATCGGTTGCAGCCATTCCACAATCTGCTTCGAGTGGTGGAGGAGTGCACCGTGAAGCCCCAGGCTGTGCATACTATCCTCACGGCCCGCATTCTGCTGGACTGCGCACACTCTGCGTGCATGGTGGACGATAGGCATACAGCTTCTGCCGGGCTTGTTATGTTGCAGGACGCCGTCGAGCTCTTCTTGTGCGCCTGTTTGCTGGAGAAGGGCGAGGACGAGAAGCGTTCCCTGGGTAATCTCAAATTCAGCGAGCTTATCTCTGCACTCAAGAAGGCCGGCGTTCGCATCATCAAGTCCGGAACCCTTAACGCTATGAACAAGCAGCGGGTGATCGTCAAGCATTATGGCCAACTCGCCGAACCCACGACCGTCCGCCAATACTTCGAAGCGGCTCAAGCCTCTCTCGATGATCTGCTGCAGCAGGTTTTCGGGAAGCGCGCAAATGAGATTCTGCTCTGCGAGATCATCAAGAATGACGAGGTTCGCCGGCATCTGAAGGCTGCTTCTGAATGCGTCGAAGCCGGCAAGTTCTTTGCTGCGTTGGTGGAAGTAAGAAAGGCCATCTTCATCGAGGTGGAAGAGGAATACTGTATTGACGGCTGGAAGGACACGCCGCTCGGCACCTCGTCTTCTCTTCTTTCGCTAGTGGCAAACGGGGGTTTCAAAGCCCCCTCGTATTGCAAGTCCAAAGAGTGGATCGAAGAGAACGTCAGGGAACCATTCGATTACATACAACTCGACCACGAGCGAGCTCGCCTTGACCTCTTGGAGTGGGGCGTGGGTACGCAGGATTTCTGGAACGTTCGCCGACTGACTCCCTCCGTCTTCCGCGAAGCAAAGCACTCCGACTGGCTGGTCGAAGGTGATTTTCCCCACCTTGTTGGGGCCGCTACTGAAGCAAATGCAAGATACTGCCTTGATCGGGCCTACGCCCTTATGCTCAAGAAGCAGCAGCACCAAGACCTCAATCGGTATCTTAAACGAGAGAGCATCGGCAGGTTCAGAGTTCGGTTCAAGTCTGACCTACCGCTCTTCGAGAAGGCCGATACCAATTCACGTGTCGTGGACACTCTTCCGAAAGGGAGGGACTTCTCAGTCGAACGCTTCGTGCCAGGCTTGTCGGAGCCCGCAAGATTCGCAAGGATCCTCGACTGGAAAGCCACTCAGAGCCAGGGTGCGTACGCGGGATATGTAGTATACGACGACACAACCTGCGAACTGATAGACCTTTGGGAGCAAAGCGAGGAGAAAGGATAGCGGCCGACCACACTGCGAACTCCCGCAATCAGGCAGCCGACAGCGGCCACGCATCCGACAATGTCTCAGTCATGCCCGAAAGAATTGACAACCAGTATATCAAGCGAGCAATTGGCGATTTGGTGGCGGTTCTCGGCGTTCGAGACCATATCAACCTGCCCAAGCTGGAAGGCTTGCTTGGCGCTCAGGCGGTCGAGAACTGCGTCAAGACCATCGCTGAGTATATGGGCCTACCCGTGCACGTCCAGTTAGCCTACGTTGAAGAAGGGCCGGGAGCACCAGCCGATGATGGCGCCACCATCTTCCATACTACTTCCCTGGCCCGCACTACCGCATCAGGCGGGGCGCAGAGCATTACAGCGCAGGTGAGCACGCCAGAGTCTCTCCCTCTGTACGGTTCGAGCCAACTGAAGGGGTTCCCCATCCAAGTCAAGGTTAGCACCAACTGCATTTCCTGTCCCCGCACCTTTGTCGCGATTATGGCGCACGAACTCTCTCACGTCTTACTGCGCTCGCTCGTACACGCGGAACGCGACAACGAAATATACACAGACCTTACCGCAATGCTCATGGGCTTCGCTCAGGCCATGGAAGAAGGCAGAAGGATCGTCCGTCGTACGAGACGAGGCGACTCCATTCAGACTCACACCACTACCTTCGGCTACTTGGCCGACCGGCAGTTTGATTTTGCACTGCTGCAAGTCAACGCCCTGCTCAAGAAGTACCGCGGCATCAAGCACGAAATCCTGGCCTTAGCACGTTCGCTATCTGAAGAATGCCAGGCCGCGAAGCACACCTTGGCCCAATTTCACGATTTGCTGGCGTATCTGGATAGTCACTTGCAGCGCCGCACCAAGAAGGTTGATGCCTCGCGCCTGGTTGCCTGCCATACGCCACGTTACACCGAGTCTCTAGAAGATGCTATAAGGCACGGCAATGAAGTCGCCCTCAAAGCCACGGATGATGCGGGCGTTGTCACTTGGTACAACGATAGCGTTACGGCTTCGTTGCGGAGCTACAAGGCACCGCTGGAGAATGCCAAGCAGGAACTGTGCGCTCAGCATGAGCGCATCCGGGCCGATTGCCGGGTTCTGCAAAGGAATGTCGGCTTCTTCGCTCGAAGACGCTTGGCGAAGGAGCGGAAGAGGAGGCAAGAGGCGTAGCGTCGGTGCGTTGTACCTACCGCAGAGGCTTCGCGGCGGCCTGGGAAGGCCGCCGCCCGGTTTCAGCAACAGTTCTCCGGCTTCCCGTCTCAGGCCTCCGGAACGGCGACGGTTCCGGCGACACACGTCATATCTCCCGTTCAAAGCCGTTGCCGTTCGCCTTTCGCCTGATTGACGCCGTTCTCAGCGTTCCGCTCCCTTGCGGTCGCGGCTCGGAACGGGCCGTTGCCGTTTTCCCCCCGATTGTTAGAACTCTAACAAAATTCCTGCCCCCCCCTCGATTTTGTTAGAACTCTAACAACTTTTCGGCCCCTTCGCGGCCGCGCGCGCCGGCTGCCATTGTGGCATGGTGACTTACGTCAATTTTGCCCGTTTCAAAAGCCCTCAAAAACGGAACAAAACCGAACAAAAACGGAACAAAACGGACACATAAATCGCAAAAACCGATCAAAAACCAGCGCGTTTTGCCTTGCCTATCTTAACATCGGGAGCCAAAAACCCCCCTCACGGCCCAGAAACGGGGTTCCGAGGCAAAAAAAACGCGCATTTGGGTGTTTCGGCAATGTCAAAATTGACGTAAGTGTTATAGAGCAGGCCGCATATTACGGCCCCCGTTCGGCCCAACCCGCGCGACCCCAAACTTGACAGCCTCCCTTCACCGCCCCATAATCCCCTTGCCGCGCCGATGGACGTGACCAGTGTTTCCGGGAGGTTCCAAATGAGAACGTTTCGCTTCATCGCCGCACTCGCCCTGCTCGCCCTTGTGGCGGCCGGCTGCGAGAAGCCCGCCATGGTTCCCGCGATTCCTCTCGCGAAGAACTACGAGGCCCCGCTGCCGCCCGGACAGGATGCGCTGCGGAAGATCACCGATCCGAACCGGATCCCGGACTTCACCCAGGCCCTCGCCAATACGACGGCCCTGGGCGAGGCCATCGACCACAGCCTCCATTACCTGGCCAAGCCGTCCAGCCGTAAGCACTACCCCTGCTGCGGCATCACGCACGCCGAGGCGGTCGAGAGCCTCAAGGCGTTCCGCGCCCTCCTGGATTCCCGCGCGACGCCCCAGCAGATGAACGCGACCGTCCGCAGCCGGTTCGACGTGTACCAGTCGGTCGGGTGCGACATGCGCGGCACGGTGCTGGTGACGTGCTACTACACGCCTATCTTCAACGGTTCGCCTGTCCGGGCGCCGGCGTTCGGGCACCCCCTCTACAAGCCGCCCGCCGGCCTCGTGAAACTCCAGGACGGCTCGCCCTCGAAGCGGTATCCCGACCGCCGCACCATCGAGACCTCCGGCATGTTCGCCGGCAACGAGATCGTCTGGCTGGCCGACCCGTTCGAGGCGTACGTCGCCCAGGTCCAGGGCTCCGTAAAGATCCGGATGCCCGACGGCCGCATCGAGACCTACGGCTACACCGCCAACAACGGGCACGCCTACAAGAGCGTGCGGGCCGAACTCGTCAAGGACGGCAAGATCGGCAAGCGCGCCGGCCTGCCCGAGATGCTGCGGTACTTCAAGCGCCACCCCGAGGACGTGCAGAAGTACACGTGGCGGAACCCGCGGTACGTCTTCTTCGCCCCCGTCGAAGACGGTCGCCCGCGCGGGTGCCTGAACGAACCGGTGACGACCCGCCGGACGGTCGCGACCGACAAGTCGATCTTTCCGGCCGCCTGCCTGGCGTTCGCGACGACCCGCCTGCCCGTGCGGAGCGGCGCCCGGATCGGTCTGGCGCCCTGGAGCGGCTTTGCCCTCGACCAGGACGCGGGCGGGGCGATACGGGCACCCGGACGATGCGACCTGTACCTCGGCGTCGGCGATGAGGCCGGCCAACTCGCCGGACGGGCGAAGAACGAAGGCCGACTCTACTACCTCTTCCTCAAACCGTCACACCAACCGCAAGCGACGGTTCGCAAGACCGCCCGTGCCGCACGAGGAACCCGTCGATGAGACCACGCATCGCCCTGATCGGGCTCGTCCTCTCGTTCGGCCTCGCCGGCGGCGTCTCGGCCGGGGTGGAGAGGGCGGCCGAGCGGAAGGACCGTGGCTTCGGCCCGCCGTCACGCGCCACGTGGGCGCCGCTGCCCGATTTCACGGACGAGTTCGAGGGCAGCCGGCTCGACCCGGCCAAGTGGCACGATCACAACCCCCAGTGGAAAGGCCGCCAGCCCGCCCTCTTCCGCCCCTCCAATGTTCGCGTCGAGGGCGGCAAACTCCACCTGACGATGCGGTGCGAGGACGTGCCGGGCGCCCCCGACGGCTACCACACCTTTACCTCCGCCGCCGTCAAGAGCACCCGCACGGTGCTGTACGGCTACTTCGAGGCCAAGTGCAAGCCGATGGCCTCGCGCGGCTCCAGCGCCTTCTGGTTCTACAACTCCAGCGACCCGAAATGGTGGACCGAGATCGACGTCTTCGAGATCGGCGGCGGGGCGCCCAAGCACAAGCGGACCGTCCACATGAACGTCCACGTCTTCCGGACGCCTACCGAGAAACGCCACTGGTCCAAGGCCGGCCAGCACAAGGTGCCGTTCGACCTGGCCGACTCTTACCACGTCTACGGTCTGGAGTGGGACAAGGACCGGATCACCTTCTACTTCGACGGCAAAGCGGTCCGGACACTGGAGAACACCCACTGGCACCAGCCGCTGCATCTGAACTTCGACTCCGAGACGATGCCCAATTGGTTCGGCCTGCCGGACAAGAAAAACTTGCCATCCGCCTTCAGTATCGAGTATATACGCGCCTGGAAGAAGATTGCGGACGAGAAAGACAAGGTTCAAGAAACCGCAAAAACGAAAGGAAGGACGAAATGAGACACTCGCTCTCACGACGCGAGGCAATGAAACGGGTCGGCGGCGGCCTGCTCGCGGCGACGGCCGCCCTTCTGGCCGGCTGCAAGACCGAGGAACCCCCCGCCGCGCCGCCCGCCGAGCCCAAACCGCCCACCGAGCCCAAGCCGCCCGAAACCAAGGCGCCCGCCGAAGGCAAGGACACGGGGATCTACGTGTGCGGCAAGTGCGGCTACGTGTACGATCCGAGCAAACAGACGCCGCCCACGCCGTTTGCGGACCTGCCCGACACCTGGACGTGCCCGAAGTGCAAGAGCCCCAAGAGCATGTACAAACCCAAGGCCTGAGACGGCTTCCTCAGAGCCGGCGGGGCAGGTGCCTGGAACCACGTGCCTGCCCCGTCCGACCGACGCGGTGCTACCTCGCCGCCCTCCGTATCGGCCCGATGTAGGCGGTCGCGACGACCACGTCGTCGAACCAGACGCGGTTTGTCTTGTGTTTGGTCCAGCGGTCGGTGACGTAGAGCATCAGGAGGAAGAAGTTGCAGTTGAGCGGCTTGGCGGTTCGCCACTCGAAACCACCGAAGTCGCCGACCTTCTTGCCGTCGATCCAGACCGCCTGCCGGCCGTCGTCGGCGCCGAGCGCGTTGCACCGGACCATCATCTCGACGCCGTACCACCTGCCGCGCTCCGGCACCAGCGCCGGTTCCGGCGCGAACGAGTTGCCCCAATACTTGCCGTCGCCGGAGCGTTTCATCCGGCACCAGTAGGTGTAGAAGTGCCATGCCCCCGGCGGGGGGAACTGCTTCCACTTGCCCCACGGTTCGATGCCGGTCGAGAACCGTTTGTCGCCGGGCGGGAGTTCGCCCGCCCCGCCCGTCGGCCAGGGGACGGGCGGCCAGTCGCCCCCCATCCGAACAAAATGGTGCGTGTAGTCGCAGTCGGGGGCGAACTTCACGTAGTACCGCGCGTGCATCGTCTCGACGCCGGGCTTGAATCGCCGGAACAGGTGCCCGCCCGTGTTCTCGCCCAGTTTGGCCGTCACCAGGAGGCTCTTCTTCCCGGCGGAGGCGGGCGGCACGTCGGCCGAAAACGCCAGCGCCTCCGCCTTGTTCGAGATGCTGGGCCACTTCTGCTTATCGAACGTGCCCGCCTCGAAATCCTCGTGTAGGAGCACGCGCGCGTCTTTCGCGATGCCGCGGTCGCCGGGGTAGGCTGCGGCGATGCCGACGGGCGCCGCCCCGCGCAGCGGCCCCGCCGTGAGCGTTACACAGCATCCAACAAGCACCAGTGCGACGTGTCGCATAGTGGGCCTCCTTGCGTTTCGTTTCGTTTCGGCTGGTTGTGGCGCCAACGTGATCGAAGGTAACCCGCCGCTTCCACGGCGGGCTCGAACCGGCTGCGGCGGGCTCGGACCGGCTGCGGCGGGCTCGGGCGGCGCGCCTCATGTCTTCGCCAGGATGGCTGCGAACTTCTCGATGGCCTCGTCAATCCGGGCGGCGGTCACGTTCAGGTTCGTCACGGCGCGGATGGTCCGAGCGTCGCGGGCGAGGACGAGCACGCCGACCGCCTCGAGGCGTTCCACGAGTTCCGGCGCCGGCATGCCCGTCACGTCGAAAACGACGATGTTCGTCTCGACGGTCTCGGGGTCGATCTCGATGCCTTCGAGCGGCGCGATGCTCTCGGCCAATCGCTTCGCGCCCGCGTGGTCCTCGGCGAGGCGCCGGCGGTGATGCTCCAGGGCATAGAGCGCCCCGGCCGCGATGATCCCCGCTTGCCGCATCCCGCCGCCGAACATCTTGCGGAACCGCCGCGCACGGGCCACAAACTCGACGCCCCCCGCCAGCGCCGAGCCGATCGGCGCACCCAGCCCTTTCGAGAAACACACACTGACGCTGTCGAAAGGCTCGGCGTACCGCTTCTCGGACGTGCCGGAGGCGACGGCGGCGTTCCAGAGTCGCGCCCCGTCGAGGTGCATCTTCAGGCCGGCCTGGCGTGCGGCGGCGGCCACGTCGGCGATCTGGTCAAGCGGCCAGACGGTTCCGCCGCCGCGGTTGTGCGTGTTCTCGATTGCGACGAGTCTCGTTCGCGGAAAGTGCTCGTTTCTGGGCCGCAGCACGCCCCGGACCTGGTCGGCCGTGAACAGGCCGCGCTCCCCTTCGATGAGGCAGCACATGACGCCCGCCAGCGCCGCCGGCCCGCCCGACTCGTAGAAGTACGAGTGGCTGGCCGCCTCCAGGATGATCTCGTCGCCCGGCTCGGTCCACGTCCGGATAGCCGCCTGGTTGGTCATCGTGCCGGAGGGCATGTAGACGGCGGCCTCTTTGCCGAGGATGTCGGCGGTGCGGCGTTCGAGGCGTGCCACGGTCGGGTCGTCGCCGAGAACGTCGTCGCCGACCTCGGCCTCGGCCATCGCCCGGCGCATCTCGGGCGTCGGGCGCGTGACGGTGTCGCTGCGAAGGTCAATCGTCATCGGTTATACCCTTCCGAACGTGGGCGCACGTGCCGGAACCGCAAAGGGGCAGCGAGCCGCTGCCCGGATGCGTCACCGGCGTGGTTTGTTCTCTGCCCACCAGGCCTTCCACGCCGCGACGGTTGCCTGGCGGCCGGATTCAGCGGCGGCGGGATCGTACGGCAGGTCCTTGGCTGCGAGTTCCGAGAGTGCTTCGCAGACGCGCTGGCGTGCCGTTTCGCCGGGCAGGTCGAGCGCCTTGACGAGTGCGCCGAGGACGCCGGCTGAGCGGTTCTTCGATTTGCCGAGCATCTTGGCGGCCACGCCGCGGACACGCTCGCTTGGGTCGGCCAGCAGGGCGACGAGGCGTCTGATGTTGGTCTCGCTCGCGTGAGCGGCGAGCACTTCCGCAGCGGTTCCGCGCGCACGGGGGTCGTCGCTCTCCAGACCCGCCTTGAGAACCTCCTCCGGCACGGTGCTGCGGTGGACCATGAATCCGAGCAGCGTCCACGCCGCCAGGCGCGACGTTGCATCCGACGCTTTCACCTTCGCAAGAAGCGCCTTGTCCAGCCGGTCGCTTCGCTGCTTGACGCCGTGATAGGCCACGACGTTGCGGATGCCGTCGGCCGGACCGTCGAGCAGTGTGATGAGCGCGCGGGCGGACCGCGGGTCGCGAATGTCGGCCAGCGTGGTCGTCAGCCACAGCCTCGCGTGCGACGGCCGCCCCGTTTCAAACGCCGCCTTCAGGACGTGCGGCAGGACCTCCTTGCCGAGTTGGACGCAGGTGTCGTGGGCCTGCTGGCCGGCCCAGGGGTTGCGGTTGAACTGCTTCATGAGGTCCGAAAGGAACTTTTCCCGGGCGCCCGGTTTCAAGGAGGCCATGTCGGGCGGGCCGACGGTGACAGGGACCACGGCGGAGGTCACGAGCATGGGCTTCTCGCCCTCGTGGGGCAGGCATAGGATGAACTTGGCCGTCGCCCGGCCCGCGACGAGCACCTCGTTCAACTTGCCGGCGGCCTTGGGCAGGTCGGCATCGTCCTTGCCCGAGAGGTAGGCGGTCAGCAGGCTCCGCGCCGCCTTCGACGGAAAGACCGTGGCGGCCGAGAGGTCGAATGGCCCCAAGCGGACGACGCCCCCGCCGCCCAGTTCGCCGGGCCACGCCGCGCCGGCGCCGGCCATCGGAACCTTCTCGCTGTAATAGACACTTTTGCTGTCGCCGAGGCTCTGACCGATGACGACCCATCCGAAGGCCTCCCCGGCGGGCGGCAGCCCAATCGTCTGACCGGCAGCGCTTCGCAGCGACAGGCGAATGCGGAACGAGCCGCCGACTCGCACGTCGCCCTCAACGGCCAGCGCCGAAACCAACCCGGCCGACGGGGGACCCCAGACGAGCGGCGTGTCGGCAGGTTTCGCCGCCGGCGGCACGGCCGGCGGAGCAGCGGCGCAGACAGCGCAGAGCAGCGCCACCAGGAGGGGCAAGAACGCACACACGTCTTTGACGGTCTTCATGCAGCCAATGCTATCAATGCTGCGGCCGCGCGGCAAGGGACCGCACCCTGCATGGCTCTCATTCCGCCGGAAGCGGAACGCCGAACTTCGCCGCGATTTGCCGGACGAACGGCTTGTGTTTGGCGGGGCAGTGGTTGCGCCAGTCGGTCAGGTATTGCTGAAAGGATCGCGGCTGCTTCGAGGAGACCGCGTTCAGCCAAGTGACGGCTTCCCAGTGTTCGGGATGCTTTTCAAGCATCGGCAACAGGACGCCGGCAACGACGCGGTTCTTGTTGCGGTCACAGGAGTTCTTGCGGACGGCCGCCTCGTTCGCCTGATACCATTCGGCCAGCGTCCGGCCGGCCGGCAACTTGACCTCCTTGAGGCGATCGTCCGCGTACTTTCTCAGGTGCGGCGCGTAATCCTTCCAATGGGGATAGGGCGGGCCGGTCTTCCAGGTCTCGGCCATCCGGTGCAAGGCGAACAGCGAGGCCGTCTCGCAGACCGATTCCTCGAACCACTTGTTCGACTGTTCGTCCTCGGTGTAGCCGCACAGGATGTGGCAGAACTCGTGAGCAAACTGGAAGGCGTACTGGGACCAGTAGGTGTTGCCCGTATTGAGGCGGACGCGGTACTCGCCCTTGGGCCCGCGCCGGTACAGGACGATGGGCCCGCCTTTCGGTTCGACGAGAATCGGCTTCAGACGCCGCTCGGGGAAGTGTTTCCACAACTCGCTCGCCGCCGACCGGAGAACCTTCTCGACGTCGCGCATGCCGGCGTCCCACTTGGCTTTCGGGTTCGGGCGAATAACGAGTTCCCGCCCGGGCGCCTTCTCTTGACCGTGCGCCGTCGTTGTTGTGGCCAGGAGGATGGCGGCCGCCAGCAGCAGCATCCGTCGCGTGTGAATCATGCGAAGCATTCTAAACCTCGCTGGCGGGTCGGGCAAGGGTAGGTTCGGACGAAGGGCGCCTTACCCGTCGGGGCGCTGCGCCCAGGGGCGGTCGGCGCCCTGATACGGCTCGGCCGCTTTCCAGGGCGGCTCTGCGGTGGGGCTCACACGCGGGGGGATACGGGGGTCGAGCGTGGCCTTGAGGTCCTCCTCGGGACCGGGCGTGCGGATCACACGACCCAACTGCCGCCGCGACACCGGAACGGGCGCCGGCGACAGTTCCGGCGCGTTGTAGGTCCTGATGAAGGAATCGTAAAACGCCGGGTCTTTCTGCGGCAGAACGAACGGCTTGTGCGCCCGGCCGCCGGCGTCGATGTAACTGAAATACGACCGTGCGAACACGCCGTCGCGGCGCTTGCTCGTGAAGACGATCCATCGGCTGTTCGAGGACCACGAATGGTACGAGTCGCAGCGTGGGCTGTTGCACGCCAGCCGGTGGTGCTTGCCGGTTGCCAGGTCCATCAGGTACAGGTCGCACGAGGGCTGGTAGATGGGGAAGTTGCCATAGTCGCATATCGAGAACAGGAGCCACCTGCCGTCGGGGCTGGGGCGCGCCTGCAGGGCGCTGCGGCCGGTATCCTTGGCCGCCACGATGGTCTCCAGTTTACCCCACGAGTTGGCGTGGGCGTCGTAGGCGATGCGCATCAGGTCGTAGCGGACCTCTCGGAACTTCTCCTTGGGCAGTTTGGGGGCGGCGCTGAAGTACAAGCAGCGTCCATCCGCCGCCCACGCCGGCCACGTCTCGTTGCGGTCGGGCAGGGAGATGGCGTCGGTCGTCGTGACGGTGTTTGAGTCCACCCGGTAAAGGCCCAGGTCGGAGTGGGCATCGAAGACGTCGCGGTTCTCGCCGACGGCATGAAACATCTGGGAGAGTTTGTTCATCGAGAACGCCAGCAGCCGCCCGCTCGGATGCCACGATGCGTATGCCGCCGGCGACCGGCTCAGGCCCGTCCGGGTGTCGACTTTTGCGACTCGGCCGTCGCGCGCCAGGATCATGGCCGCTCCGAACGGGCTGCGAATGTGGAGGATCATCCGCGACGGGTCGCCCGGGCAGAACGTGTGGCAGTTGACGCAGCCGCGCCCGAGCGCCTCGTTCCTGAGCACGAACGTTTCGTCGTAGCCCTCCAGGTCGCGCTGGCAGATGTCGATGCGCGTGTAGTTGTTGTAAATCGGCCGGATGAGGCGGTACACGAGGTAGCGGTCAATCGGTTCGGCGGCGATCCGGGCCGTCAGCGGGAGGAACCGGTGCCAGATGCCCTTCGGCGTTTGCATCCCGACGTCGATCGCGAGTTCGCCGCCGCGGTTCGCTTCCAGCAGCCGGCGCCACGCGCCCGGAGGGATGACGATCGAGGGGGACTTGCTTTGGACGCCGATCACCTCTCCGCGTTGCGACCGGATGCGCACGCCGTACCGCTCGCCCGGCTCCTCAACAACAAAGTTGAGCGGCGCCATGTTCGGCGGCAGCGTGACGCCGCCGTAATCGGGCCGGATGTGCGGCAGGCAGCCGATCGACACGGCGTCTTCGAGCGACACGGGCGGTCGCGAGAGAACCTGGTAAACTATCACTGCCGCCAAAACGGTCGCCGCCACGGCGGCGATACGAAGCGTCGGTTTGGTCATTCGCTTCGCTCCTTGCGGTCGACAGGCGGGCCCGTCCGCCCGAACGGCGTGCGCCCGAACGAGTAGAAGAACCAGTAGGTGTCGCCGAAATCGTCTTTCAGGGCGTGCCAAGCGCCCTCGGGCTCGCTCTTGTGTGGGCGAAGCCGCTCGATGAACTTCTGGTGCCGCTGGACGGTTTCCGGCCGGATGCTGTGCCCGAAGAGGTTCATGCGCCGGACGTCCTTCATCCAGGCATGGTGGAGGACGGTCTCCTCCAGGTGCTTCGGCAGCCGCGAATAGTTGAAATGCCGGATGCTGCCGAGGTTATCGACGGCCCGCTCCGGCCGTCGCCTCAGCATAAAGTGGAGCATCAGGTATTCGAAGGCCATGCGGTTATTCGGATTTGTCCGGAGCAGATGCAGGAGCCCCTCCTCCCACTCGCACGGCGACACGAGGTCCGTCGCGGGCATGAGGCGGCGAAGGCGCCGGACCTCGGCTTCCATCGAAAGACCGGGGTCGGCGTCGAGTTTCGTGCGGTACCGGCCGGCCCACCGGCGGTGCCAGAGCGTCTTGTCGAGGACGGCCAGGAACCGCCTGGCGGCCTCCGGCTCGCCCTTCAGCACGTTCACGAGGACCAGCCGCTTGAGGATCGCCGGCTGCTCGCCCATGATCTCGAGCGCCTCGTGGGCGATGTGTTCCGCCTCGTTCACGTGACCGAATTCCAGGAGCCTGGCGCTGACTCTGTCATACAGCACCGCGCCGTAGAACCCCCGAAGCGCGGGAGGCACCTCCCGGTCCGTGCCGTGCGGGTATGAGAACATCTCCTCGAGCAGCCGGCCCGTGTGGAACAGCGACAGCATAACGCCCTGTTGCGTACTGGCGTTGGAGGTCGGAAGGCGGCGGGCCTCGGCGAGCACCTCCTGCCACCGGCCGTGGGCGACGAAGTAATCCAGATACAGGAGCGACCGCTCCCCGCCGTCCATCGACACCCAAGCCGCCGCCGCACCCACCGCCACAAGCATGACCGACGCCATCGCCCAGCCCAGCGCGGTCCGTCGGCAGCAGGCGAAGGCGCGGCCCACGGCCCCCGTCGGCCCCACCGGTTCCGCGTCGGCCGCCCGGCGCGGCCAGGCGGCCCAGACCGCCGCCGCCGGGAAGAAGGCGTACAGGCCGATTCCGGCAGCCAGCGATACGATGTCCCAGGCGAGCATGAACGGCAGGTGCCGCGTCAACGCTTCGATTGGGGCAACGATGAACAGCCACCCACTCGCCGCCCACGGCATCGCTGCACCGACGGCCAGGTACGCCAGCCCCACCAGGCGCCGGCCGGTCGTCGGGTACGCTCGGCCCACCGCCAGGAGTTCGTGGATGGCCGCCAACACCGCGTACAGCAGCATCGGACCCGCCGCCGCGTAGTACAGAACCATCGCCAGGCCCAGAAACAGCAGCACCCTCAGCCACAGGCGTCGGGGGGCGGCCCACACGTAAACGTTAGTTGCCGCCAGGGCCGCCAGGAGCCCGATGCTCGTCGTCATCGGGTGCTCGTACTGGTTCGTAAGGACGGTGAGGAAAACGACCGGCACGACCGGCAGCACGTCGGCCCGCCGGCCCATTCGCGCCAGCAGCGCACGGGTCAGCAGAACCGTACAAGCCGCAAGCGCGGTCAACACGGCCGCGCCCGGCCAGCCCAGCCCGTGCAGTTGCGTCAGGAAGGCCCAGGCGTACTCCACCAGCCTCCCGGGCCGGTCGAGGTGTTCTGCAAAGAACTCCCAGCCGAGCAGATAGACCGGGTGCTGACGATGATGAATCAGGCGAGGCCCAACCTGGGTCCACACCTGAAGGAAGAACAGCGCCAGTGCCGCCGCCGCGAGCACGGGAAAGCGGAAACGCCGTTTTCGCTGCGCTGGTCCAACGCCTGCCATGGCATCGCCCTTGAAGACGTGGTCCGAAACGGACTGGGGGCAGATGTCTGTACTGTCGAAGTGGTTAACCCGTAGGATACCATTCGGCACGCGCCGTTGCCAGTCTTCGTTTCGCTATCGCCAAGCGCGGTGTCGAGATTTTCTCGCCGGGGGTCGGCGTCCTTCCGACGGCGCCCCCCTTCCGCGGG
Organism: uncultured Anaerolineales bacterium; assembly: GCA_964539385.1. Classification (GTDB taxonomy): domain Bacteria; phylum Planctomycetota; class Phycisphaerae; order FEN-1346; family FEN-1346; genus JAUVZF01. The sequence continues at coordinate 7,839 of CAZIJC010000045.1, read as the reverse complement.
TCGGGGATGCGCGGGCCGAGACCCGGTGCGCGACGTGGCGTTTGCCTCGTGCGGCCGCGCCGGCTTTTCTCTGGCGTGGCTACCCGCCGACGCGGTAGCATCCGGCGGTACTTCTTGAGGAGGATGGCTATGTCCGCAGCACTGATGGTGTTCCTGGTGGGTCTGGGGATGGCACTTGTGGCGGCGCTGGTGGTCTTTGTGCTGGTCTATCCGCCGATGCGCCGGATGCTGGGCGTCAACTCGGCCCTCAGGGCCACACGGTCATTTTACGGACGGACGTTCTTCATCGTCATGCTTCTGGCGGCGTGGATGCCGATCCTGGAGTCGATGGATCTGCCGACCGCGTCGTCCGACCAAGCGGCCGAGGAAGGCGCTGAGGCGGCCGTCGAGGCCGCCGAGACGCCTGCCTTCATGGAGGTCGTCTGGAACGTCGCCGACGACATGGACGAGGCCTGCCTGTCGGTCGGCATCTTCCTGCTCGCCTACGTGGTGGTTTTGACGATCGTGTATGCGGCCGTGGGTCGCATCCGCGATCCCGAGGACCTGCCGCAGACCAAACTCTGACCCGCCACGCGAGACGCGCGAGGCGGTGAACATGCCGCAGGCAATCAGCGGAACGGCCTCATGACCAACGAGCACTATCTGGTGGTGTCGTACTTCGCCGCCGCCGGCGCGGGCGTGGTGGCGGCCGTCGCGGTCGCGCTCGTTTTGAGAACGCCGCTTCGAAAAGCGCTGGCCGTCTGCGCGACGTCTCTGGCACCCATCCTTCGCCGCTCGCTGCCCGCGTGGCTGGTTCTGGCCGTCCTGTTGGGGTTTCTGTCGGTTACGTATTTCGATTGCGGCCACGATTCGTATGAGAAGATCGTAGCCGACCGCCAGCACCTGGTCTCCAAAACGTGCGAGCACGGCTCGGCCATGTCGCTGTACGTGGCGGGCGGGCTGGTCCTGTTCAGCCTCGTCGTGGGTCTGTGCGTCTTTGCCCATGCCCGCCGGCGCCGGCAATAGCGCTAACACGACAGCGCCACTTACCGCGCGGCGGGTTTCGCGCGGTGGGTTTCCGGACCCACCGCGTTCGAAAGCCCATTGTCGCCGTTGCGCGGCCCGTACGGGCCACGCGGGAAGTGACGCTGTAGGGCTGATACAGCCCTCAACAATGAGGGTGCCCGTCGGGTGGCGTTTCGCCCTTCCGCGTGACCGCCAGCAGCGGAAAGACGATGTCGCTGAAACAGCACGGGATCATCACGGCGACAACCACAAGGATGAATACCCAGCCCGCGCTGTCGATCCAGTGCTCCAGGCCGAAACTGACCAGGTAAAGCAGCGACGCGGCGCTCGAGACGAGCACGTGGGCAGCGTGCGAGAAGAAAGTCGCCCGCATGATGTGCTCGCTCGACAGAAAACCGGCCGCCACGCCGACCAGCGCGAACGGCAGCACCAGCCCGGGATGCTCGATGATGCAGATGTGCGGGTCCATCTTGGCCCCGAGGATCAGGCCGCTGGCGTAGGGGATCAGGATGTCGCTGACCCCGCAGATGAGGATCGCACCCGCCAAACCCACCGCGAGTGCCTTTATCCACCGCCTCTCGTACTGCCAGAACATGGCCGTGGTCGCGGTGGCCGAGAACAGCATGTGCACGGGGTGGAAGATGTGGAACAGTTCACGAAAGGCGCCGGGCAGGTTCTCCTTGTAAAGCGGTTCTCCCAGAAAAGTCAGCATGGCCACAACGGCCATCCCGCCGATGGTCGAGAAAATGGAAAACGGCAGATGAGAGAGCAGTTCCTGTCTCAGATGTCGTAACCCGGTTCGCATGGCGGATTCTCCTTACCCGGTGCGGACGGCTCCGTTGCCGCCGCCCAACGGACGATGCGTACGGATGTGGTCAATGTACGCAGATGGCTCAAACCGGAACTCCCCTTCGGGCCTGTCCGTTATCCCCGGATGGGCCCAACCGCGCTGTTGCTGCCTTGCCACGGTAGATTATAGAGATTATAGCGTTGTCAAGCACGTTTGTGGGCGGAATTGCTTCCCGGATTGCCGCCGGCCGGGGTCCGAAACGCGTGGCCTGCCCCCAGCCACGCGGTCGCCTGGAACGTCTAATACGACAACGCTAACTCGGGGTCAGCGTGGACCCGGCCTGCCCGAGAAAACAGCAGGTCAGGCCCACTTTTGCGATCAAACGGGGCCGTTTCCGTTTGATCGGAAAAACGACGAGTTCGGAACCGTCTCGGTGCCGCAGACCTTGCCGAGGCAATGGGTATCCTCCTATAATACCTGTGGCCGGAAGCCTCTTATGGGAGAGGAATGGGCGGTTGGGAGGTCCGGTCGCGGTTCTGGTTGGCGGGGCTGATAGTGTGGAAGGCGGCCATGGGGACTCGGCAAAACGGCGGGGCCGCAGAATTGAGGCCTTCTGCGGGGGTGCCCCCACCAAGTTGTGTGCCGGGCACCCAAAGGCCCTATCGGTGGGGCCTTGAGGGCCGTTGCAGGCAGGTCGGAAGGGCCGGGAATGTGGGTTTTCGTACGAAAAAGCCTCTATTCGGAAAGGAAAAAGTTCCCGCTTCGCTTGACAATCGGGAAAACTGTGTTATATTATCGAGGATGCGGCGTGTTACGGGGAGACGTTACTGTGGGTCGCATCGCACTGTGCACTGTCTGAGAATTCTGCCTGGCCAAGAGAAAGGGGTATGTTATGAGGGCTTTCCGGAGCCTATGGAGGGTGATGTCGGGCTGCGCGCTTGCCGCGATCCTGGCCTCAAACGTTGCTGGTGCGTTGACCATTAATGTCCGCGCTCTATCTGGTGGTTTCGGGAGCGATTTGGACAGCGACAATTTTGTCGCGATCGCGCCGGGTGCATCTTTTGTATTAATGGAGGTCTGGGCCGTCGTGACGAACGGCAACGGAGACGTGAGAGACGATGGCCTGTGCAAGTTTTACTCGTCTTTCCTCAGCACCAACGGGGGCCTGATCAAGGGTGACCTGCTCTCCGCGTTCCCGGGGGGCAGCATGTGGTCGGCGGGCTACCTCGTACACGAGGGAGAGCAGCATGACCTGGACGGCGATGGGGACCTCGACATCGGCAGCAATGCCGTCGACGCCGTCTCGCCGCCGATGTACCAGGGCAAAGCCAGTGGTTTCATAGAGTTTTTCGACGAGCCCGTTCCCGCACTTGACCCATTTGGGGGCATCACGCAGGAGTATATCGACGATGTCTGGAAGCCGCTACATGACACGAACGAGTGGCATGTGGCAAACGTGGGTTTTTTCCCGGCGGCAGAGTGGAACGTGGAGTCCGATCCTGCCACCGGCCGGCCCGGCGTCGTTGAGATCTGGTCGCGGCCTCGGCAGTTCGCCCATGCGTCGTGGGAAGAAGACGGCCAGTTGAGCATCAACTTCCCGAATCCTGACACTAAGGACTACGGCGTTCTGCAAACCGGCGAGAAGACTCTCCTGGGCGTTCCTTCCGAGGCGCACGGACCCGAAGGCGGGCCCTTCGAGGTTGGCCCCGGCGGTCCTGCTCTGGTTCTGGACGGGTCGGCCTCGACCGGCAGCATCAACTGGTGGGGATGGGACTTTGACGGCGACGGCGACTACGAGATCGAAGGACTCGGCGAGGAGCAGGTTGCCGTCACGTACGCCGACCTGCAGACGATGGGCCTGGCGGACGGCCACTACCCCAATGCCAAGATGACCGTGGGCTGGTCGGCGAGCGACCCCCGCAACACGGATACGACCACGTTTGATCTGACGATCGTCCCCGAGCCCGCCACGGTTGCTCTGCTGGCCGTCGGGCTGGTGACGCTGATCCGTCGCCGTAAGTGAGGCGTATCCCTTAGCGACGTGAAGTGAACAAGGCCGCCCCTGCAAATACGGGGGCGGCCTTCTCTATTGGGCGTCACAGATCCACGTGGTGCCTGGGAGAAGACCGATGCACGTCCGGCCGATGGTTGTCGTTCTGGTCATCCTGACGGCAGCGGTGGCTGTCCAAGCCACCCCGTTCGTGCCGAACGATCCCTTTTACACACCGTACCAATGGTACGGCCCCGTTCTGAACCTGCCTACGGCCTGGGACCACGGCCTTGGCTCCTCAGAGGTGATCGTGGCGATTCTCGACACCGGCGTTATGACCGCCACGCCCGACCTGGCCGGACGCATCCTGCCGCCGCTTTCCGCCACCGGGGATCCGCCGCTCGATGGCACCTCTAAGCATCACGGGACCTGGGTGGCAAGCGCCGTGGGAATGGGCGTCGACAACGCCACCGGCGGGGCCGGCGTCGGCAACTTCAGCCTTCTGCCGATTACCGTGACCAACATCGCCGGCCAGAACGTCTCCGCCGACATTGCCCAAGGCATCCGCATGGCCGCCGACGCCGGCGCCAAGGCCATTAACATCTCCCACGGCACACTGAAATACGGTCTCCTCGACACCGCGGCCGCCTATGCCCGCTCGCTGGGGGCCCTGACGTTTGTCTCCGCAGGCAACTGGAACATGCGCAACCCCATGACCGGCTACGAGAACCTCATCTTCGTCTCCGGCACGGACTCAGGCGACGAGCGGTGGGAGAGCGAAACGTACGGCAGCGCGTGGGGGCCGTACGTGGACCTTTCCGCACCCGCCGTCGATATCCTGGTGGCGGACCCGGCCGATCCGAACCTGCCAAGCGGGTACGGCATCCACTGCGGAACCAGTTACTCGGCTGCTCTGACGTCGGGAGCGGCGGCACTGGCATGGTCCATCTACCCCGATCTGACGGCCGAGCAGGTGCTCGATCTGCTTTACGGCACGGCCGTGGACCTCGGCGACCCCGGTTGGGACGAGGTATTCGGCCACGGGCGAATCGATATCGGCGCCGTGGCGGAGGGGGCGTATAGTCTCTCGCCCGAGCCGGCGACGGTCGCCTTGCTGGCTCTCGGCCTTCTCGGCTTGACGGTTCGCCGCCGTTTTGGCTGACGCGTTCCGCTTTTCTCCTTTTTTGATGCCTCGTTGCCGCCGCGGCTTGGTCACACATTCCGCGCGCTCCATAAGACTTACGTCAATTTTGACGTTGCCGAAACGGGCAAATGCGCGCTTTTTTTGCCTCGGAACCCCGTTTCTGGGCCGTGAGGGGCGTTTTTGGCTCCCGATGTTAAGATAGGTAAGGCAAAACGCGCTGGTTTTTGATCGGTTTTTGCGATTCTGGTGTCCGTTTTGTTCCGTTTTTGTTCGGTTTTGTTCCGTTTTTGAGGGGTTTTGAAAGGGGCAAAATTGACGTAAGTCACCATGCCACAATGGCAGCCGGCGCGCGCGGCCGCGCAGGGACCGAAAAGTTGTTAGAACTCTAACAAAATCCGGGGTGGGCAGGAATTTTGTTAGAGTTCTAACAAAACGGCAGGATGGCAACGGCCCGCTGGCGAGCCGCGACCGCAAGGGAGCGGGCGCATTGCGCATTGCGGATTGCGGAGTGCGGAACGAACGGCAAACGGCACCGGCCAACGGCCCTTTTAGCCGCGACCCGAAGGGGAGCGCGTACTCGCAGGGCCGAATGCCGAATGCTAAATGCCAAATGCCGAATGCCAACGGCCCGCTGCCGAGCCGCGACCGCAAGGGAGCGGAACGCAAAGAACGGCGGTTACTGGGTAACGGCCAACGGCCCTTCTTGCCACGCCCAGCCGCAAAAGCAACGCCATTCGGCTTGACGTGCGTTGCCGTTCGCGTTATGAATGACGAGCGACAGAAGGAGGCGGACCATGCGACGGATGAGATTGGGCGTTTGCGTACTCGTCATCGGCAGCCTGGCCCTGGCGGCAGGGTGCAAACCGAACCTGCGGGTGAAGGGTCCTGTGGGCCAAACTCTAATGGGCCCGGATGTCCAGGTGAAGCTCACCATCGAGAACGACGGCAAGCGCCATGCGAAGAGGCCCTTCAAGGTAGGCTTCCGGCGACATACGCCCCCCTCCACGGTGTGGAAGTTCGTTCCGTTCGGCCACGGCCTGGCGAAGGGGAAGGAGCGGGAGATCAAAGTGAAGGTGTTGAGCGCGACCACGAACGACAAAATCGAGATCGTCGTGGACCACGGCCACAACATCAAGGAGTCGGACGAGGGCGACAACCGCATCGTGTACACCGTGCAGTAGGCCCGCCTCAACCCGTCCCGCCGCCCGAGCGGCCGATCAAACAACGGGTGGATGCGGCCGTGGGGACGGATATCCAGGTCCGCGTGGACTTCGACGACAACATCCGCGAATCCGATGAAAACGACAACTTGAAGGAAAGACCCGCCCCGCCATAGCGGCCCGCCAACGCCCTCGCCGTCGGCAGCGTCGAGAGTTGGCGGGCGGCATGGTCATCCCGCAGGGTGACCATGTTCCGACCTGCGTCCCCGCGCTACGGCGGGTGGCATGGTCATCCCGCAGGGTGACCATGTTCCGACCTTTCCCCCCGCGCTACGTCTCCAGCGGCGGCGTTTGATCGTCTCGCGGCGCCTGCCCGCACAAGTCACCAGAAGGCTTCCGCGCGGTTCGTGCAACAGGCGGGTGGCATGGTCATCCCGCAGGGTGACCATGTTCCGACCTTCCCCCCTGCGCTACGTCTCCAGCGGCGGCGCTTGATCGTCTCGCGGGGCCTGCCCGCACAAGTCACCAGAAGGCTTCCGCGCGGTTCGTGCAACAGGCTCAAGAACGCCCCAAACGGCGGTTACTTGCTACGGCGGGTGGCATGGTCATCCCGCAGGGTGACCATGTTCCGACCTTCCCCCCTCGCGCTACGGCGGGTGGCATGGTCATCCCGCAGGGTGACCATGTTCCGACCTTCCCTCCTGCGCTACGTCTCCAGCGGCGGCGTTTGATCGGCTCGCGGGGCAGCATAAGGCCAGGCTATCGCTTCAGGCGGTTGCGCTCAAGACTGCAACATGGTCACCCTTCGGCGGGTGGCATGGTCATCCCGCAGGGTGACCATGTTCCGACCTTTCCCCTCGCGCTACGTCTCCAGCGGCGGCGTTTGATCGGCTCCGCGGCGGCCTGGGAAGGCCGGGTGGCATGGTCATCCCGCAGGGTGACCATGTTTCGACCTTCCCCCTCGCGCTACGGCTCCAGCGGCGGCAGACTCGCACGGTCGATGTGGATGGGCTCGTCGGTCCCTTCTTCCCACGCCCGCCAACTCGACCACGGCCAATCCCGCGGGTGCTCGACGAGCCCACGCCGCACGGGGTTGGCGTGAATATACCCGATCTTGTCGCGCAGTTGCCGGGGCGTCCAGAGATTTCGGTCGTAGCCGCCGCCGGGCTGCCAGAACCGGTAGGCCCGGCGGCCGCTGGGCTGAAGGTCCAGCAGACGCGGCAAGAACTCCGGCCGGTGCTGCCGCACCCACGATACCGCCCTCTTGGCCACCGGCTGCTTGACGGATTTCAGAATGGCCCCGACGCCGACCCCACCACCGGGAAACAGCAGCAGGTGGACGTGCTCCGGCATGATGACCCAGGCCCAGAGGTCGAAAGGGTGCACGCGACGGGTCGTCTCAAGCGATTCGAGCAGCCACCCGCGCGGGCGGTCACGGGTCAGCAACGGCAGGTTCCGCCAACACGAGAAGGTCAGATAGTGCGCGTGGCCGGGAATGTCGTAGCGCTTGCGGCGGCGACGTTTGATCGGCCCGCGGGGGAGCATGGGGTCAGGCTATCGCGCCGGGCCGTTGCGTTCAAGACTGCAACATGGTCATCCTGCGGAATGACCATGCCACCCACCGCGCGAAGTGCAGGATTGCAACATGGTCACCCTGCGGAATGACCATGCCACCCACCGCGCGAAGTGCAGGATTGCAACATGGTCACCCTGCGGGATGACCATGCCACCCCCGCCGCGCGAAATGCGC
>CAZIJC010000044.1:0-29468 GCA_964539385.1 uncultured Anaerolineales bacterium | reverse complement strand
ACTCGAAGAACTCCTTCGGTGTCATGTCCCAACTCCTTTCCGGCAGAGGCTTCGCTGCACTTGCGTGATGGTTCTTGTTACGGAAACCACCATGCCAATCCGGCGAGAGGAATTCAAGTCCCTTCACCGACACGGCTTAGCAGAGGGGGGCAAGTTTTTCCGGCACGGCAGGATGGGGCGAGGCTGAGGGAAAAGCAGGAGTTGGGCCTGCTTTTGCGATCAAACGGGGGCGTTCCCGTTCGATCGGCAAAACGCCCCAAGGAGCCAAACGTAACTTGATTTGAGATTTGAGATTTGAGATTTTATACGGCCATGCCTACGGCACCCGGCGGGCGCGGTCCTCCTCGGCTTTGGCGTTGCGCCGGAGCGGGTCGGTCCGCTGGATTTGCGGGCGGCGGTCGAGATGGTCGAGGGCGTCGGCCAGTTTCTTCTCGCGTGGGGTCAGGCCGAGGTGGCGCGGAACCAGTTTGGCCCGAATAAAAAGCACCAGTTCCGTATCAACATCGACCGTCTGGACGCGGCGAAACAGGACCCCGAGCCACGGGATGTCGCCGAGAACGGGGATCTTATCCTCGTTGGCGACGGTCCGGTGGCGCCGGAGTCCGCCGAGTACGGCAATCTGCCCGTCGCGCATGGTCATGACGGACTGGCTCCGGCGGGTCTGAATGACGGGGATCTGGTTGACGGCGGCGCCCGTGTCGGCACTTTGTTCGACGCTCAGATCCAGGTGCACGCTTCCGTCCTCGCCGATGCGTGGCGTCACTTCGAGTTTGATGCCGACGTCCTTGAAGGCCGTGGTGCCGATGTTTCCGCCCTCGCCCGTCTGCGTAAGTTCCTGGTAGGGGATTTCCTCGATGATCTCGATACTGGCCTTGCGGTTGTTGATGGCCAGGACCTTGGGGTTGGCCAGGATCTTGGCGCTGTCGAAGGTCTGGAGCATGTCGTAGACGCCGTTTATGGTCCAGTTGTCGCCGAGGAACGTGAACTGGGCCTGGCCGCCCGGATTCGTGACCGCGTTGGTGCCGGCGCCTACCGTGAGTCGCTGCTGGAGGGTAAACTGGTCACCGTCCACCTTGGTCAGCGTCCAGTCGAAGCCGTAGTGGAGTTCGTCGGTCAGGGTCACGTCAACAATGACGGCCTCGATCATGACCTGGAGCGGGGCGGTGTCCAGTTGGTGAACGGCGAGGCGGATCGACTCGATGTGCGACGAGGTGTCGGTGATGATGAGAGCGTTGCGTTCCTCGTCGAGGCCGATGCGTCCGGCCGCCGACAGCATCGACGTCAGCGTCTTGGCGGTATCCTTCGCCAGGAGGCTGTAGAGGGGGATGACGGCGGTCCGGGGGCGAAGCAGTTCGAGTTGCTCGGCGGTCTGCTCCTCCATCTGAAGTTGCTGAGTCGTCAGGACCCGCACGCGATTGCCTTCCCACTCGGCCATCAGGTGGGCCGCTTGAAGGACCGCCTGCAACGCTTCGGCCCAGGGCCTGTCCTGGATGCGAACGGTAACGCGCTGATCGGTCTGGCCTGCCAGGACCAGGTCCACGTCGCCCTGGTAGGCCAGTCCGCGCAGGACCTCCGTGGCGCGGGCGTCGATCACATCAAGCGAGACCGTGACGCCCTCCGCGACGCCGGGCGGCGGCTTGCACGTCTCGGGCACTTCAATCTCAACAGGCTCCGCCTTCAGTTTATCGAGGGGGACGGACGACTCGATCCGGGCCAGGAGTTCCGGGTCGGGATCCAGGATCTTGGCGCCCTCGACGCGGACGCGCGGCGGCCGTTCAGCGGTGCGAGACTTGCTCCGTGCGCACCCGGTCACCAGGAACGCTACGAGAACGACTGCCGCGATGGTCCCATGTCGTGTCATGCCGGAGCCCCCTACGGCGTCCGCTCAGCCCCTTGCGGGGTTGCTTGGGTCGGTTCGGATGCCCCCTTGGCCGGCGCGTGCGGGCCGGCGTCCGTCTTATCGGCCGTTTCGAGCGACGGACTCGATAGAGTTTCACGATCGGGGCCGGGCGCGGTCGCGCGTGTCGCGTCCTTGCCTGCGGCCTGCGGTGGCGCGTTGAGTTGCGCTATCGGCCGCCGCGTCGTCATGATGTAAGGCCGGCCCTCCTTTTCGACCGCCACCGTGTCCCGAGTTATGGAGGTAATGCGGTACCCGTCCAGCAGGTCGCCGGTCTTGGCGATGGCGTCGCTGACGATGGCGATAACGAGGCGGTCCGAGAAGAGGATGCCGTTGAGCACCGGTACGGCCGGTTGAGCCTCCCCCTCGGCCTCGTCCTTCGGCGTCTGAGAGACCTCGGCCGCGACGGTCCCCTCCGGCGCCGTCCCGGGCGAGGTGCCCCCGGGCGGCACGACAGGCTCGGGTTTCTTGGTCATCGCCTCCGGGTTGATCAACGGCGAGAAGGGGTTGACGCGTGAAAACCAGCTCCGGTCTTCCCCCTTCGTCGTGGGGGTCCCGGCGGCGGATTGGTCGGCAGCATCCTTCGAGTTCGCGGCGGCCGCGGCGACGCCGGTCAGGCTGGCGGCCAGGAGGGTTGCCATCAGCATCCTAATCATGATTGTCTCCTTCCACGACGGGCATCCGCAAGCGGAGCACGACCGCCACGTCGAACGGCGGCTCGTCGTTTCCCTTGAGTGCGAGTTCCTCCAACCCGACGGCAAGGTCGCCCTTGCTGAGGCGGCGGAACATCTCCATGACACTCGCATACGGTCCGTCGACTTCCAGACAGACCAGCAACCGCAACACCGGCCGCGGCACGTCTTTCAGACGCATCCCGGTGAGCGACTCGCGAACCACCGAGCGGACCGACAAGCCAAGGGTCTCGGCCTCCTTCTGGAGTTCCTGGAGGACGACGTCGGCCTTGTCGGCATGCACCCACGGACACGGCAAGTCTTTGAGCTGATCGAGCGTCTTCTGGCTGGCCTTGGTTTCGGCCTGCAGCAGGTTCAGTTGGCGTTGCTGAAGTATGAGCACCTTCTCGGTTGTCTGAAGGTCCCCCTCGTGGCCCTCTGCGGCGTTCATCGCGGGGCGGATCCCCGCGGTGTAGCAGCCCACGATGGCAAACACGACAATAGTTGCACCCAGAGCATACCGCTCGCGGACCGCCCGTTTAACCAGGAATTCAACGAGCATCCTTCTTATCCTTCTCCGGCCGCGCGGGTTGCTGCTCGCGCAACCGGCAGGTGATGACGTATTCCGGCAACTGAGCATCGCGGCCCGCGGCCCGAACCAGCCGCTCGATGCTGGCCTCTTCGAGATGGGGCAGCCGATTCAGCCGCTCGACCACCTGGTGCACCAGGTCCGTGACCTGGGTTTCCCCGGCGAGGCGAAGCACGCCGCGCCGGTAGGTGATCTCTCGGACGCGGACGCCCTCGGGAATCTGCCCGGCGATGGCCTCGAGGGCAGCCGTCCAGTCCGTCGGCCGTATCGTGGCCCGGACGTCTTTCCAGAGTTTGACGCGTGCCGCCGCCTCCGCCGCTTGCCGCTTCAGTTCCGAGGCGGCCTTAACGTTGACGGTGTGGGCCTGCATCCGAACGGAGGCCGCCTGAGCCGCTTTGGCCGTATCCCCCGCGCCCATCCGGATCATCATCGATACGACCACCGTCGCAACAACCGCCGCGCCCACTGAGGCAACCAACCCCATCAGTTGCTTCTGAACCGTCTCGGCAACCGGCCATTCGTCGGGCACCAGGTTCAGGTGCGGCGTGATTTCGTCGCGTCCCAGGGCAATCATGGCGGCGCCGACGGCGGCCCAGGACTGCCGGCCGTACTCGTCCACGTTGGCGCCGGGGGTCACGTCCGGCCACTCCGGCAAGGCTTCGACCTCCGCCGCAACGTCCTGTTTGACGCACGCGAGCAATCCCCTGGCCACCACGGGGTCCTCGCACGCGGCAATGCTGACCCAGAGCCGCGGCTGGGCGCCGTCGAAGCGGCTCTTGCAGAAGTCCACCGAGCGGCGGGCCTCAATCAGCAGGTCTTCGATCTTCTCCGGGCGGCGGGACAGTTCGCACGCCCCCTCGTCCACCGACCGGACCAACAGCGGCCGGGCCCCCTTGACGATCAGGAAGTCGGTAGACTCGTTTCGCAGGATCATCAGGATCGTCGGCTGCTCCTGGCCGGCCACACACGTGGCCAGGCTCCGGATGGCGGCCAGGGCGTACGGCTCGACGTGCGAGACGCGGACGCCGACTCGCCTGAGCGCCGGCAGGAGCGTGGCGACTTCGTCCCTGGAGATTGCGGCCGCCAGAAACACCCGCTTGTCGCCCTCTCCGGTTTCGAGCGGCGTCGCCTTCCAGAGGACGTCGAGGTCCTCGTAGATGGCGTATCGGCTGATGCGTTCCTGAAGGACCTGCTGGACCTCGGCGCCGGAGGCACCGGCTTCGATGACGCGTGCAATGGCCAGTTTCCCGCCGAGGGCCACACAGAGGTTGCGGCGGGGCAGGTGGTTGGCACGCAGGACCTGCCGCACGCGCTCCGCCACGACGTTCGCGTCGGTCAGCGCACCGTCGGCGAACGCTTCCGGCGGGAGTTGATCCCAGACGGCACGCCGGATCACCACGGCCTCGCCGTCGGCCGCCAGTTCAACGGCGTGGAGCGTGCCGGCGTCCAACGTGATGCCAACCGCCGTCCGTACCGCCATTCAGCCTCTCCTGGGGTGAGTCCTTGTTCGTGCGAGTTACGCTCTCACTCCGCTGCCTCGCGCCACCAGACGACGCGGACCGGATACGGCTCCTCACAGGCGTCGGGCTGCCCGACGACAAGCCGGGCTGTCATCCGGCGCGTGAACCCGTCGGCCTGGCCCGTTGACGTGACCGTCACGACCGGTTCGTCGTTGTCGATCTCGGCCGAGAAGGTGGCGGTCGAGCCGCCCGGCAGCGTCCCCGCGACGGTGCCCGCGGTGTCGTACTCTTCGCGCAGCGCAACGATGGCCTCCGAGATGCCGGCGTTGGCGGCGTAGAGGGCCCTCAGGCCGCTGGTATGGTTCCGCAGGATCGCCAAGTCGAGGGTCGCCTCGTCGAGCATCGCCACGGCCAGGACCGTGATGAAGGCGATGGCAAAGATCACGAGGATCAGGGCGATGCCTCTCCTTCGTGCCCGCTTCGGCCTCTCCGTTGTCCGTTCGCTCATGAGTTGGGCTCCCCCGGCGTGCCGTTGTCGGCCCCCGGGTACCAGGATTCCTCTTCCGTCGCAGGGTCGAAGGGGCCGGTGCGGCTGAGGGAACATCCGTCATCGTCGCCGCCCCAGGCTTTCTCAAAGACCACGACGTCGTGCAGGCCGTTGCCTTCGCCGAGGAAGACCTGCTTGTCCTCGAGGTTATGGCCGATCTGGTCGTCGTCCACCTGGAGACGCACACAGTTCCGCGAGAGGGGCCCCCAGTTGATGGTGGCGGCATCGACACGCACGTAACTTCTGAAGGAATTGCTCCGGTAGCCGCTGATCTCGATCCGCGCATCGACGCCCTTGAAGGCCGTCAGGTCGGCGGAGTGTGCCGTCCAGTTCGCGTTGCAGTCGCCGTCGTAAACGGTGAGCAGCGTCCCGCCATGGCGGTCCGTAATACGGATTCTGACCCGCGGCCTGTTGAAACTCGGGCTGTACCGTTCCCGCACCGTCAGCCGGACATCGCTCGCCCCGGCGGGAATCGTGAAGTCCTGCCGCATGTACGTCGAACCGAGGCCCTTTAGAAAGATCTTGAAATCGCCGGAGAAGGCGTCGCCGAAATCGCGCGACCAGTCGCCCGAGGAGAAGTCCCAATCGCCCATGCCGGCCTTCTCGAAGTCGCCGTTCTTGAGGACCTCGTTGTAGAGTTCCGAATCCTGGTCGACGATGACGGCATAGCCGCCGGCCGGGATGACCGTGGCGCCCGTGCCGTGATAGGCATCCTGCTGAATCGTATCGGGCTGGTCCTGGTTCTTGGTCCAGATGAGCCAGTCCTGCACGTCCACTGCCTGAGGGGTGGGGTTGTGGAGTTCGACCCACTGGTGCTTGTCCTTGGGGCCGTAACTGCCAGGCGGCGTGTACATGATCTCGTTGATGACGACGGTGGGCCGGGTGCGGGCAAGGGCGGCCAGGGTCGTCAGGGTCGTCGGCCCGCTGTTGCCGTGCGGGTCCACGACCGTCATGGCGATAGAGACGCCGGCGGTCTTCGCGAGGCTCATCGGCGCCGATGGAAGCACCTGCCCGCCGGCGACGAAACAGGTGATCGCCAGGCCGGTGCAGTTCTTCGCGAGGACCGCCTCCGATCCGGCCGGGCCGTACCGCACTTCGTTTGAGGCGGCGTGTCGCTGGAACGTCGTGGGCGTGCCGTCCGCCGCAAGGAACTGCATAGAGGCGTTCGGCCCTGCGCCGTCGGTGACCTGGGTCACGGCCCGCGCCTGCCGCAGGGCCGCCGACACGCGGGCCAGGGCGTACCGCGCCTCCTGTGCCTTGAGGATCATCGGGCGGGCCGTATCGAGCGCCATCGTCTCGGAATGCAGGAGCGGCACGGCCGCCGCGAAGACCATCGCCATAATGGCCACCACGAGCAGACACTCCAGGAGCGTCCACCCGCGCCGGCTGCGTGGTCGGGCTGTGCGTTGACTAGTCATCTCAGGTCCCGTCATAGGCCGTCATGTCGGCCACGCGGGTCTTGAACGCCACCAGGACTTCGCCGTTGTCAAGGCAAGCGTTGCCGCTGGTATCGCGTCCGACCTCGACGGTGATGGTCTTGGTGAGGTCCACGACGTTTTGCGTGACCTTCACGCGGAACCCGTCGCCGAGGTCCGCCGAGTCCTTCGTGAGGTCCGCCTCGAAGTCCTCAGCCGCGATGGCCATGGCGGCCTCCATCTCCTGCTGCGCGAGCAGCGTGGCCCGGGTTCGCGTTTTGATCTCCTGCGCGAGGTCCAGGGCATAGGTCGTGCCCTCGACGATGGGCACGGCGCACGCGGCCAGCAGCGCCGCCGCCAGCAGCAGTTCCATCAGGGTCAGGCCCCTGTGATGTCGCCTTGCGTAGCGCACCTAACTTTCCTCGCCCTGCTCGTGCCACACGTACCCGGTGGCCGGCTCAAAGTGGATAATCCACTGGTGGGTACCCTTGCGGATGACAAGTTCGTCCGGCAGCCCCACTGCCGGCCGGGCGCCACCGTATGGGTCGAGCAGCACCACGTAGTCGCTCCTGTCAAACTGCCACCCGTCGGCCAGCGCGATCCACTCGCCGAAACCGCCGACCATCGGGTCGAGGATCCGATACGTCGTCCCCGTACACACGACCATGTACCCCAGCGGCTTGTCAGGGGCGTTCTCGACGGCCATACGCCGCGCCAGGCGGAGCGTGGCGGCAAACCTGCACGCGGCGGCCTCTCCCTCGGCCATCCAGAGGTTGGCCTCGGCCAGCCGGGGCAGCACCATCGACGCCAGCAGGCCGAGCATCACGACCACCGCCAGCAACTCAACGAGCGTGACGCCGGCCGGAGCACACTGCCAGCGCCGGCGCGCCCGCGCCATCCGGCTCACACTGTTCGCGACGCTCTCACGACGGCCGTACATTCGGCGCACCGATCTCCCCCCGGCACCTGATTCGACCCGTCAGACTCGGCGCGCTGTTGACCCCGCGCCGGCGCGCCTCCTCCAGGGTCCGCGCCGACGCGGTCATCCGTCTTGCCTGGTCCGCCAGCCGCGCCCGCGCGCGGTTAGTGGCTGTGCGGCTCGACGCGCTTGGTAGCCGGGTCGTAGGTGTAGGGGGTGCCGTAACCACAGAGCGGCGGGCCGTCGGGGAAGATATCCGTATTGTTCAGGATATTCGTGCCGAACGCGCTTGCGTCGGCCGGATACACCCCGTCGTGGGTAACGGCCCACAGTTCGATCTGGGAGTTGATGAGCGAGACGTTGGCCCTGCAGGTATTCTTCTTCGCGTCACTCCCAGAGGCAGCCAGCCGGGGGATGGCCACGGCGGCCAAGAGCCCCAAAATGACGACCACCAGCAACAACTCAATCAGCGTAAAACCTCTCTTCCTGGACATCTGACAACTCCTTTCAACTCCATGCTCCTATGTGCATACCCCTCCGGCGCCCGTTGCGCGGTCAGGGCGAACCATCACTTGCCTACGTGCTGCATGACGTCGAACATCGGCAGATACACGGCCAACAGGACGAGCCCGACGATGAGGGCCATGGCGACCGTCAGCAGCGGCTCGATCCGTCCGACGACGCGTTTCAGCGTCAGGTCGACGTCGCGGCTCAGGATATCGGCAGCGCGGCCCAGCAACTCGGACACGCGTCCGGACTGCTCGCCGCTCGATATCACCTGAAGAAGCGACGGGGAGAACCAGCCCGTCCGCCGCAGCGGTCCCGCCAGACCCGTGCCGCGCTGAATGTCCGCCCGCACCGGTCCCAGCGCCTGGATGAAGGCCTCGTTGCCGGTGACCCGGCCCGCCAGGTCCAGCGCCTTCAGGACCAGGATGCCCGCGCCCATGATCTCGCCGAAGGAGCGCGTGAAGCGGTAGAGAACCATCTTCTTCAGGAGCGGGCCGACGATCGGAACACGGACCTTCCACCGGTCGAACCACAAGCGTCCGACGGAACTCTTCCGGATCCAGGCAAGCAGCCCGATGAAACCGCCAACCGGCAGAACCAGGACCCACGGCGACGTAACGAGCAGGTCGCTGAAATCGACCAGCACCTGCGTCGGAAGCGGCAGGCCCACGCCCATCCGCTGGTACACGCCCGAGAAGACCGGAACCACGTAGAGCAGCAGGAACGAGACGACGCCGACGATGACCACGATCAGCGTAATCGGGTACGCGAAGGCGTTGCGGATCTTCTGCCTGGTCTCCTGCTTGTTTTCGAGGTAGCGGGCGAGGCGGTCGAGGGTTTCGGGCATCTGGCCGCTTTCCTCGCCGGCCCAGATCGACGCCCGGAAATACGGCGAGAAATCCTCCGGGTGCCGCTCAAGGGCTGCCGAGAGTTTGTGTCCCGCCTCGATGTCGTTGATAATGTCGGCCAGGACCCGTCGCAGCGCGCCGGGCGGCGTCTCCTCGGCGAACGTCCTCAGGCATTCCGTCAGGCTGATGCCGCTGCCCACCAGGGCCGCAAGGTGCTGGCACAGCGGCACCAAGGCGCCTTCGCTGACGCGCGACTTCCAAGGCGGGAAGCCGCCGCCCCTGGAGTCCTTGGGCGGCCCGCCGCCGCGCGCAGGCGGTTCGGACCCCGATCCCTTTCTGACGGCCCGCCCGGCAGATTGAGGTTTTTCCAGGACGTCGGTGCTCACGATTCAATATCCTCAGCAGGCAGAATGCGGCGAAGTTCCTCAATGGTCGTGTAGCCGTTGCGGACGGCCTCGATGGCGGAATCGCGCATGGCGATCATGCTGGTCTCGCGGCCCAGGCTCCTGAGCGCGTCGCTGGAGGCGCCCTGCAGGAACGCCTCGCGAATCGCCTCGGTCACGGGGAGGATCTCGAACATGCCCATGCGTCCGCGGTATCCCGTGTCCATGCACATGTCGCATCCGCGACCGTGCTTCAGGTCGATGCCTTCCAGGCCGGTTCCGGCCACGAGTTCCTCCGGCGGCCGGTAGGTCTCGGCGCAGTCCGGGCAAACCCGCCGCACCAGTCGTTGCGAGATCGACGCCGCCAGGGTCGAGGCGATCAGAAACGGCAGGACGCCCAGGTCCTTGAGGCGGTCCATGACGCTTGGAGCATCGTTGGCGTGGAGCGTCGAGAACAGCAGGTGCCCGGTCATGGCGGCCTGAACGGCGAGGCGAGCGGTTTCGGTGTCGCGGATCTCGCCGACCATGATGATGTCCGGGTCCTGCCGCAGCACCGTCCGGAGCGACCCGGCAAACGTCAAGCCCACCGCCGGATTGACCTGGATCTGGTTCACGAGGTCGAAGGAGTACTCGACGGGGTCCTCGATGGTCGTCACGTTGAGGTGCTCACGGTCAACCTCGCGGAGCGCCGCGTAGAGGGTGGTGGTCTTGCCGCTCCCCGTCGGCCCCGCCAGCAGGATCATGCCGTAAGGCCGGGCGATGACCTTGGCGAACAGTTCTCGCTGCTCGTCGGGCATGCCCAACTGGCGGAGGCTCAGACCGCCGGACGACTTGTTCAGCAGCCGGATCGCGACCTTCTCACCGTCGACCGTCAGCAGCGTCGAGACACGCATGTCGAAGTCAGAGGACTCCATGCGAATGCTGATGCGGCCGTCCTGCGGCGCGCGGTGCTCGGTGATGTCGAGCGCCGAGATGAGTTTGACGCGCGAGACCACCTCTTCCTGAATGTTGTTCGGCACGCGCATCATGTCGTGCAGCACCCCGTCGATGCGGTACCGGACGAGCAGTTCGTTCGCGAGAGGCTCGATGTGAATGTCGCTGGCGCCGCGTCGTGCGGCTCCTCGCAGGATGGAATCAACCAAGCGTACGGCCGGCGCGTCGCGCCGGGTCCCGAGCCGCTCGTTCAGGGAGATGACCGGCCCTGTGGCGTCGCCGTTTTCGCCGCCGGTCACGTCGCTGAGACCTTCCGCAAAACTGCGGTCGACGGTGAAGGACCGTTCGATGGTCCGCCGGATGTCCTTCTCGCTCACCTGGACCGGCTCCACGCGGTGGCCGGTCATGAGTTCGATCTGGTCGAGCAGAGCGAGGTCGGGGTCACAGCAGGTGGCCAGGACCAGGACCCCGGCCTTCATACAGACGGGGATGGCCAAGTGCTCGCGGACCAGACCCTCGGGCAGGAGATGGACGACCTCCGGGTCAACAACGTGACCCCCCACCATGTCCGGTTCCAGACCGAGTTGGGAGATCAGTTCTTCGGTGGCTGCCGGGTCGTGCTCGGCCACGGCGGCGGGGGCGCCCTGAGCGCCTTGCTCGGCCTGCGCAGACGGCGGGCCGTTGGCCGGATCGCCCTGTTCGGCTGTTTCGTGCGGCAGACTCACGTCTTCGCACCTTAGGGGAAGGTGCATGCCGCGGGTGCGCGGGTGCCACACAGGACAGCGCCAAACCGTCACCCCACCCCAACAACACGTTATCCTCTGTGACTTTCGCTAGTTCGGCATTGAAAGCCGCCTGCCTTTAGCAATTCCGAACCTTGCGGCGGCGACCACCGGTCATCGGGATGTCGGCGCTCGATGCCGCTTCTCCGGGCAAGATCGCCATTTCTCAACATCCCACCCGGAACCTTGCACCCAACTGCCGTATTCCGCTCCCGTTATGCGGCAACGTCGGTCTGGTTCCGGGCAGCGAGCCCAGTAGAACGTTGCGATTCCAGCGCAAAAACGGGGATTCCGACACGAGCGGCCAAGCCGCCGCACCCCGTCGGCGGTGGCATATTATGCCTCAAGCCAGCAGGGATGTGTTTCCGATTACAGATCAGATGCTGTCAAAACGGCAAAGTTAGGCAGGCTGGGGAAAGTATATGTCTTTGCGGCGGCTGACGCTCTGCGACAAGTTGCTCCTGACATTGGCTTCGCTACTGGTGCTTGAAGCAGCCGTCCGGGGACTGCTCGACTGGACCCGCGCCGTGGAGACCCAACACGAGCAGTTCATGGGCACCGGGCGAAACCACATCCGGAACGTCGCGTATTCGGCGCGAGATGCCTTTGCCGCGCGCGACTGCACCGAGTTGGAGCACGTTGCCGAGTTGCTTCGGACTCCCGAAGACGTGGATCTCGCTTACGTCGCGTTCTATGCCGCCGACGGCAGCCTCGTGACCGCCAGAACCTGGCCCCAAGACAGCACTGCGGTTCCGGCACGCGTTCAGCCGGTCCACGAGCCGACCGTCCAGGCGGGGGACTCGGCACACCCGGCGAGGCTGGAACACTACAAGTTCATGTTCCCAATTGTCTTACCGTTGAGCGACAGGAAGGGTGAAAGCCGTCCGCCCGTTGCGGCAGTCCCGGGCACGGTCGTCGCCGTGCGATCCTACCACAAGGTCAAGGCCAAGGTAGCCAAGGAACAGCTCGCGCAGTTCCTGGTCACGGCGACCATGCTCGCCATCTGCCTGAACGTTCTGCTGGTGTTCGCGCGGCGGCTGGTGGCGCCGGTCGAGGAACTCGTGAAGGGGACCAAGCGCATCGCAGCCGGCGACCTCAGCACGCCCGTCGATGTCGGCCGGCGGCGTGATGAACTGCGGACCCTGGCCGACAGTTTCAACCACATGACCGAGCAGTTGGCGAAACAGCGCGACCAAATCGTCGCCGACAACCAGCAGCTCGAACAGAGAGTCAAGGAACGGACCGGCGAACTCGTCGAGTCCAACAACCGACTCCGCCAGACCCAGTCCGAACTCATTCAATCGGAGAAGATGCGGATGCTTGGCCAGTTGGCAGCCGGCGTCGCCCACGAGATCAACACGCCCACCGGCGCCATCCTGAACGTCTCCACCGACGTCCACCAGCACCTCCAGGCCATCGTGGACACCGCATCACGCATCACCGACCTGCCGCGCCAAACCCAGGACTGGCTCGCCGAGGTCGTACCCCGGGCGCTCGCCAGGGGGCTTCAACCCAGCGACGCGGCCACGCGTTCGCGGCGGCAGCAGATCGGACGGGAACTCCGAGGACGCGGATACCACGAGTCCAGGCGATTAGCGTCCATTATCATCAGATGCGGCCTGGACAACGGCAAGATAGACAAGACGCTGCTCGAGCACCTGTCGCACGAACCCGCGCTCGCCTTGCTTGAACATCTGGAAACCATGATCAGCGTAGCGGGCATCACACGCGCCAGCGCCGAAAAGATCGGCCGCATCGTCCACGCGCTGCGTCTCTACACGCGCGGCGAACAGGACGGACTCATCGATGTGGATGTCAACGAGACCATCGACAACACGCTGGCAATCGTCCAAAACCGGCTCAAGCACACCGCCTGGGTCCGGACGGACTATGCGCAGAATCTGCCGCTCGTACAATGTGGTGTGGACATCTCGCAGGTCTGGACCAATCTGCTCAACAACGCCTGCGATGCCATTGAAGAGGCACACCCGAACGAGATGGGGCACATCGATATCGTCACGTCGTTCGAAGACGGCAGAATCCGCGTCAGAATATCCAACAACGGCAGCCCGATCCCCGACGAGGCAAGCGAGAAGATCTTCGACCCCTTCTTCACCACCAAGCCCGTGGGGAAAGGAACCGGACTCGGGCTGGGCATCTGCACGGGCATCCTACAGCGGTGCAACGGGATGATCCGAGCCTGGAACGATCCAGACGGCGTGTCCTTCGAGGTCACACTGCCTCCCTCGACCGACGCATCGGCCGAGCAGCACGCCGGCGTGGGCGCCGCGGTCGCCGATGAGGGGCAAGACCCAGGTCACCTGCAGGGGTAACGCACGATGGACCGGCAGCAGCGCATACAGACCATCGTCGCACGCATTGGCAACGCCGATTGCGACCCTCTGGTGGCCGCCATGCACGCCGAGGGATGGAACGTCGAGACCGTCGAGAGCATCGAGTACCTTCTGGCAACGATCGACACCGGGCGGCACCACGCCGTCGTACTCGCCTGCGACGAACCGGACGCACTGCCGAAAGGGCCGATGCGGTCCCTGATGAGTTTCCAGGGCAGTTTGTCGCTGTTCTTTCTGGTGCCGGACCGGTTGTCGGTGCTCGGGTGTCCGTCGCTCATTGGGGCGACGTCGGACCAGATCCAGTCGCTCAGTGCGCCGCCCGCCGAACTGGTCGGCGTGCTGAAGAACGAACTGCGCGCTGCTGCGCTTCAGCAGCCCGAGTACGCCTTCCTCTGCGTGGACGACGATCCGGAGTTTCTGCGTAGCCTCGAGCACTTTCTGCCTCCGCGGATCGAAGAGGCCTTTCCGCGATTCGCGCTCGACTTCGAGTTCAGCACCTCTCCGCACGAAGCGCTCGAGATCGTCAACGAGATCGAGGGAGACCGCCTCGCGGTCGTTATCGGCGACCAACTCATGCCCGGCATGAAGGGCATCGAAATGCTGACGCGCATCAAGCACATCCGGCCCCATTGCCAGCGGGTGCTCCTGACGGGCCACGCCGGTCTCGACGCCGCCATCCAGGCCATCAACGAGGGCGCCCTCGACAAGTACTTCTCGAAACCCATCGAGGAATCGGCCGATTTCATCACGACCATCCGGCGGCTCCTGCGCCAGTACCATCTGAAGGTCAGCGGCGACGCGCTGCGGCACCGTCTGATGGCCCAGTTCGAGTTTATCCGGGTGGTCAGCGCGGCCCACAGCCTGGCGAACGTCCTGTCGGCGGCGGCGGCGTTCGTCCACGAGCAGATGGATGCCGCCGGGGTCGCCGTCATCCTGCTCGAGGGCGATGCGTTTCACGTCCGTGCCGTCGAAGGGAACCTCCCCTCCATGGCCGAGGGCCTCGTGTTTGCTGCGGACGGAAGCCTGTCCTCGTGGGTTCTGAAGCACCGCCGGCCCATCGCCGCACAGTCCGAGGCCGACTTGCCACCAGACGTGCAACTGGCCAGGCCCGTCCCGATGCCACAGATCATCGTGCCGCTCATCTGGGGCGAAACACCACTGGGCGTCATCGGCGTGGTGGGACGCCAGGGCGGCCGGCCCTTCGCCCGCGACGAACGAATGCTGATGAGTTTCATCGCCGATGCCGCCGCCGTCACCATCGGCGGACTCAAAGACCGCGAGGCCATCGAGCAGCACTACGTCAACACCATGGCCAGTCTCATGGAGACCGTCGAGGCCAAGGACAACTACACGCGCGGCCACACCGACCGCGTTATGGAACTGGCGGTCCGCCTGGCGACGCTGGCCGGCCTGAAAGCAAACAAACTCACGGAGGTCGCGCGGGCGGCTGCGCTGCACGACATCGGCAAGATCGCCGTCCCGGAATGGGTGATCGACAAGCCCGGCCGCCTCGACCCCGAAGAGTTCGCCCTCATGCGGATGCACTGCGAACGCGGCGCCAGGATCGTCCGGCACCTCACCTTTCTCGACGGCGCCCGCCACATCATCCTCAGCCACCACGAGCGATACGACGGTCAGGGCTACCCCAACGGACTGAAGGGAGACGAGATACCCCTCGGCGCACGCATCCTGGCCATCGTCGACGCCTACGACGCCATGACATCCGACCGGCCGTATCGCGGCGCCATGACCTCGCCGGAGGCCCTGGCCGAGATCGAGGTCAACGCCGGCACGCAGTTTGATCCCGACCTGGTCAAACTCTTCTTCACAATCGTCCGGGAATCCGAGCCGGCCCAGACGGTCGCCGCCGGCGCCTCGACAGAGCAAGAGGCGCACGCGAACTGAGACCCGAACCGACCGCCCGATGGCCTAGACGAACGCGTGCGGGGCACACTGCCCTGCACGCGCGTTTTTACGAGCGAGAAAACCGACTACGCCGCCCGGCGGCGGGCAAGGCCCACGAGGAGTCCGCCAAGGCCTATCAGCACAGCCGTCGCCGGTTCGGGCAGCAGCAGCACGTTGTCGAACTCGGCCGCCTGGGCAATCCCGCCCTGCACCTTCGCCTCGGTCAACATTCCGAAGGTCCCTTGCCGGGACTTCTCCAGGTCGAAGTAGTCCGTGTAGTCCTCGACCGTGGCCGAGTAGGACGTCCAGTTCGTGCCATCGGTCGTCCCAGAGACCGTGGCCGAGACGTCGCTGTCCGTCAGACTAACTTCCACGCTCTGCCAGTAGTTGTTCCCGGTTCCGGGGGCGAACAGGTTGCCCGACACCGGCGCGTCCCGCAGCGCCATCGTGGTCCCGATGGATCCGTCGGCCTCGAAGACGTACAGCGTCGCATGCAGGGACCCGTAGATCAGGCGGACGCTGATACTTCCGGCGGGGCTCTCGAAGCGCAGCGGCTCCAGCATCGGCTTGTCGGCCCCGACGCTGCTCTTGCGGAAACCGGCGGACCAGTCCAAACTGCCGACCGCCGGCGGCGCCCAGTGCGCCACACTCATCGCCTTGCCGCAGTCGCCCTGGGCGCAGGCGGCCGTCAGGCTCATCTCCGCCACCCCGCCGACCCGGCCCACGCTGACGCACGTCGCGCTTTCGGTGACCGTCCATTTCAGCGGGTCCAGCGGACCGGTCCCGTCGAAGGTATCCTCAAGAAAGGGCGTGCCCGAGGCCGGCGAGACGCACACTGCGCACACAACCGGAACCAGCAAAAGGGGGGAGATTCGGGGCATGGCATTCCCTTCGCCCTCCGGCAACCAAGGGTCAAAAGAACTGCCTATCCCCACGACGGCTCCATATAGTGTACACCCAAATCGGCCCCCTGTCAATGCGCTTTTTCCGCCCAAACCACCTTCCTGCTTGCACCCGCAGACACGTTAGACTACCTTCTGACCGGACGGGCCACACGCCCAGGAAACCATTCGCGTGAAAAACGATTCAAGCAAGTGTGCGTCCGGCGCGTTCGGCTGTGCCATGGCGACGGCAGTGCTGACGCTCGCGGTCTCCGCCGCAGCGTGGGCGGCTCCGAAGAAGGCCATCCCCAGGCTGCCCGACCTGGCCAAAGCGTCATGGATCTGGGCCTCCCCCAAAGCCGTCAAGGAGGGCGCCCCCAACTGCTACTTCCGCAAGAGGTTCGACCTCCCGGCCAAGCCGCGAAACGCCGCCGTCCTGATCACAGCCGACAACGGCTACGACCTGTACGTCAACGGGTCGCTCGTCGGCAGCGACGCCGGCTACGGTTCCGCCTACTGGCAGTCGATCGAGAAGTACGACGTCGCCTCCCTGCTGGTCGCCGGCACGAACGTCCTCGGCGTCAAGGGAGACAACATGGGCGGACCCGCAGGTCTGGTCGTGGCCGCCCGGATCGAACTCGAAGACGGCAGCGCCATCACGATTTACACGGACAGGACGTGGCGGACGCACCTGCTGCCCGAAACCGGATGGTCCACACCCGAGCACGACGGCAGCAAGTGGCGGCCGGGCACGGTCCTCGGCCCGGTAGGCACGGCCCCGTGGGGCAAACTGACGTATCCCGGCCCGCCGTCTCCCGATCGCGGACGGCACGCTGCCAAAGGCAGACTGGTCGAGGCCGGTCCGGACTTCGACTGGCCCGCCGGCATCGTCTTTCTTCGCGGCAAGGCGAAGACACCGGGGCCACAGTCCATCTGGCGGATACGCGGGTCGCGGGCGTACCTCGAACACGATGCGCCGGCGCCGTCCGTCCTGGGTCGCCAACTCTACCGTCTCGTTCCGGCCAGGCCCGACGGCCAGATCCGCCTCCTGCACGACGCGGGGAAAGGGCTTATCGGATCACCACGCGTCTCCTGCGACGGCAAGACCGTCTATCTTGCGATGGCCACCGCCGGCGAGGCGTTCTTTCACATCTGGCGCATCTCGGCCGACGGCAAAGGGCTCAAGGCCATCACGAAAGGACCCTGCCACGATTACGACCCCGAGCCGCTGCCCGATGGCCGTATCGTCTTCAGTTCCACGCGGATCGGCAGCCGCGAAGAGTACCACGGCAACCTGGCCTCGTCGCTTTTCGTGATGAACACCGACGGCACGGACATCCGCCCCCTGACATACCACATCGTGGCCGACCGCGAGCCGCGCGTCACGGCCGACGGCGGCATCGCCTTCGTCCGCAGCGACAACTTCCTGGAACGGGCCAAGGTCGAGACGCAGATCCACCAGGTCCGGCCCGACGGGACGGGCGGCGTCGTCATCCTGGGCGCAGACCGCGGACCCGTCGGCTACGACCGCTCGCGTGCGGCCGAGCAGCAGTCACGATGGCTGCGCCAGTACGGGTTCGGAAGCATCTCTCCGCTGCCCGACGGTCGGATTGCGGCCATCTCGTCGGTTGGCCTGGTGGCATCGCGCGGCGAGTCGTCGCCCGAACAGATTCCCGCGCCGTTCGTCCCGCTCGACATCTCGCCTCTGCCCGACGGCAGGCTCCTGTGCACCGTGCCCGGACAGTCGGCGCTGGGCGTCCTCGACCCCGCGAGCGGCGACGTGACGCGCATCTACTCCTCCGACGTCGGCGGGTTGCACTCGGTCGTGTACCTCGGCCCGCGGCCGAAGCCGGCGGCGGCCGTCGCCTCCCATCTGTACCGCAGCGGGGAGCCGGCCGGGGAAGAGACGGGCTTTCTCTACTGTCAGAACGTGTTTCACACCAGACAGACGCAGGGAGACCTGGCGCGCGTACGGGCGATCCGGGTGTACGAAGGCCGACCGCTCGCCCTGCGGTCGGCCCGACATCCGTACGACCACATCGGCGTCGAGGCCGTGGAACTCGGTACCGTCCCTCTCGCCCCCGACGGCTCGTTCTACGCGCGGGTACCGGCCGACCGGGCGCTGGCGCTCCAGGCCGTCGACGCCGAGGGACGGGCCGTCATCAACGAACTGACGTGGATCTACGCCAGGCCGGGCGAGCGACGCTCGTGCATCGGATGCCACGCGCCCCGGACGGTGGCCCCTCGCATGACGGCCGACGCCGACGCCAGCCGCACCCCGCCGCTCGACCTGCTCGGCCAGGGCCTGCCGCACCGTTTTCGCGGCAACAACGCGGCCAACGGAGGCGTTCTGAACCTCCAGTTGGACCGCTTCCGCGAAACCGCCACCATCGACCTGTACTCCCAGCCGCCGATTGAAGACGCCCACGCCGACAAGCCGCTACCCCCCGGCCGCGCTGCCGAGGTCAAACGACTGTGCGAACAACTGGCCGGCGGCGCGGCGGACCTGAAACTGTCGGCGGCTCGGCGTCTGGCGATCTTTCGCGACCGCGCCGCCGTGGGAGCCCTGCTCGGCGCGCTCGACGAACCGAGTCCGGAACTGCGAGCCGGCGCCGCTCTGGCGCTTGCCGCCTGCGGCAATCGGGACGCCGTGCCCAGGCTGCTGAAAGGACTGACCGACGCTCATCCGCTCGTCGCCCAGGCCGCCCACGCCACCCTCGAGCACCTGACCGGCCACGCGGCCGCCTTCGACGCGTTCTCCGACGAAGGCCGCACCGGGGGCGCCAAGGCGTGGCGTACGTGGCTCAAGGAGCACGACTGGCGAGCCATCGAGGCGGAACTCGTGGCGAGGCTGGCCGACAAGGACCCGGCCACCGTGCACACCGCCATCGAGAGCCTCGGCCACGTCGGCGGCGACGCGGCGAAGGCCGCGATCAGAGACTACGTCGCCGCCAAGCCCGACGGTGACCTCCGCACGCTCATGGCCGCCATGCGGGCCCTGGGCCACCTTCAGGACGCCTCGGCGGTGCCCCTGCTGACCCGGATCCTGAAAACCGGGCGCACACCCGTCAAGGGCGGCGGGTCGCACGAGTTCGGCTGGCACCAGAAGCCCACCTACCTGGCCGCAACCGCCGCCGAGGCCCTCGGACGCATCGCCACGCCCGACGCCGAGAAGGCGCTCATCGAGGCGTACCCGACGCTCGGCGACTTCTGGTACTACACGTTCCGGGCAGCCGACCACGACTGGCTGATGGGGTCCCACTCCTCGCCGCTGCACCATCGGATCCTCGAGGCGCTCGACGCCATCGGCTCGCGCGACCTGGCGGCCATCGTGCCGCACATCCTGCGGTCGGTCCCGATCGATTCCGACCGCGGCATCCTGCTGGAAAACGACGGATACGAGACGCTCACATCCCGCGTCGTCCAACGGAGCGGCCGGGCGTCGGCCGTCATCGAGACGTGCCTGGCGGTCCTCGGCGACCCGGATGCCAAACCGGACGAGGGTCTGAAGGCGGCGGTCACGGCCTCGCCGCCGGCCAGGTCCACCAAGCCGCTGTGCCCCGAGTCGCGGGCCGCCCATATCGCCAGCGTCGTCTGCCTCGACAGGCGTTTCGCCTCGCGGCTGCGGGCCGCCTTCAACCGGTACCGCGCAACGAAGCCGTCGCGAAAACGGTCGTGGACGTGTTTCTTCCTCGCCAGAACGCTCGGCAAGGTCCGCGACCGCGGTTCCGTCGAAGCCTTGCTTGCCGCCGTCGAGAAGGATCCGACCGAGGGTAGCCAGGGGCTGGAGACGCCGCCGAACGTCTTCATCTACAAGGCGATGACGCCGTTCTACCGGGCCGCCGCCGCGCATGCCCTGGGCCGCATCGGCGAGGCGCGAGTCGCACCCGCCCTGATGAGAAGCGTGGCGAACTTCGATAACGCCCTCGACGTGCGGCACTCGGCGGCACAGGCGCTGGCGATGCTCTGCGAGGGGGCGCATCTCGCGGCGCTCGAGAAACTGGCGGCCGATTACCCCGAAGTGGCTACCCGCCGCATCCTGCTCCGGGCGTGCCGGCAGGCCAGGGCACGAAAGACGCGGGTCGCCCGCCGAATGGATGTTCGGAAGAGCCCGCAAAGAAACCGTCCGCTACCGCCTTGACATGGACTTGCTCGTGGATGTCCCATGTTGCCTAAGATCAGGTCTTCGGCTTGCGAACGGGCTTCTTCCGGGGGGGCATTCTGCTCACCTGCGTTCGGCCCGTCGCGTCAGTCTGTTTGAGCCATTGGGCCAGGTAGGTTCGCATCCGTTCTTCTTCTTCGGCGGCCGCCGGCGTGCCGGCCAGGTTCTTCGTCTCCAGCGGGTCCGCCTGCCGGTCGAAGAGCATGTCGCCGTGTTTGCGGAAATCCCATCGGGCGTACTGCCGGCCCGGATCCTGCCAGACGCCCAACTTGTGCCGCCTGCCGACGACCGTCACCTGCGACCAGTTCTCCGAGACGAGATACCGCCTGTCGAGCGGCTTGCCTGTCCGCAGGGTCGGCGCGAGGCTCAGGCCGTCGAGTTTCCGCGCGGCGGGGGGTCGTTTAACGCCCGTCAGGTCCAGGAGCGTCGGGTACAGGTCGATCAGCGAGACCAGGTCGTGGCGGACAGCGCCGGCGTTGAAGCGTCCCGGCCAGCGGAGGATCAGCGGCACGCGGAGCGTGTCTTCGTACACATTGTGTCCGACCGCGCACTTCTCGACCATGCCATGGCCGGCGACGAAGTCGCCGTGGTCCGATGCGTAGATCACGATCGTGTTGTCGTCCAGTCCCAGGCGCTTCAGTTCGTCAAGCACGGCTCCGATATGATGGTCGATCTCGCTGACCAACGCGTAGTAGTAAGCCACGTACCGGCGGTAGATCGCGTGGTCTTTCGCCGCCGTGCCGCAGTTCCACGGCGGGGTGGTCCTCTGCCGCCAGTTTCGCAGGGCGGGGGGCAGATTGGCGACCGGCTCCGAGACGTTGGCGGGGAGTGTGATCTTGTCGACGTCGTAGAGGTCGGCCCATTGCGGCAGGGGCGTGTAGGGCTGGTGGGGGTAGATGAATGAGCACCAGCAGAAGAACGGTTGGCTCTCCCGCTTGCACCGTCGCAGGAAGTCGATCGCCTTGCCGGCGGCGTAGGCCGTCGTGCGATTGACGGGCTTGGTTCGCGAGAGTTGCGCCATCAGCGACGCGGAGAACGAGTGCTTGAAGTCCCGCTCGTGCGAGTCGAACTGGCCTTTCTCGCGAACCCAATCCCCGTAGTTCTCGTCGGAGGGGTCCTGCTTTGGCGAGATCGTGGTGGCCGAGGCGTCCCACCCGTCCTCGCGCAAGCCGCGGGGCAGGTGCATCTTGCCGAACGCTCCTGTGCGATAGCCGCACGCCCGAAGGAACTTGTGCAGCGGCAGGAGCCCGTTCGGCTCGGGCGGGGCGTCGGCGTTGTACAGCACGCCGGTGATCCGCGGGTACAGCCCCGTGAACATCGCCGTCCGCGACGGCACGCAGATGCCGTCGGGACAGTACGCGCGAGAGAATCGCACGCCCTCGCTTGCCAGTCGGTCCATGTGTGGCGTGCGGACCGTGGCATGCCCTGCGCAGCCCATCACGTCCGCATTGTGCTGGTCACTGAACAGCAGTAGCACGTTGGGTCGCTCGGCCGTCTTGCCCGCCGCGCGGAGCATCCGCGAGGCCGCCAGCACGGCAGCCCCTGCGCCGGTCGCCTTCAGAAAATCCCGTCGCCGGTGCACCTTCAATCCTTTCACCCGAGACTTCCCATATGGATTTCTGCCCACGACCGACCTCGGCCTTTCCAACGATTCTATCGCCAGCCGCGAGATCAGCAAGCAGATCTTCTGCTCGGCACAGGGGGTATCCGGCCGGCGACGGGCGATGTTGCGGGCCGAACCAGTCGGCAAACAGCCGTTCGTTGTTGATTCGCGCAGACCGCCCCGTCGCCTCCGCGTCCTCCGGCTGTCGCGTCCAGTTCGCGATACGGTAGAAGCCCGGCGTCCGAGGTGACCCTCGTGCCGTGGAATTCCAGATTGAGCGATCCGTCGAAACCCACCCGAAGAGCATCCTTGCCGGCTTCACCCATGGCATACTCGCCTTGCTCCGTCCGTGGCATCGAGAAAACCCTTTGTTCATGCGGTCAAACGACACGCCATTGTACATGAATTGGGGGGGCATCCGGAAAATCCGGGTTGAAACGAAGCGGCTGCCGGACTCACTTCCCGGCAGGGGGACCTGCCTTGAAGGCTGCGGCGGCTTCCTCCGCCGACAGGGCACGCCGGTAGAGTTTCAGGCCCGCGATACGGCCGGCAACCTGGTACTGCGGCCCGGGCGCCGGCCCGTACTGTCCCACGAAGAGGGGGCCGGGCCACGGCGAGAGGTTTGGCCGGCACGGCGCGGAGGCGACCTCGCGACCGTCCTGATAGGCGCGTGCGCGGCGTCCGTCGAAGGTCGTCGCCAAGTGGGTCCATCGGCCGACGGCCGACTTGCCGCCGTCGCAATTCACACCGCCGCAATACCACCGCCAGCCCCCGCTGATGCCCTGGAGAAACCACCCTGCCCCCTGCCACTTCCCGCAACTTACGATGACGGGCATCTGACTTGCCCGGTCGAAGCGGACCCAGCACTCGACCGTCAGAGGCCGCGCCAGGTCGAACTCCGGCCGGTGCCCGAACGTCACGTGGCCGCCGCGCCGCAGGTCGAGGACGCCGTCCGCGACGGCCGCACCGCCGTGCACGCGTCCCTTGGCTGCCGCACCCGTGGCAAGCCGGGCGTGAATATCGCGGCCAAAGGGCGCCGTGAACACGGCCTCTTTGGGGACCGGCAGGGCCGAGGCCGTGACGGCGGGCGTCGCGTCGCTCTCGGTTCCGCGTCGGCTCACGCAGCGCACCGCGTAGGCGTAAGCGGCTTCCGGGGCGGCGTCGGTGTCGAAGTAGGCGGTTCCACCGACCGGCTGGTCGGTGATCTTCTCGAACGTCTCGGATCCTGCCTTCGCGCGGTACACGTTGTACCGAAGGCCGTCCTTTCCGGGGGACTGCCACGCCAGAGCAATCTGCCCCGGCTCTCCCTCGGCCACGAACTTGGCGGGCACCGGCGGCGGCGCCGGCTCGGGTACCGTGACGGTGGCCCGGCAGGGAGTACTCCGGACCGGTCCCGAACACACCAGCAGGGCGTAATGCTGCCGGCCGGTCGAGGCCTGCGCGTCGGCGTACAGGAAGCCGTGTGACTGGTACAGCCGCGTCTTCTCGGTCGGCTCGAAGCCCGGCGCCGAACCGCGATGCACCTCGAACGCCAATCCGATGGTCTGTGCGTTTCGCGGCCACGAGAGTTCAACGATGCCGTCGCCCACGACCTTCGCGACAAGAGCCGGGAGCGGGTCGGGCAGCGGTGGTGGCACGGATTGCCGGAAACTGCCCGGCTGGACATCCGCGCCGGGCATATCGACGCGGGGCGCCGCCAGCGCCTGTCGCCGACCGTCGCGGATGATGTCCAGCATCGCCCGGTAGTGCGGATCATCGGTCGAGGCAAAGGAGACGACCGGCCGGCCGTCGTCGGGCGGCGGTGGCGGCGCGGGCTGCGGCTTGAACTTCTCCAGCGGCTCCGCGCCGTGGACGTATCGCCCGGTCCGCAGAATCTGGACGCGCCGCCGGCGCGGATCGACCTTGCGGTCGCGGCACAGCGCGAGGCCGAAGCCCTTCTTGCCCTCGGCGAGCGGCGCCCGCAGGATGCGGCTGAGTTCGGGCCGCTCGAGGTTGAACCAGTCGCTCTCGAATCGCGGGATCCGCTTGCCGTCGCCGTGGCACCGGGCGCATGCGGCCTTCTGCATCCGGGCCATCAGGGCCCCTCGGACCCTGCCCCAGGCCTTCAGGGAGCACCCGTGCCCCGTGTAGTCCCACGTGCCGTGGTACAGGCCGTTGGTGTCGATCCAGGCCAGCAACAGGTCGCGCTCGGGGCGCGAGAGGCCGGTGAGGCGTTTCTTGTGGCCCTTGTCTCCGTTGACGAGAACGCCCGCAAGGGGCGCGGCCCCGGAGCCGTGGAATCGCGGCGGGAAGATCTTGGCCGACCAGTACGACGTGCCGTTCATGCAGTCGATGCCCGATATCAAGTGGGCCACCAGTTGCGTTTCGCGCCGGCTGACGAGGTTCTCGTAACTGATGCTGAAATACTCGGTCCACCCACCCGTCAGGTCCAGGCTTGCCGAGAGCCCCCCTTGGCCGCCGTGACATCGGACACAGTGCTTATCCAGTATCGGCTGGACCATGCTCGGATAGTCGATGAACCCGCTGCCCCAGGATTCGGACCTCAACCGCTGAGGCCCGCGTTTCCGGGCGCGGGCGCTCGCGGCGCTTGCCGGCGCCGAGAACTTGTACTCGTGGCACCCGATGCAGGACCGCGTAACGCCGGGCGCCGCCTGGACGAACGTCCGCATGCTCCGGATCAGCCGTCCCTCGCCGTCGAGCGCCTGGAGATAGACGGCCCGCCCCGAAGGCACCTCGAAGTACGCCGACCCGTCGGATTCGACCTGCGTGACGCCGAGGAAGTTCTTGGCACTCCAGGCGAGCACCGCACTCATCAGGAAGGTCTGGTTGAGGGCGCCGCCGGGGCTCGGGCTCGTCCGCACGGTCTCTTCGATGACGCGGAGCCACTTGACCTCACCGCGTTTCACCCCCGTCAGGCCCTGGTAAACGTCCTGAACGAAGAAGCGCCCGGCGCGCTCGTCGCGCCGCGTGTTGGGGGCAATGACGGGCGGCGTCAACTGCGGCCTGACAGGGATCGGCGAATGGCAGTCGATCTTCGGGTCTGCGCAGACCACCGCCTTGCGCCCACCTCGGTCAATCATCATGATGGCGTTGAACTTGCGCCCCCGTGGTTTGCCGCTGTACAGGATAACGTCTCGCGAGAGGGGCCAGGGCTCGCACGAATCGCCGGTGTCAACGGTGGGCCGGGGGTGGTCCTCCAGGTTGAACAGCGCCTCGGCCCCGTTCTTTGCGAGCCACGTATCCACGAATCCGACCTTGCCGCGCGGCGGGCTGTTGTGCCGCGTGAACGACGCCGCCACCAGCGGAAGCGCCCCCGGCACCGGCCGCGCGTCCAGCAGCGCCTCGGGGCGAACCATGTTGTTGGCGAACAAGGCCGTCTCGTTCGTGCCGTCGGGGAAGACCGTCCAGAGCGACTGCTGCGTCAGGGCCGTCTTGTCCACGTACTCCCATCGGCCGAAGAGGATGCGGCCGTCGGGCAGGACGCACGGGTCGAACTCGTTGACGTTGTTGACCGAGATGGAGTGGATGTCGGAACCGTCGGCGTTCATCACGTGCAGAATCGCAATCCCCGTGTTGTTGCAGGGCACCAGGCCGTTGGGCCGCGTCGAGAGAAAGACGATGCGGCCGTCCGGCAGATAGGCCGGCGCCACGTCGTGGCTGCCCGCGTTTCTGCCCTTGTAGGCGGCGCAGTACGGGTCGGGATCGGTCAGCCGCCGCAGGCCTTTGCCGTCCACGCCGATCTCGTAAATGCTCGTCGAGGCCTTCGGACTGGGCTTGTAGCAGAAGAGCAGGCGTGTGGCGTCCCAGGAGAGTTCGGGGTCGCTGTAGATGCCGGTGCCGAGCGTCTCCGGCGTGGTGGGGTCGATGACGGGCCGGGTTCTGTGCTCGGCAGGCGGCGCGGACGGGTTCTCCAGAACGTAGATGCCGCCGCCCGGCCGCCACTTGTAGTACGTATCGTAGATGTGAATCCCGAGGTAGTTGAGCCGCTTCACGAACAGCAGCGGCGTATCGAGTTGGTCCAGCAGCGTGCGATTGCGCTCGCCGCCCTCGGCAGCCGCGGTTCCCGCCGGCGCCGGCGAGACGTGTGCGGCAACCAGCAGACAGAACAGCACGAATCGGCCTGGGGCATAACGCACCGTCATGGGAATCTTCCCCTCGCTCGGACTCGACCACGTACGGGACACGTCCACCAACGGACCGCCTCCAGAATACACGGCGGGGCGGCACCTTTTCAATAGCGCCTCGGTCGAGGGCCGGCGAAAGCGTTTGGCAAGCGGCGGCGGCAGACGTTACAATGCCGCCCAACGTCGCGGGTGGGATGCACCGCGTGCGGCCCATGGGCCATGAAATGGGGAAACGCCGATGATCCTGGGATTCCTCTTCGTACTTCTGGGTGCGATCTGCGGCGGGTCGTTCGGCCTGCCGAGCAAGTTCGTGAAGAAAGACACGCCCTGGGAGAACCTGTGGGGACCGTTCTTCCTGTTCGTGACGGTGCTGATTCCCGTGACGCTGGGGCCGGTGATTGTGAAGGACTTCTACGCCATCTACTCGGCCGCCGGCTTGAGCATTCTCATCCTGCCGCTCGTCTTCGGTTTACTCTGGGGCCTGGGCTCAATGACGCTGGGCATGAGTTTCGCCTTCATCGGCCTCTCGCTGGCCTACGCCCTCAACTACGGCGCACAGATCATGTTCGGGTCGATGGCGCCGATGCTCCTGCACAATGCCGACGAGGTGCTCACGCCTCACGGCTACGTGATCCTGGCGGGCGTGGCCGTCTGCCTGCTCGGCGTGATCGTCTCCGGGCGGGCCGGCATCCTCAAGGAGCGGAGCCTGAAGAAGAACGAGCCCGAGACCCCAGACCCGCAAACGGCGACGAAGAAGCCGAAGATGCTCATCGGCCTGGCGATCGGCGTCGTCTCGGGCATCCTGTGTGCCTGCTACGCCGTGGCGGCAAGTTACGCCGGGCCCGTCCTGGGCATCGCCCGGAACGATTTCGGCAACCCGCCGTGGCGTGCCGCCTTCGTCGTGACGGCGATCATCCTGTGGGGCGGGGCGCTCTCGTCGTTCGGCTACTGCGTGGTGCTGCTCGTGAAGAACAAGACCTGGAAGCACTTCGGCAAGCCCGGCGTCGGCATGCTCCTGGTGCTGGCGCTCGTCATGGCTTTCCTGCACGACGGGGCGATCTTCTTCTTCGGCCTGGGCTACATCGGCCTGGGCAAACTCGGCATCTCCGTCGGCTACGCCGCATTCATGTCGTTTGCGATCATCGTCGGCAACGTCCACGGGTTCCGCACGGGCGAGTGGAAGGGGGCCAGCCGCAAGAGCATCGCCTGGATCGTCGCCGGCATCGCCATCCTGATCATCGGCGTGTGCATCCTGGCCAAGGGCAACGCCATGCCCAAAGGCTGACGTGCGAGGAGAACCGTACCCCATGGCCGAACTGACCAGTGCCGAGCGGGTCATGCGCGTCCTGAGACGCGAGCAGCCCGACCGCGTCCCCCACTTCGAGTGGCTCATCGCCAAGAACGTGCGCGAGGCCGTCTGCCCCGGCTGCACATCCCACAACGACTTCGCCGTCCGCATGGGTCACGACGCGATACTCGTGGCGCCCGATTACATGAAGGAGCAGGTCGGCCCCGACCGCTGGCGGACCGAGTGGGGATACGTCGTGGAGTACGGCCGGGAGGAGCACGGCGTGGAGGTGGCTTCGCCCATCGCCACGATGGACGACTTCGCGCGTTACACGCCGCCCGACCCGCACGCCCCCGGCCGCTACGATTCGGTGGACCAAGCCGTGGCCGAGTTCAAGGGCAAGATGGCCATCGGCGTCCACCTGAACGACGTCTTCAGCATCCCGCGGTACCTGACGGGCATGGAGAACCTGCTCATGGCCATCGCCGCCGACCCCGACCTGGTGACGGCCCTGGTGAACCTGTCGGTCGAGATCAATCTGGAGATGGCGAAGGAGGTGGCCCGGCGGGGCGCCGACTTCGTCTGGACCGGCGACGATTACGCCGGCAACGTCGGGCCGTTCATGTCGCCGGACCATTTCCGGACGCTCTTCTATCCGGGCCTGAAGCGCGTGGCGGGGGGCTTCAGGGAACTGGGCCTGCCGTTCATCAAGCACTCCGACGGCAACCTCTGGCCCATCATCGACATGATGATCGACGCCGGAATAAGTTGCCTCGACCCGATCGACCCCCAGGGCGGCATGGACCTGGCCGAAGTCAAGGCCAGGTTCGGCGACCGCGTCGCCCTCAAGGGAAACGTGGACTGTACGCAGGTACTCGTGTACGGCAGCATCGAGGAGGTCGCCGAGGCGACCAAAGAGGCGCTCCGCCAAGGCGCCCCCGGCGGCGGCTATATCCTCTCGTCGAGCAACTCGATTCACTCATCCGTCAACCCCGAGAACTACGCCGCCATGCTCGAGACGCTCAAGGAATACGGCCGGTATCCCCTGGCCCTGTAAAGGTGAAACGATGGACTATCTTCTGGGCATCGACCTCGGCTCAACCAGCCTGAAGGCCGTCATCTACGATACCGACGGCAACGCGGTCGCTGCCGGCGCCCGGCCGACCGAACGCTTCAACCCGGACCCCGACCATCCCGACTGGACCGTCTGGCAGCCGCAGCAAATCTGGAACGGCACCGCCGAAGCGCTCCGCGAAGCCGTCGGCCGCCTCGACGACCCCGCCGGCATCAAGGCGGTAGCCGTCACCGGCATGGGCATGGACGGCGTGCCCATCGCCGAAGACGGCACGTGGCTGTACCCGTTCATCAGTTGGCTCGACCCGCGCACCCAGCCGCAACTCCAGTGGTGGCTCGCCAACATCGGGGCCGAGAAGACGTTCTCCATCGGCGGCAACGCCGTCTGGGCCATCAACGCGGCGCTCAGGATACGGTGGATGGCCGAGAACGAGCCTGAGATCCTCGCGCGCACCGCCACGTGGCTCCTCATCGAGGACTTCCTGAACTTCATGCTCTGCCGGCGCCGGGCCACCGACTACAGCATGGCCTCCTGCATGATGCTCTTCGACCAGAAAAGGCTCGACTGGTCGGACGAACTGCTGGGTCTGGCCGGCATCGACCGGCGCCTCATGCCCGACGCCCATCCCAGCACCACCGTGCTGGGCGAAGTCACCGCCGAGGCCGCCGAGGCGACGGGCCTGCCCGCCGGCACGCCCGTGGTCCTCGGAGGCCACGACCATCTGTGCGGCAACCTGCCGGTGGGGGCGTTCCGGCCGGGCGTCGTCCTCGACGTGACGGGCACGTGGGAGATCGTCTCGGCCTCGATGCCCGAGCCCGTCCTGACGCCGCAACTCAGGCAGACCGGCCTGACGGTCCAGGCGCACGTGGCTCGCGACAGGTGGGCGGCGTGGGCGAGCACGCCGGCGGGCGAGTGCCTCGAATGGTTCCGCAAGGAGTACGGCCTGGCGGAATCGCACCGGGCCGAAACCGAAGGCGGGACCGACTGGGACTACCTCATCGGCGCAGCCAGGGAAGCGCCGCCGGGGGCGGGCGGTCTCCTCTTTCTGCCGCACCTCTCGGGCAGCACCTGCCCGGTGGTCGATCCGAAGTCGCGCGGGGCGTTCGTCGGGCTTCGCAGCATGAC
>CAZIJC010000043.1:0-29510 GCA_964539385.1 uncultured Anaerolineales bacterium | reverse complement strand
TCGTCCAGCCGCACACCATGGGCAACTGCGCCGCCGGCCGGACCGAGATGGACGGCCGTGTCGGCTTCATGTGCGGCAATTTCCTCAAGCGGATTTGCACGATGGCTTGGTGCCTGACGGGGCTTGCGGCCGTGGCGTACCTGGGCGGTCGCAAGGTCGATGCCGACCAGGTCTACGGCCTCATGGCCAAGGACTTCCTTCCGCAGGTTCTGCCGGGTCTGCTCGGGGTGTTTCTGGCGGCGTTGCTGGCGAGCGTGATGAGTTCGTGCGATTCGTTCATGATCGCCTCGGCGGGGCTGTTTACCGAGAACATCTACAAACCGCTGGTGCCCGGGCGGCCGGACCGACACTACCTGAGGGTGGGGCGCCTGGTGTCGCTGGCCGTGGTGGCCGGGGGAGTCGGGGCGGCTTTTGTGTTGCCGGACGTGCGTGAAGGTCTGACATGGTTCTGGAAGATCTCGGCCATGATGGGGGTCGCCTTCTGGCTGGGCCTCTTCTGGCGTCGGACGACGGTGGCCGGCGCGTGGGCCGCCACGCTGACGGCCATTACCGTCCTGTTGGTCGGGTCGTTTCTGCCGCAGGCGGTGCTCGCGGGCATCCGGAGCACTCCACTGGCCGGGCGCCTCTGGCTGGTCCATGAAACGGCCAAAGGCCTGGAGATCTACCTGCCCTGGCTGATGGTGTTCTATCTGTCGGCCGGGCTGCTGGCGGGAATCCTCGTGAGCCTGCTCACCAGGCCCGTCCGCGAGAGCAAACTGGAGAACTTCTACGCCCTGGTCCGCACGCCGGTGGCGCCCGGCGAGACGCTCCGGCAGCCGTGCACGCTGCCCGAAGGGGCCGAGGTGCCCGCGCGGCGGTCGCTGCTCCCCTGGCGGAGTCTTGAGATCCCCGTCCCGACCGTCACGTCGATCATCGGCTTCGTGGCGGCCTGGCTCATCGTCGCTGCCATGATCTGGGTCTTTTATAGGATTACGCAGTGAGGGCAGACGGCTGAACAGGGCGAGGCTTGCCGCACCCCTGCGAATGACAAGGCTCATGGCCACGCAAGCGTGGCCATGCCACCCGCTTCATCACTTGGCGGTTGATGTCAGGACGTATTCCTGCCCGGCGGTCGTGTCGAACCGAATGACAGCGGCCTGTGGCGTGTCGGAGGGAACGGTCTTGCCGCCGTGCCGGACGGTGAGGGTCTCACGGGCGCGAACTTGGCAAGGGCGGCCGCATTTCGAGCGTATGGCCGCCATGGTCAGGCGGCCGTCCTTCCATGCGATGTCCACCTCGAAGCCTCCGCGCGCCCGCAAGCCGTTGACGGCGCCCGTGGGCCAGGCCTTCGGCAGCGCGGGGAGCAGATGGATCTGGCCGCCGACGCTCTGCAGGAGCATCTCGGCGATGCCGGCGGCGCCGCCGAAGTTGGCGTCGATCTCGAACGGCGTCGGGCGGCCGGCGTAACACTGGTCGAAGAAGTTGGGGTTGGTGTTGTCGGCGATGAGGCTGGCGAGGCGCTCGTAGGCCCGTTCGGCGTCCGCCAAACGTGCCCACAGGTTGACTTTCCATGCCTTGCTCCAGCCCACGTTGCCCGGTCCGCGCAGGTCGAGCGACTTTCGGGCAGCGGCAGCCAACTTCGGCGTGCCGCGCGGCGTGATGAGGTCGCCGGGAAACAGGCCGTACAGGGTAGAGTCGAGGTCTGGCGCGGTGGGGTAGGTCGGGCATAACCGTTGGCCGCCCCTTTCGGTTGGCGGTGCCTCACTGGCTCGACCGTGCTCCGTTTCCAGACCCCGCTCAAAAGAACCGGACGTGCGGATTTCCCGCATCCGGCTCTCGGAGAAGGCGTCACGCCTTCGCCCACGGGAAGCCGCGCGGCCGCCCCTGAAGGCGGACCAACCCCAGCACCTCGTGCAGGTAGGCGTCCGGGTACCGTTTCCGCCCGGACCCCTGGTGCGGGTACTTCGCACGCAGCCACTGGCGCAGCCGTCGCCGGGCCTGCTCGTCCATCGCCCGGTAGGCGCGGCTGACCGACCCCAGGCAGAAGTAGTTCGCCCAACCGCTGAGCAGGCGGTTGAGTTCCGCGACCTTCTCCTGCACGGTCGGCCGGGCACTCCTTCGTCCGGTCAGCCCCCGCAGGGCCGTCACCAGGCGCGCCAGCCGCTTCTTCGACGGCCGCGTCCCGATATACGACCGCCCTGGCCCGGGCGACCAGTTCCGCCCGAAGGTGTACCCCAGGAAGTCGAACGGTTCGTCCGGCGCCCGCCGCAGACGCGTCTTGGCCTCGTTGACCGTCAACTTCAGCCGCACCATCATCTTTCGCATGGCGGCCAGCGCCTGGGCGCCGGTCCCGCGACAGCAGATGACGAAGTCGTCGGCGTAGTTGACGCTTTCGCGCCTTCAGACGCGCTTCGTGCCCCAGCACCTTCCAGCCCACCACGAAGCGTCGGATGTAGAGGTTCGCCAGCAACGGGGAGATCGGCGCGCCCTGCGGCGCGGGCTCGCCCCGTGTCCTTGGCGCGGGTCGTCCGCTGCTTCCGTCCACGGGCGGTAACCTATAATTAACGCGTCCAGGAAGGGGGCAAGGTGATAATCTGCCCCGCTATGCTGCGGAAGGACCTCCAGGCCGCCGGCATTCCCTACCGCGACGCCTCGGACCGCGTGGCCGACTTCCACACCCTGCGGCACACGTTCATCACGCGGCTGGCCCGGTCGGGCGTGGTGCCGGCGGTAGCGAAGAGCCTGGCGCGCCACTCAGGCCCCACGCTGACGATGGACCACCCTGGCTGGGCGCCGTGGCGACCGCTCTCGCGCACACGTTCATTGAGGACGAGCGGTCGGCGCTGGCGCGGCTGCCGGAACTGGGGGCGAAGGCGGGTGAGAAGGAGTCGGTCCGGACCACGGGCACGGACCAAGCCATTGTGTCACGGTAAGAGAAATGCGGCCGCCGCGTGAGATGCTACCGGGCGTCCGGCCTACCGACGCTGTGGCTGCAGCGCCCACTCCGGCCAGCCTCATGGAATCACGATGGTGTCCGCGGGTTTCCCGTCATCCGGAGCAACAGAGCCTTCAGATCCGCTTTCACATCCCTGTAACGGGCATCGCCGGCCAGGTTTGTCCACTCACGCGGATCCGTGTCGTGGTCATACAACTCCTCGCTGCCGTTGTTATAAAGCGTGTACCGCCATCGCCGCGTGCGGACCGAGTAGTGATGCTGGCGTGGCTTGTCGCTGGGGCGCCGTTCCGCTTTGATGACGGTCAGCGCCGCCTCGGGGCCCTCCCACTTGTCGGTCTGTGGATCGACGAGAAACGGCCTGAGGCTGTGGCCGTCCGGCGGGGCGCCCTTGGCATTCTTGCGGGTGTCGCCCTGCAAACCGCACAGATCGGCCAGCGTCGGGTAGATGTCGACCAGCGATACGGGGTGCTCAACGACCGCACCGGCCTTGCCAACGCCCGGCGCGCGGACGATCAGCGGGACCCGCCCGCTCTCTTCCCACAGGGAATTCTTGAATAGGTAGTCCTTCTGACCCAGGTTGTAGCCGTGGTCGCTCGTCAACAGAATGATCGTGTTGTCGCGCAGGCCGCTGTGGTCAACGGCATCCACAACCTTGCCGACCTGCTCATCCACAAAGGCCACACAGGCCAGGTAGGCGCGTACGTAGGTCTTCAGGCCCTCCTTGAGCGTGGGATACGACTCCTTCAAGAGCCGGAAGTACCGCAGACCCTTCTGGCTCGGGCTGAAGACGTCCTTGTAATGCGTGTCCGCCGCATCGCCCGGCTGGATGACCGGCAACCGGATATCCTCCAGCGGGAACCTGTCGAAGAAGCGTTTCGGCGCGTGGAGCGGTGTGTGCGGTCGGATAAAACCCACGGCCAGGAAGAACGGCTTGTTCGGCTTCTGCTGCGACAGGCTGCGGAGCCTCTCGACGGCCCATTGGGCGCAGCGTTCGTCCGGCAGCAGGTCGCGGTCGTTCTCGCCGGCGTAGCGCAACGGCCGGCGCGTCTTCCAATCCGGGGTGTCGATCCACCCGCTGTAGCCGGGAGCCTCTTGGCTACCGGACACGGACGGGACATCCGACAACGGCGCGAACGAACCGTCGACGGCGCCGATCGAGCGGAACGGCTCCGGGACGGACGGGTGCCCGACGGTCCGCTTCCCGTCGTACGCGAAGGGGCCGTAGTTGGCGCGGTGTCCGAACTCATCCCACACGTGCGGCCGAAAATGGTGCAGCAGTTTCCCCGTGCCCATCGCGCGATAGCCGTTGGCCCGGAAGTGCTCCGGGAGCGTCCTGGAGTTCGCGAGCACCTCGTTCTCGTACCACTTTCCGAAGTGGATCAGGCGGGACGTATGAGGGTAGATTCCCGTGAAGAGGCTGCCGCGCGACGGCGCACAGACGGGGTTGTTGCTGTAGGCTCGCCGAAACTGCACCCCGGATGCCGCCAGTTTCGCCATGTGGGGCGTCTTCGCCTGCGGATGCCCTCCCATGCCGGTGACGTAGTCGTTCAGGTCATCGATGACGATCATCACGACGTTGGGTCTGGTCGGCTTCCGGGCCGCCGCTGTGGCATACGCGCTCGGCAGCGCCACAGCGAGGCCGCCGCACGCGAGCGATCTCATGAACCGGCGTCTGGAACACTTCCGCATGGGCACCCCCCTGGCAAACAGGGACGTTCGCCCCCTCAGGCAGCGTAGGGTACCCCCGAACGGTTCCTGCCGCAAGCGCGACGAGCCAGATTCTCAGCACGTGGCCGGGCCCACACGGGTTGCTCCGCATGGCCTGGCCGACCATCCGCGCGCAGCGCCTATTCAGCGCGCAGTTACCCCGGCACGCCATTACTTGTCATTACCTGACAATGGTGGAGCCGAGGGGATTCGAACCCCTGACCTGCTGATTGCGAACCAGCCGCTCTCCCAACTGAGCTACGGCCCCATGAGCGTCGGCATTATAGCCGCAGGACCCGCCAAGGCAAGGTCTTACGCGGCGCAACCATGCCCAACGCCGAATGGCCTGTGCCGTTTGAACTTTCGACTTTGAACTTTGAACCTTGAACCTTGAACTTGGAACCTTGAACTTTGAACCTTGAACTTTGAACCTTGAACTTTGAACTGTCGTTAAACCGATACGGCCACGGCAGGCGTTTTCCCTTGTGACCGTTTGTGCCGGCTGATACGATTCTGCTTTGCTGCCTGACGTTACCGGACGGCAGGCAAAAACGCTGCTGCGGGAAGTCTCCATGGCCCAGGCCGAGCGACAAACGGTTCCCGACGTGCTCCGCGAGCGGGCCGAACTGGTCCGAACCGCGCTGCAGGAGTGCCTGACCGCCCCCGACGAGCCCAGCCGCGACGTCTACGAAGCCATGCGGTACATGGTCCTGGGGGGCGGTAAGAAGTTACGGCCCACCCTTGTGCTCCTTGCAGCCGAGGCGTGCGGCGGGTCAACCGAAGCGGCCATGCCGGCAGCCTGTGCCGTCGAGATGATCCACACCTATTCGCTCATCCACGACGACCTGCCTGCGATGGACGACGACGACCTGCGGCACGGCCGCCCGTCGTGTCACAAGCAGTTCGGCGAGGCGCTGGCGGTCCTGGCCGGCGACGGCCTCCTGACGGAAGCGTTTCACGTCCTGGCGACGCAGGTCGAGGACGCCGAAACGTCGAAGCGTCTGGCGGCCGAACTGTCGCACGCCGCCGGCGCCGTCGGAATGGTCGGCGGACAGGCGGCGGATCTGAAGGCCCAGCGCGACGGCGGCGACGAGCGGCTACTTTCCATCATCCACCGCCGCAAGACCGCATGCCTCATCGAGGCGAGCGCCGTCATGGGCGCCGTCTCGGCCGGGGCCGGTCGGCACCTTGAGCGGAGCCTCCGCGCGTGCGGCATGCACCTGGGGCTGGCGTTTCAGATTGCCGACGACGTTCTCGACGCGTCGGCTTCAACCGAAGCGCTCGGCAAGACGGCCGGCAAGGACGCCGCCGCCGGTAAACTGACCT
Organism: uncultured Anaerolineales bacterium; assembly: GCA_964539385.1. Taxonomy (GTDB): domain Bacteria; phylum Planctomycetota; class Phycisphaerae; order FEN-1346; family FEN-1346; genus JAUVZF01. The sequence goes on along the minus strand of CAZIJC010000043.1, from coordinate 23,542 downwards.
ACGCGGGGCTTCTTGGCCTCGATGCGGCCTGCACCCGTGCGCGGGCCGAGGCCGAGCGCGCCGTCGATGCCCTGAGCGTGTTCGGGCACGAGGCGGACCCGCTTCGCGACATCGCACGGTTCGTCGCCGAACGCACCTTTTAGCCGCGACCCTTTTAGCCGCAACCCAACGGGGAGCGCATTGAACGAGGACGATCAATTGGCCGGTTCGCTGCTCGACAGCATCAACTCGCCGCAGGACCTGAAGGGCATGGACGTCGGCGCCCTGGCTCGCCTGGCAGGCGAGATCCGCACGCTGATTACCGAGACGGTTGCGGCCCACGGCGGGCACCTGGCCAGCAACCTCGGCGTCGTGGACCTGGCGGTTGCCCTGCATCGGGCGTTCGACTTCTCGAAGGACCATCTCGTGTGGGACGTCGGCCACCAGTGTTATGCCCACAAGATCCTGACCGGCCGGCGTGAGGCGTTCAAGAGGTTGCGGACGGCCGGCGGCGCCAGCGGGTTCCCGAACCCGGCCGAGAGCCCGTACGACCTTTTCCGGACCGGTCACGCGGGCGCGAGCATCTCGACCGCCCTCGGCCTCGCGCTGGCCGAGAAGGCGGCTGCCACAGGCACCCGGACGGTGGCGGTTATCGGCGACGGGGCGCTCGCCTCCGGCCTGGCCCTCGAAGGCATGAACCACGCTGGCGACGTCGGCGCGAACCTCCTGGTGATCCTCAACGACAACCAGATGGCCATCTCGAAAACCGTGGGGGCGATGGCGCGGCACCTGACGCGGATGCGGAGCACCCCCGCCTACGGCAACCTCAAGCAGGACGTACACGAGGTGCTCGACCGCGTGCCGATGGGCGACTCGCTCTCGCGGGCCATCCACGCCTTCAAGGACGTCCTGAAAGAGGCGGTCGTGCCCGAACACATGTTCGAGCGGCTGGGGTTCCGATGCTTCGGGCCGGTGGACGGCCACGACATCGAGGCGATGCTCGAGACGATCAAGGATCTAATGGGGCTCGACGGCCCGCTTTTCCTGCACGTCCACACGAAGAAGGGGTACGGTTTTGCCCCGGCGGCGCAACAGCCCGAGGCGTGGCACAGCGCAAGGCCCTTCGACGAGCGAAACGGAAAGGTCGTGGCCGATGCCGGACCCGCCAGCCTCCCCCACTGGACCGACGCCGCCGTCGATGAGGTCATCCAGTTGGCCAAGGGCGACGAGCGGCTGGTTGCCATCACGGCCGCCATGCCCGAAGGCACGGGCCTCATCCGGTTCGGCCACCGGTTCACGGACCGGTTCTTCGACGTCGGCATCTGTGAACAGCACGCCGTGGCGCTGGCTGGCGGGCTCGCCAAAGGGGGACTCCGGCCCCTGGTCGGCATCTATTCGACGTTCCTCCAGCGGGCGTACGATCAACTGTTCCAGGAGGCGGCGCTCCAGGCACTGCCGGTCGTGCTGCTGGTGGACCGGGCGGGCCTGGTCGGGGCCGACGGCCCGACGCATCACGGCCTTTACGACATCGCGTACCTCAGGCACCTGCCGGGCTTTGTGCTGGCTGCGCCGGCCGACCGCGCGGAACTTGCCGGAATGCTCCGGCTTGCCGTCGCGGCGGCCGGGCCGTGGGCCATCCGCTACCCGCGCGACTGCGTGCCGCCCGAGAACTTCACCGACGAGCCGGTCGCCGTCGGACGGGCCGCCATCCTGCGCGAAGGCGACCAGGGCGCTATCCTTGCCCTGGGCGCCACCGTGGCGCCGGCGATGGCTGCGGCCGCCGGGCTCGAGCAGGAAGGCATCTCCGTGGCGGTCGCCAGCGCCCGCTTCGCGAAGCCTATGGACGCCAAGTGCCTCACGCATCTGGTCGAGGCGCAGCCGTGGGTCCTGGCGCTGGAGGACCACGCGGCGGCAGGCGGGTTCGGCTCGGCCGTGCTCGAGACGGCCGAGGTGCGCGGCCTGGGCGCGCGGAAGATCCATCGGGTCGGCATCGGCGAGAGATTGGTCGAACACGACACGCGCGCGGCCCAACTGGCGGCCGCGGGTCTCGACGCCGACGGCATCGCCGCGCGGGTCAAGGCCCTTGCCGGCAACGCGTAGGTCAAGCACCGGAGTCCCTGGCCATGAAACGAGTCCTGATTCTGGTCAATCCCGAGAAGCGCGGCGCCCGCGAGGTGGCCGAGTCGCTTTGCCCGTGGGTCGAGAACCGCGTGACGGCCGAGACGATGGACCTTTCGGACGAGCCCGTCGCGATGGAGGCCGACCTGGTCGTCGTCCTCGGCGGCGACGGCTCGATCCTCCAGGCCGCGCGCATGCTTGCCGGCCGCGAGGTGCCCGTCGTCGGGATCAACCTGGGCAAACTCGGGTACCTTGCGGAGTTCACCGCCGAGGACTTCTGCGAGAAGTTCGACGACATCGCCGCCGGCCGCATGCCCATCTCGCGGCGGCTGATGCTCTCGGCACGCTGCGAACCGGCCGACGGCGGGGCGAGCGAACACCTCGTCCTCAACGACGTCCAGATGGGGGGCGGCGAACCGCATCGCGTGGTAGGCATCTCTGCCACTATCGACGGCGAGACCCTGACCGTTTACTACGGCGACGGCGTGCTGGTCTCGACCCCGACGGGCTCCACGGCGTACTGCATGGCGGCGGGCGGGCCGCTGCTCGCGCCGGGGCTGGAAGCGATAGTCCTCGTGCCGATCTGCCCGCATTCGCTGACGCACCGGCCGATCGTGCTGCCCCCGGAGACCGAGGTCGTCCTGGAACTGAGCGACCTCCAGGACGAGGCCGTCTGCGTCGTGGACGGGCAGGTGCAGGTGTGTTTGACGCGCGGCGACCGGGTGCGGATCCGCCGGGCCGACGCGTCGTTCCTGCTGGTCCAGAACGGTCGCCCCGGCGCGTTTGCGACGCTCAGCCGGAAACTGCACTGGGGCCATCTGCCGAAGTACGAGCGCGGTTCTTGACTCTCACGCGGTCGCCGCCCTATGATGCTCCGGATGAAGGGGAACGAAGGCAAACCCATGGCTTACCAAGTCCGAATCCTGACCGCGTACTGCAAAGGCTGCGAATTGTGCGTCGCGGTGTGTCCGAAGGGCGCGCTGGAGATGTCGGATGAGTTGACGGACCTCGGTGTGCGCCCGGCCCGCCCCAAGGCTGATGCCGAGTGCACCGGCTGCACGCTGTGCTACCAGGTGTGCCCCGACGCGGCCATCGAGATCTGGGAAACGGCTGAGGCCTGAATCTGAGATCTCAGATCTCATCTTGCTCATGGCACATTCGGATTTCGTACGTCGTGTCGCATCCGAGTCACACGGCCTCCGTACGGATGCCGTGCCATCCGCCTTGTTCCCGGCCTTTGCTCCGCGCTACGGGCGCGGTCGCTGCACCCTGCCGTTTTGCGTTGCTCTCCCTCTGCCCCCGCCTTAAGATGGTGAAGCACCGTGTTCTGGGGAGGAGGCCCGCGCCGTGGCGGTCAAGACGGAACAGAAGGTTCTGATTACCGGGAACGTGGCGGCGGCCGAGGGTGCCGTCCGCGCCGGGTGCCGCTTCTACTTCGGGTACCCCATTACGCCGCAGAACGACCTGCCGGAGTACATGTCGGCCCGCATGCCGGAGGTGGGCGGCACGTTTGTCCAGGCCGAGAGTGAACTGGCGGCCATCAGCCTGGTGCACGGGGCGGCGGCCGCCGGCGGACGGGCCATGACCTCATCGTCCGGCCCCGGCCTCAGCCTCAAGCAGGAGGGCATCAGTTACCTCGCGGGCAGCGAACTGCCCGCCCTCATCCTGAACGTCCAGCGCGCCGGGCCGGGGCTCGGCGACGTCCGCTGCGCCCAGAGCGATTACTTCCAGGCGACGCGGGGCGGCGGGCACGGTGATTACCGGACAGTCGTGCTCGCGCCGCACACCGTCCAGGAGACGTGCGACCTGGCGCACGAGGCCTTCGACCTGGCCGAGACATGGCGGTGCCCCGTCTTGATCTTCTCAGACCAGCAACTCGGCCAGATGATGGAACCGGTCCGCCTGCCGCCCATGAAGGAGGTGCCACGCGTGCAGGACCACCCGTGGGCCCTGACGGGCGCCGCGGGCGGCCGCGAGAGACGCATCGTCAAGAGTTTCTACTGGCGGCCAGGCGAACTCGAGGGGTTCAACCAGCGCCTCCGCGCCAAGTACGAGAAGATGGAGCGCGCCTTGCCCCGCTGGGAAGAGGACGCGACCGACGACGCTCGTCTCATCCTCGTGGCGTACGGCACGAGCGCCCGGATCGCACGCGATGCCGCCAGGGCCGCACGCGATGCCGGCATCAAGGCGGGCCTCGTGCGGCCGATCACGCTGTGGCCGTTCCCGGCCGAGCCGCTTGTTAAGGCCGCCAAGCGCGGCGCACGGTTCCTGGTGGTCGAGATGAGTTGGGGCCAGATGATCGAGGACGTGAAACTGGCCCTGTACGGGTGTCCGGCGCCGATCGATCTGGTCTGGCGGGCCGGCGGCGGCGTGCCGACCGTCCATCAGGTGGCCGAGCAGATTCAACGAATAGTGACGGAGTAAATGAGTCGAGGACGCGCCGTAGCCGGCAGGCGAAGGCGCCGGGTACTCCATCACTGCCGTTGAGGCGGGAGGGTGGCTGGCATGAGAAACTGCCTTTTCATCGTGCTGTGCCTGCTGGCCGCTTCGGCCGCGGGCGCCGAACTGCCCGACTTCCCTGCGGGCAAGGAAACGAAGATCGAGGACCCCTCAATCGGCGGCAACGGGTACTACCTCGTGTACGTGCCGAGTGACTACACGCCCGACCGCAAGTGGCCGCTCGTGGTCTGTTATCACGGGCTCAACGGCAAGGTGACGACGTGGCCGTTCAAGAACGCGCTCGGCGGCAAGCGGTGCATCGTCGTCGGCATGGAGTACAACGAGCGGGGGAGCGGAAACAGCGGCGGCAGCAAGGACGTGGCGAACGTGAAGCGTATCCTTCCGCCGCTCGTGAGGAAACTGAACGTTGATACCAAGCAGTTGTTCATCGGCGGCTTCAGCAAGGGCGGATTCACGACGAACCGGATTGCCGGCCAGACGCTTTCGCTGTGGGCCGGGATCCTCATCCTCGGCGCCGGGGGCAGCGGGCCGGGCGGGCCAGGTAGTTGCAAGGGAAAGGCCGTCTATGTCGGCGTCGGTGAGACCGACCAGTTTCGGGAATCGGCCAAAACCGCGGTCGCTTCCTACAAGCGGCTCGGCGCCAAGGTCACGTTCGAAATCTACAAGGGGCGGGGCCACGCCGTTGACGCGAAGTCCGAGATCATGCGCGACTGGTTCCTTGCGAACACCGAGTTCCGAACGGTCGAGCCGGCGATCGCCGCGTCGAAGGAACTGGTCAAGCGGAAGAAACCCGGCCTGGCTTACAAGATGCTGAAAGAGGCCGCCGCCATGTCCGATACGTTCGGCCCGTGTCAGGAAGCCGCAAGCCAGGCCCGGACGCTCGCCGAGGCCTTCGAGAAACGGTTCGCCGAGGCCGAGCAGGCCGCCGCCAACAAGCAGGTTCCCCGGGCCGGGGCCATTCTGCGGAAACTGGTCCGCGAGTTCGCCGGATGCGAACTCGGCCAGCGTGCGAAAAAACGGATCCCCGAACTTACGGCCGAAGCCAAAGGTACGTCTCACTGAGGGAGCCCCCCACGATGCAAGCCGCAATGAAACTCAAACTCGGCCGACCCAAGACGCTGCTCGACAACCGGACGCACTACTGTCCGGGTTGCGGACACGGGGTGGTCCACCGGATCCTCGCCGAGATCATCGACGAGTGGAACATCCGCGACTCGTGTATCGGAATGGCACCCGTCGGCTGCGCGGTGCTGGCGTACCAGTACCTCGACATCGACATGTGCGAGGCGGCCCACGGCCGCACGCCCGAGGTGGCCGCCGGCATCAAGCGTGCGCGGCCCGACAAACTCGTCTTCTCGTATCAGGGCGACGGCGACCTGGCTGCCATCGGGACGAACGAGATTGTCCACGTGGCCAACCGCGGCGAACCCATCAGCGTCATCTTCATCAACAACGCCGTCTACGGGATGACCGGCGGCCAGATGGCCCCCACAACCGTGCCCGGCCAGAAGACGACCACCAGCCCCAAGGGCCGCAGCATCACGGGCGAAGGCTATCCCCTCCGCGTGTGCGAACTTCTGGCGACGCTCGAGCAGCCTGCGTACATCGAGCGGTGCGTCATCGGAACGCCCAAGCAGATCCGCCGCACGAAGAACGCTATCAAGAAAAGTTTCCGCGTCCAGCGCGACCTTAAGGCGTTCTCCCTGGTCGAGGTTCTCTCCCCATGCCCCACCTACTGGCGCATCGCCCCTCCCAAGACCGCCGAGCATATCGAAATGTATATGGAAGAGATCTTTCCGCCGGGGGTGATTAAGGATACGACAAAGTGATTGCGGATTTGCCGGCAACAGCGCCGGCATACGCCACAGCCGCGACCGGCCGCGCAGGGCGTGCCGTCACATAGCGGCGTGACAAAGGGCACGGGGGACCACAGTGAGCGAGACCGAATCGCGTGTGACGCACCGCGAGCCGCCGAGCCTTCGGGCGATTCGCATCTGGACCGGCCTCCTGCTCGCCGTCCTGCTGGTCATCCAGATGCTCGCCGTCTGCGTCACGTACTACGAACTGAGGTATCACGTGCAGCGCCTGGAACACGACACGGAACCTCACGATGTGCCTGGCATCTACTGGCACCGGTTGACCGTGGCGACTGGCGAGGCGGTGCTGGCCATGGTCTTCATCGTTGGCGGAGTGGGGCTCATCCTGGACTTGGCGTGGGTGTGGCGGCTCATCCTGGTGGGCGCGGTGGTTCAGATCGTCTCGACGGTCGCGACGCAGGTGTGGCAGGCGACGCTGCCGGCCTCGGACTGGGGCGCTCCCGGCATGGGCGCCGTCGGGGCCGTGATCGGCATCCTCATCTGGAACGTCGTCCCTGTCGGCATCCTGATTCTGGCCATCGCCGGCGGAAAACGGCGGGTTGCACGCCGAGAGTCTTCGTTTCGCCCAGAATGACCCTGAGCGTTCCGCCCCTGCGGCGGCTGCTCGTTCTTGCAGGCGCAGACCAAGTGCTTTAAACGAGCCAGCGCCAGCCACCGGACCGTGTCGGCGCGGGCGCGGCCTACTTGTCGGAGTCTTTGGGCTTGGGTTCGAGGTCAAGGGCCACCGAGTTGATGCAGTACCGCAGGCCCTTCGGCGCCGGACCGTCGTTGAAGACGTGGCCGAGGTGGGCGCCGCAGCGACTGCATTGGACCTCGGTGCGTTCCCTGCCGCCGCTGTGGTCCGGCTGCTCGTCGATGTGCTCCCCGCGGACAGGCTCGAAGAAACTCGGCCAGCCGCACCCGGCGTCGAACTTCGCGTCCGACGCGAACAACACTTGGCCGCAGCAGACGCACCGGTACACGCCCGGCGTGGTCGTGGCCCAGTACTTGCCGGTGAACGGCCGCTCGGTGCCCTTCTGGCGTGTCACGCGGAACTGTTCAGGTGTCAACTGCTCGCCCCACTCTTCGTCGGTCTTGGTCACTTTGTATTCCTCGCGTTCGCCAGGGGTCGCCGGTGCCGTATTCCCCGCCGGGCGCGTATCGCACCCTGCAACCGCCGTCACAACGCCGGCGAGCAGGTACAGGGCTACGGATCGGGGCGGTCTCACACCATTGCCTCCCGTCGCGGCTCGGTCATTGTAGTCCCGCCGCTTCGGCCCAGGCAAGACTATCCCGGCGGCGGGCGGACCGACGGCGCGTTTTTCGGTAGAGCCGGCCGGTCCGCTGTGCGAAGATAGGCAGACGGTTTTCAGAAGCGCCGCCGGGTCGGCGCAGCGTTCAACAGAACGGAATGAGGTTGAGGGGCAGACTGTCAGGAGGCAAGCGAATGGAGCGCATAACGTGGATTCTACTGGCAACGGCGCTCGGCGCGCCGGCACTTGCGGCCGCCGAGAAGCCGCACCGCAAACTTACGCCCGTACCGTTTACCGACGTCAAGGTGACGGATGCGTTCTGGGCGCCGCGGATCGAAACGAACCGCACCAAGACCGTCCCCCACGACTTCAAGAAGTGCGAGGACACGGGCCGCATCCGGAACTTCGCCAAGGCCGCCGGCCGCATGGAGGGCAAGTTCGAGGGCATCTACTTCAACGACAGCGATGTTTACAAGGTCATCGAAGGGGCGGCGTACTCGCTGGCCGCCCACCCCGATCCGAAACTCGAGAAGTACCTGGACGACCTGATCGACACCATTGCCGCCGCCCAGCAGAAGAACGGTTACCTCTTCTGCTTCTACACGCTCAAGGAGCCCGAGAAGCGGTGGACGAACCTGCGATCGATCCACGAACTCTACTGCGCCGGACACTTCTTTGAGGCGGCGGTGGCCCACTACCGCGCCACCGGCAAACGGAGCATGCTCAACGTGGCCACTCGCCTGGCCGACCTCATCGACTCCATCTTCGGGCCGGACAAGCGGCACGGCGTGCCCGGACACGAGGAGATCGAACTGGCGCTCGTCAAACTCTACGAGGTCACCGGAGAAGGGCGGTACCTGAACCTGGCCAAGTTCTTCCTCGACGAGCGCGGACGCGCCGGCGACCGCAAACTCTACGGACCGTACTCGCAGGACCACACGCCCGTCATCGAGCAGACGGAGCCCGTAGGTCACTCCGTCCGCGCCATGTATCTGTACTGCGGCATGGCCGACGTGGCCGCCTACACGCGCGACAAGGCCTACATCGCCGCGCTCGACCAACTCTGGGCCAACACCGCCACCAGGAAGATGTACGTGACCGGAGGCGTCGGCGCCCGCCACGGGGGGGAGGCCTTCGGCGATGACTACGAACTGCCGAACCGCACGGCCTACTGCGAGACGTGTGCAGCCTGCGGCCACGCCTTCTGGAATCACCGGATGAACCTCCTGCACGCCGACGCCAAGTACGCCGACATCCTCGAGCGCGTCCTGTACAACGGGTTCCTCTCGGGCGTCTCGCTCGACGGCGAGAAGTTCTTCTACGTCAATCCGCTCGACAGCAGCGGCAAGCACCACCGCCAGGCGTGGTTCGGCTGCGCGTGCTGCCCGACGAACGTCGTCCGGACGCTTCCGTCCATCCCCGGGTACGTTTGCGCCACCGACTCCGACGGCATCACCGTAAACCTGTACGCCGCCAGCACGGCGCGAGTCAAATGGAAGGACGCCACCGTGACGCTCAAGCAGCAGACGCGCTACCCGTGGGACGGGGCAATCCGCCTGACGGTCGAACCGGACAGGCCTGCGGCGTTTACCCTCGCCTTGCGCATCCCCGCTTGGTCACGCGGCGAGACGGCGACGGCCGGTCTTTACCGCATGGCCTCCGTCAAGGGCACACCCGGCGCAAGCGTGTCCGTCAACGGCGAGCCGGTAGCCCGGCTCGACATCCAGAAAGGCTATGCCCGCGTCACGCGCCAGTGGAAGAAGGGCGACGTTATCGAACTGAACCTGCCGATGCCCGTCCGCCGGGTCTACGCCCACGAGAAGGTCAAGGACGACGCCGGTCGCGTGGCCATTCAGCGCGGGCCCATCGTGTACTGCCTCGAAGGGGTCGATAACGGCAAGCACCTCGGCAACCTGTACCTGCCGCCCGATGCGAAACTCGCGGCGGAACACCGCGGCGACCTCCTCGGCGGCGCCACGGTCATCAAGGGCAAAGCGACGGTCCGACGTGACGACGGCGACGATACGCCCACCGACCTGCTCGCCGTCCCGTACTATGCCTGGGACCACCGCGAGGCGGGTCCCATGATGGTCTGGATTCCCGAGAAGCGCGACGCGAGCCGCCCCGTGCCGAAGCCGACCATCGCCTCCGAGAGCCGGGCCTCGGCGTCTCACGCGTCCCCCTCCGACGCCGCGTCCGCGATGAACGACCAGATCGAGCCGGCCAACTCGATCGACCACGGCGTCTCGCGGCTGACTTGGTGGGACCATCGCGGCACGACCGAGTGGGTCCAGTACGACTTCGCAAAGCCCGCGAAGGTCTCCAGCGTCGAGGTGTACTGGTTCGACGACACGGGTCGCGGGGCCTGCCGCGTGCCGAAGTCGTGGCGTGTCTTGTATCGCGCGGGCGGCAAGTGGAAGCCGGTCACCGGCGCGTCGGCCTGTGGCGTCGAGAAAGACAAGTTCAACCGCGCGACGTTCGACGCGGTCGAGACGGACGGCCTGCGGCTGGAGGTCGAGTTGCAACCGAAGGTCTCCGGCGGCATCCTCGAATGGCGCGTCGGCAAGGCGGAATAGGCGCGATGTCAGCCGCCGCGCTTGCGCGGCGCGTTGACCTGGCGAAAGGGGCCACCGATGAACTCCAGGCGTGTGGCGCGTTGGCTTGTCATCGCGGCAGTGACGGCAACGGGTTGCGGCGCGAAGGCTGCCGGACGCGACCTCACCACCATCACCATCACCGGCAAGATTCTCGTGGCCGACACCGTCCCGTTCGGCATCAACCTGGGCGGCGACGCGTACTACTCGGGTGCGGCCCTGGTGAAGAAACGGGCGGTCGAGAACTTCGAGGGCACCACGTACCGGCAGTGCCATTTCGGACCGGCCAACGATTCGCGCGGCGCAACCACCTGGTTCGGTCTGAACGATTCGTGGAAAGAGATGATGCTCAGGGAAGGACGGTACACGATCCTCTCCGGACCTGCCAAGGGCATCACCGGCCGCATCAAGGGCATCTCCACGAAGAAGGCCAAGCACCAGGGCCAGATGAAGGACTTCATGTACTTCCAGTACGACCGCGACGTAACGCCCGACGAGCCGAACCTGGGCCTGATGATCGAGGCCAACCGCCTCCGCGACGGCCAGATGCACACACGCGACGGGTACTGGTGCGCGAAGCAGAACGAGATCGCCGTCGGCGACACCCGTCCCGGCGCGTTCGGCTGCGCGGCGCTGAACCTGAAGGGCGCCGGCGAGAAGGCCCACTACCGCTTCAGCACCCACTACCAGCGGTACGGCGAGACGAACGGCACGTGGCACGTGCGGTTCTGGGCCAAGGCGAAGGCGGGCGAGCCGAAACTCACGATCTCCACACACAAGTACGGCGAGTCGAAGGCCCTGACGCCCGCCGCCGGGTGGAAACACCACGAGCAGACCATCCGCGTGGACAAGGTGCCCGAACCGACCGACCCGAAGCGAAGCGATCATCTCCTGTTCACCTTCGAGGCCGAAGGCGGAGACGTCCTGCTCGACGACGTCGAAATCTGGATGGAGGGCGACACCAACCCCACCGCTTTCCGCGACGACTGTGTCGCCATGCTCCGCACGTACCATCCCGGGTGCCTCCGGTATCTCCAGATGGGCGGCTCGACGCTCGACAACACGCTCGCGCCGCCGCTCGCGCGGCACGCCTTCTCGAGCCAACGGGGCAGCAAGGTCGGCCCGTACGAGCGGCACAGCCGCCATCCGTACGGCCTCCACGAGATGTACGTCCTGTGCGAGCACCTCGGCTGCGACCCGTGGTACACGCTGCCGGGAACGCTCTCGCAGGATGAGATGAAGCGGTTCATGGAGTACCTCGGCGCCCCGCCCGACGCCGGTTACGGGAAGAAAAGAGCCGAACTCGGACACCCGAAACCGTGGACCCGGGTCTTGGGGACCATCCACGTCGAGTTCGGCAACGAGGCCTGGAACAACGCCGGGCCGTACCAGTGCGGCGGGTTCAACGGGCGCGATTACTGGAAGGACCTCATCGCCACCGGCAAGGCCTCGCCGCACTACAAACCGAACGTGGTGTTTCACGCGGCGGGGCAGGCGGCCAACTCGTGGCTGAACGGCGGCATTATGGAGCGCGTGCCCAACGCCGACCGTTTCAGCGTCGCGCCGTACATCATCCAGAGCATCACGAAGAAGGAGATGGAGGTCCTCGACACCGACGCGGAACTCTTCCGCTGGGCGTTCGCCTGGCCCATCTGGCGATCGCGCGACGCGAAAGGCGCCATGCGCCAGAACTGGGAACTCTCGAAGAAGCACAACATCGAACTGTCGATCTATGAAGTCAACCATCACATCACCCACGGCGACGGGCCACTTGAGCCACGCAACAAGATCGTCACCTCCATCGGCGGCGGCCTCAACGTCATGGGCAACATGCTCCTGATGCTGAAAGAACATCACCTCAGGACGCAGGCCCTGTTCTCCCTCGTCCAGCACAGTTACAACGCACGCAATATCGGGCCGGTGCGCCTCTGGGGCACCGCCCTCTGCATGCGCAAGGGCCACGAGCGGTACCGGCCCACGTTCCTCGCCTGCGCGATGGCCAACAAGGTCATGGGGGGGAACCTGGTCGAGACCGTCCACGCGGGCGCGGAGCCGACGTTCACGGGTGAGGGTATCTTCCGCTGGCGCGGCCGTGTCGAAAAGTACGGGCCGCTACCGGTCCTGTGGAGTTGCGCCTTCGCCGAGGGCAAGCGGCGCGGGCTGGTGCTGCTGAACATCGACACGTCGAAGCCGCACCCGGTCGCCGTCGCGTTCGACGGCAAGGTCAAGAACGAGGTGGCGACTCACTGGTCGCTCACCGCCCCCAGCATTACGGCCGGCAACGAGTTCGAGCAAACCGAGCCGCAGGTCAAACTCCTCGAGAGCCAAATCGCCAACTTCGCCTCCGGCCACCGTCTCACGCTGCCGCCGCACTCGGCCATGGCGCTGGAGTGGGAAGTCCGGTAGCCGTCCGCGTGCCTGAACGGCGCCGCGTCCTTCGGCTGGACACCCATCCTGCGCGGGTGTGGCAAGTGTTTCGGGCGATCGCAGGCGGTTGTAGCGCCGGGCTTTATGCCCGGCGGCCGTTTGCCGCGGCGCCGGCCAGGATGCGCCGGGGATAAACCCCGGCGCTACGCCCAAGCCGCAGGAAATCGTCCCATGCCAGAAATCGCTGACACACCCACCCCGCGCCGGGACCGCGGGAGAACTGTTGACACGGCCGGTGCAAAACGGCAAGTATCAAGGTCCACGCCGGGCAACGGAGCAGGTCGAAGCGGGACCGAACGGGTACGAGGAGGGCACGTGAACACCTCTGCGGCAGGGAAGCGCGCAATCGGATTGCTGGCGGTGGCGCTCGTTCTTCTCGGCGGCGCTCGGCTGCCGGCTGCTCGAGGCGCCGAGACGGGGCTCCGTCCGGGCGAGCCCGGTCCCAAGGCCGACGCCAGGTGGATGGCGCGGCTTGGGGGGCGCGGCCGGCGCAAGGTCTATCGCGGCCCCGAACTCGAGACCATCGGAATGCCGTGCGGCGGGATCGCAGCAGGGCAACTCTACGTCCGCGGCGACGGCACACTCGCCCAGTGGTGGATCTTCAACAACGTCGAGAACACCGGCTACGGCCACCGATGTTACCGCGTGTATCGTCCACCGAGCCCCATCGACCAGGGCTTTCTCGTCGGCGTCAAGACGGAGGGCGGCAAGGCCGTGACCCGGCGCCTGAGCCGCGACGACTTCGATGCGATTTCTTTTCTCGGCGAGTACCCGATCGCCGAGATCCGCTATCGCACGAAAGAGAAGCCGGCCCTGCCCATCGAGGTGGACCTGGAGGTCTTCTCGCCGTTCATCCCCCTGAATGCCCGGGATTCAGGCGTCCCTGTCACCGTGCTTCGGTACACGGTGAAGAATGCGTCAACGAAACCCTGCGACGTAACGCTCACCGGCTGGCTCCAGAACGGCGTGTGCCTGGCGTTGGCGCCGGCGGCGGGCCTCAAGAGCCGGAACCGCATCGTACGCCGGGGCGGTCTGACGGCCGTCGTGATGGACCTCGTGGAAGTGCCGCCTGAGAAAGCGGCCGAACCGCCGCGCGTCACCGTCTTCGAGGATTTCGAGAAAGCCTCCTACGACGGCTGGACCGCGACGGGCAAGGCGTTCGGTCCGGCGCCCGCCACCGGCAAGTTCGGCCGCCAGCAGCCCGTGGCCGGATGGCACGGCAGGGGTTTCGTCAACACGTTCCGCACCGACGACGGGCCCCAGGGTACGCTCACGTCCCGCCCGTTCACGATCGCCGAGCCGTACATCGCCTTCCTGGTCGGCGGCGGCAACCACAAGGGCGCCACGTGCATGAACCTGGAGGTGGGCGGCAAGGTGGTCCGCACCATCACGGGGCGCAGCAACGAGCGGCTCGAACCCCGCGCCTGGGACGTCCGGGAGTTCATCGGCAAGGCGGCGCGCCTCGTCATCGTGGACAAGCACTCCGGTCCGTGGGGGCACATCAACATCGACCACATCCGCTTCACGAACGTCCCGCCCGGCCGGTACACGGGGCCGCCGCGCGAGCATCCCGCCTACGGCGACATGGCGCTCGCGGTCCTCGACCCCAAGGCGGGCGGCGGCACCGTGGGCAAGCGGACGGGCTGCATCATCGAACCGCGCGACGACGGAACGTACCCGCTCGGGACGCCCCGGCCGGGGTACCTGTCGTCGGCCCTTCACCTGGCGCCGGGCGAGGAGAAGCACGCCACGTTCTTCGTCACGTGGTATTTCCCGAACCGGCCGCGCGTCGGGCGCATGTACGCGAACTGGTTCAAGAACTCGCTCGACGTGGCGACGTACGCGGCGGCAAACTTCGAGCGGCTCCGCGCAGAGACGCACCTGTGGCGCGACACGTACTTCGACACGACGCTGCCGTACTGGTTGGCGGCGCGCCTGGCGATGCCCGTCTCGACGCTGGCAACCGAGACGTGCCAGTGGTGGAAGAACGGCCGCTTCTACGCCTGGGAAGGCGTCGGCTGCTGCGCGGGCACCTGCACGCACGTTTGGAATTACGAGCATGCGTGCGCGCGGCTGTTTCCGGAACTCGCGCGGTCGACGCGGCTGATGCAGGACCTGTCGCCGGAGGGCGGCTTCGACGAGAAGACCGGCCTGGTCGGCTTCCGCAGCAACCGGGCCTACGCCGCCGACGGCCAGTGCGGGACGGTGCTGAAGGTGTACCGCGAGCATCTGATGTCGCCGGATGTGCGGTTCCTCGACGAGGCGTGGCCGAAGGTCCGCAAAGCGATGGATTACATGGTGGCCCACGACGGCGACAGCGACGGCCTCATCGAAGACTCGCAGCACAACACGTTCGACATCAACTTCGTCGGGCCCAACACGTTCGTGGGAAGCCTGTACCTGGCGGCGCTGCGTGCGGCCGAGGAGATGGCACGCCTGAAAGGTGACGGCGCCCTGGCCGACCGGTACCGCGCCATCTTCGAGCGCGGCCGCGCCGAGACGATGAAGCGCCTCTTCAACGGCGAGTACTTCATCCAGATCGTCCCGGACGGCGCGCCCGACAAGTTCCAGTACGGCAAGGGGTGCCTGGCGGACCAGGTGTTCGGCCAGGGGTGGGCGCATCAGGTCGGTCTCGGGCGTATCTATCCGGCCGACAAGGTGCGGACGGCGCTCGGCTCGGTCTTCCGGCACAACTGGACGAGCGACATCGGCCCGTACAACGGCAAGTGGCCGCCCGAACGCTGGTTCGCCCGCGCGGGCGAAGGCGGCCTCTTTATCTGCACGTGGCCGAACGGGGGCCGCCCCGCCACCGGCGTCCGGTACCGCAACGAGGTCTGGACCGGAATCGAGTACCAGGTGGCAGGGCACATGCTCTGGGAGGGCATGGTGCCGGAGGCACTGGCCATCGTCCGCGCCGTCCACGAACGGTACGACGGCGCGAAGCACAACCCGTGGAACGAGGTGGAGTGCGGCGACCACTACGCCCGGGCTCTGGCGTCGTGGGGGTGTCTGCTCAGCGTGTGCGGCTACGTGTATGACGGTCCGGCCGGCCGCATCGGCTTCGCGCCGCGGATGACGCCCGGCGACTTCAAGGCGTTCTTCACGGCGGCCGAAGGATGGGGCAGCCTCGTTCAGAAACGCGACGGCAAGAGCCAGACCAATCGCATCGAGGTCAAGTATGGCCGGCTGCGCGCACGGACGCTCGTGTTCGAGGTGGGCGCCGACATGAAGTCCGTCCGCGCCGCCGTCACGGCAGCCGGCCGCAAGGTCGCCGCCGACGTGAAACAGGACGGCACCTGCGTGACACTGACCCTGGCTCATCCGGTTCAGGTGGAGCGCGGCCAGGCGATCGACGTGACGTTCGGCCCGTAGCGACGGTTGCGGGGCCGGCGAAACGGTCCTTTTTCAGGGGCATGGTATGGCCATTTCCGTCATCGACCCGATCGGTTCCGCTTTCAAGCGCGTGGGGCTGGTGTTGTTCAAGCCTTTTGACCTCCGCAAGTGGTTTGTGCTGGGTTTCTGCGCCTGGTTGGCCCATCTTGGCGAAGGCGGCGCCCACTTCAACGTGGGCGGCAACTACGGCGGGGACGGCGGCGGCCCATCGCCCATCGGCGAGGCGTTCGCGGAAGCGGTCGAATGGGCCGAGGAACACCTGACGCTGGTCATCTCGGTGGGCGTGGCCGTGCTGCTCCTTTTGATAGCCATCGGCCTGGTCCTGTCGTGGCTACGGGCGCGAGGCAAGTTCATGTTCCTCGACGGCGTGGTGCGCAACCGCGGCGCCGTGGTGGAACCGTGGCGGCGGTTCCGGGCGCTTGGCAACAGCCTGTTCTGGTTCCGGCTGGTGTTCGGCCTGATCGCCTTCGGCGTGTTTGTGCTCATCGTCCTGTTGGGGCTGGCGATTGCGTGGGCCGACATTCAGGCGGAGGAGTTCGGCGTCGCGGCCGTCGCGGCGATCCTGACCTTCCTGGTGCTGTGGCTTCCTTGCGGGCTGACCGTCATCGTCGTCTCGTTGTTCCTGGAGGATTTCATCATCCCCGTGATGTACCTGCGAAACCTGCGGACGGTGCCGGCGTGGGGGGTGTTCTATCGGGAACTGCTGCGGGGCCACGTCGGGCCGATCGTCCTGTTTTACCTGATGAAGATCGTTCTTGCCCTGGGTATCGGCATCGCGACGTGCCTGGCCGTGTGCTTTACGTGCTGCCTGGCGGCGCTGCCGTACCTTGGCGCCGTTATTTTGCTGCCGCTGCTCGTCTTCGGGCGATGTTACTCGCTGCATTTCATTCAGGGTTTCGGCGACGCGTGGATGGTCTTTCGAGACGAGGCCCCGTTGATTCCGGAGCAAGTTCCTGAGTAGCGCATGAGTGGAGAACCGCAATGATCCGATTCGCGTGCGCATTGACGTGTAGCGTTGCGGCCGGTCTTCTCCTTGCCGCAAGCGCGTGGGCAGGCGAGCCTGCCGATCCGCCGGGCCGGTGCGTCATGACGGTGGGCGGAAAGCAGGTTGCACCGGCCACCCACACCGTCGTCATCCCGGAAAAACCCACGCCGCAGGAGCAGCACGCGGCAGCGGACCTCGCCAGCCACATCGAGAAGATGACCGGCAAGCGGCTGCCCGTGGCGCCCGAGAGCCGGTTGGGCGAGAAGACGCCCATCGTCGTCGGCAGGTGCACGCCGACGCTCGAGAAACTCGGCGTCAAGGTCGATTTCGATGCCCTCGGCCTTGAAGGCATTGCCATCGAGACGAAGGGCCCGGCGCTGGTCCTCGCGGGCAACCAGCGCGGCGTGCTGTACGCGGTGTACACGTTCCTGGAGGATTACTGCGGCTGCCGATGGTTCACGCCGGACTGTTCGCGGATTCCGAAGAGCGGCACGTTTGCCGTGGCCGATCTGAAGGTCCGCTACACGCCGCCGCTTGAGTACCGCGACACGGACTACCCCTGCTCGCGCGACCCGGATTGGGCCGTCCGCAACAAGATGAACGGCACGCATCCGCGGCTGGACGAGCAGCGTGGCGGCAAGGTGGCCTACTCGCACTTCGTGCACACGTTCAACTCCATCCTCTCGCCGGACCAGCACTTCAAGGACCATCCGGAATGGTTCTCCGAGGTGAAGGGCAAGCGCATCGGCGGCCGGACGCAACTGTGCCTGACGAACCCCGAGGTCCTGGCCATCGCCAAGAAAACGGTCCGCCGGTGGATCAAGGACGCCCCGCAGGCCACGATCTTCTCGGTCTCGCAGAACGACTGGCACAACTACTGCACGTGCGACAAGTGCGCAGCGCTCGCCGAGACCGAAGGCAGCCAGGCCGGGCCGCTCCTGCACTTCATCAACGCCATCGCCGACGACATCGCGAAGGACTACCCCGACAAGATCATCTCGACGCTTGCGTATCAGTACACCCGTAAGCCGCCGAAGCACGTGAAGCCCCGTCCGAACGTGTGCGTGCGCCTGTGCAGCATCGAGTGCTGCTTCGCCCACCCGCTGGCGGCCGACCCGTACAACAAGACGTTCGTGGACGACATCCGGGCGTGGAACCGAATCTGCAACCGCCTGTACGTCTGGGACTACATCATCGACTACCACCACAGCGTCATGCCGTTTCCGAACCTGCGGAGCCTGAAGCCGAACATCCGGTTCTTCATCGAGCACGGCGTGAAGGGGCTGTACGAGGAGGCGTGCTACTTCACGCCGGCCTCGGAATGGGCGGAACTGAGAACCTGGATCATCGCCAAGACGATGTGGAACCCCAACTACGACACCGATTGGGCCATCGACGAGTTTCTCGCCGGCTACTACGGCGCCGCCGCATGGCCCCTGCGGCAAACCATCGACCTGGTGCACAAGCAGGTGGTTGAACATCCGGACTGGCATGCTACGATCTGGGCGAAGCCGACCTCGCCGTGGCTCCGCGACGAGGTCCTCGCGAACTACATCCGGTACTTCGACGAGGCCGAGGCGGCCGTCAGGGAGGATCCTGTCCTTGCGCAGCGTGTGGCGGTCGCGAGGCTGCCGGTGCGGTACGTGCGGATTGTGAAGGCGAAGCCGGGCCACGTGAATGCGGCCGCGTGGCTCCGGACGTTCGAGAGCGTCGCCCGGAAGGCGGGCCTGACGATGGTCCGTGAACACGGCGGCACCGGGCGGCTCGACGTCTGGCTCGCCGCCCAGCGCAAACGCCTCAAGATCGGCGCCGGAAAGACCGGTCGATAGGCACGTTAGCCGGCGGCCTTGGCCGCCGCGCACCGTCAGTTGACAGCGGTGCTGAAAAGCAAGAAAGGAAGCAGCGACAATGAAATGCGTCGTCCTGAGCCTCATCGTCCTGGCGCTGGTGAGCGGCTGTGCCCACGAGAAGACGCCGCCGGAAGAGGGAACCTTCGGCGACGACGTGGCGTTCCTCAAGAAACACTTCAGCGTGGTCGTCCTGTCGGACAAGTCGGGCAGCGCCAAGGTGGCCGTCGTCCCGGCCATGCAGGGCCGCGTCATGACCAGCACCGACGGCGGCGACGCGGGAATGAGTTACGGTTGGATCAACCGCGACCTCATCGCCTCCGGCAAGACGCTCCCGCACATCAACCCCTTCGGCGGGGAGGAGCGGTTCTGGCTGGGACCGGAGGGAGGGCAGTTCTCCATCTACTTCGCCAAGGGCGCGGCGTTCGACTTGGAGCACTGGTTTGTGCCACCGCCGATCGACACCGAGTCGTTCCCGGTCGTCAAGAAAAGCGCCGACGGCGTTCAGCTCCACCACACGTTCGGCCTGACCAACTACTCCGACACGAAGTTCGACGTGGCGGTTGATCGCGAGGTGAGGCTGCTCGGACCCGATGCCGTATGGAAGCACCTGGGCGTCGGTCCGGTCGCCGGCGTCAGCATGGTGGCCTATGAATCGGCCAACCGCATCACGAACGCCGGCTCCGAGCCCTGGAAGAAAGAGACCGGCCTGCTCTCGATTTGGATCCTTGGGATGTTCAAGCCGTCGCCGACTACCACGATCGTGGTGCCTGTCCGGGCGGGGCCGGAGGCTGAACTCGGCAAGCCGGTCGTGGACGACTATTTCGGCAAGGTGCCGCCCGACCGCCTCATCGTGAAAGAGGATATCGCGTACTTCAGCGGTGACGGCAAGCACCGCTCCAAGATCGGCATCGGGCCCAAGCGGTGCAAAGGAATCCTGGGAAGTTACGATGCGGCGGGC
Organism: uncultured Anaerolineales bacterium; assembly: GCA_964539385.1. Taxonomy (GTDB): domain Bacteria; phylum Planctomycetota; class Phycisphaerae; order FEN-1346; family FEN-1346; genus JAUVZF01. Next base: position 3,669 of record CAZIJC010000043.1, on the reverse strand, counting down.
CGGGTGCTGACGCTCGTGCAGTTTACCTTCACCGAGGGCGTGACGGACTACGTCAACTCGCTCTGGAAACTCCAGAAGGATCCGTACGGCGGCGACGTGGCCAACAGTTACAACGACGGCCCGCCCGAGCCGGGCGCCAAGCCCATGGGGCCGTTCTACGAACTGGAGTCGTCCTCACCGGCGGCGGCGCTCGGGCCCGGCGAATCGCTCGAACACACCCACCGCACGACCCACATCCGCGGACCGGAGGCGAAACTCGACCCCATCGCCAAGGCGACCCTCGGCGTCGGCATCGACGAAATCAAGAACGCCCTGAAATGATGCGCTCACGCGGCGCGCGCTTCGTTAGCCGCCGGGCTTGCCCGGCGCGTAGGAGTGTTTGTGTGTTGCCTGTTAGCCGCCCGTACGGGCGCGTCATGTGGAGGATTACCTATGAAATACATAGCATGGTTAGCAGCCGTGGTCGGACCGGTGTGCGCGCAAACGGCCGGCGCAGCCGAAAACCTGACCTACGTGGATCTCGTGAAACGCCTGACGGCCCTCGACGAACTGGCCGTCCTGCCGGCCGAGGGCGACACGTGCGCCCAGTGGTCCAGTTACGACCGCCGCTCGAAGTACGACCAGGCCACCGGCAAGTACGTCGCCTGGAGCGCAAACAGCGACGGCAACGGCTGCATCCGCCGCCAGGGAGACGGGATCGTCATGGCCGAGATGGACGGCCCGGGATGCATCTGGCGGATCTGGTCGGCCCTGGCGCAGGCCGGGCACGTGAAGGTTTACCTCGACGGCGCCGCCGAACCCGCCATCGACCTGCCGTTCGACGGGTACTTCAACGGCACCAGCGCCCCGTTCGTCCATCCGTCGCTGGTGCACACCACGGCGCGCGGCCGCAACAACTACGTTCCGATCCCGTACCGCAAGTCGTGCCGCATCGTGGCCGACAAGGGCTGGGGCCGGTACTTCCAGTTCGTGTACGAGACGTTCCCCAAAGGGACCGAGGTGCCGACGTTCAAGCGTGACCTGTCGGCCGAAGAGACGGCGGCGCTCGCGGCCGCCGACCAGGCACTCACCACCAACCTTGGCGCGGATCCCGCCGGCCCGCGAGCGGGCGAGGAGATCGTTGAGAAGCGCCTGGCGGTCGGCGGCGGCAAGACCGAGACGGTCGCCGAACTCGACGGCCCGCGCGCCATCACGGCCATCCGCGTCCGGATGGCCTTGCCCGAGGAGAAGAAAGACGAGGCCAAGGCGCTGCGGGAACTGGCGATCCGCATCACCTGGGATGGTGAGGCCAGGCCCGCCGTCTGGGCGCCGCTGAACGATTTCTTCGGAACGGCCGCCGGCGCCAACCGGTACAAGTCGCTGCCACTCGGCGTCACGGACGACGAGTTCTACTGCCTCTGGTACATGCCGTTTGCGGCCAGCGCCCTCGTGGAGATCATCAACGACGGCGAGGACCAGCGGAGGCTCAGCATCAGCGTGACGCACGCCCCGCTGTCGCGGCCGGTGGCCGACCTCGGCCGTTTCCACGCCAAGTGGCACCGCGACGCCTTCCTGCCCGAGGACCCCGAACGCCGCAAGATCGACTGGACCATGCTCAAGACCGAGGGTCGCGGCCGGTTCTGCGGCGTGATGCTCCACGTATGGAACCCGCGCGGTGGATGGTGGGGAGAGGGCGATGAGAAGTTCTTCGTCGACGGCGAGAAATTCCCCTCCACCATCGGCACCGGAAGCGAGGACTACTTCGGATACGCCTGGTGCTGCCCGGACCTGTTCCAGAACTGCTACCACAACCAGACGATCTCAAACGGCAACCGCGGGCACGTCTCGGTCAGCCGCTGGCACATCGGCGACAACGTCCCGTTTCAGAAATCCTTCGAGGGCGCCATCGAGAAGTACTACCCGAACGCCAAGCCCACCCTCTATGCGTGCACCGCGTTCTGGTACCAGGCGCCCGGCGGCGTCGATCCGTATGAGCCCGTTGCGGTGGCCGACCGCGTCGGCTACGCCAAGCCGCCCGAGCCGCGCGTTGTCAAAGGCGCCATCGAGGCCGAGACAATGAACGTCCTGGCGAAGACGGGCGGCACAGTCCGGCAGCAGCAGATGGGCGGATTCGGTCCCAAGTGGTCGAGCGACTGCCAACTCTGGTGGACCCACGGCAAGCCCGGCGACCGGCTCGAACTCCAACTGCCCGTCGAGAAGACCGGCACGTACAAAGTCACCACCAACCTGACGAAGGCCATCGACTACGCCATCATCCAGTTCAGCCTCGACGGGAAGAAACTCGGTTCGCCCATTGATTGCTGGAACGACGGCGTCGTTGCGACCGGCCCGATCGACCTGGGCACGCACGACCTGGAGGCCGGCAAACACAAGTTCATCCTCGTCATTACCGGCGCCAACCCCAAGATGACGCCCGGCCACATGGCGGGTGTGGACTACGTAAGACTGACGCCGGTCGAGTAACTCGATGGCCGGCGGGTTGGAGTCCGACGTTTTTTGCAAAAAAGTTGAACTATCGGATGCAAATCATACGATGGAACATTGAGGGTCTTGCGGAATACGACTGCCCGTGCCGTGGGGATTCAGGCCGCAGACGATTCAGGACGGTGGGCATGAACCGCAGAGATTTTCTGAAGAAACTCGTGACCGGCGCTGCGGGCGCGTCGGCGGGCCTCGTGCTCGCCGGCTGCAACCAACGGGCGGGCCTGGTGCGCGACCCCGCGCCGCCGTACTTCGGCCCGCGCACCGGCGGCCCGAAGGCGTATGCCGCCGGCCCGTCGCAGGCGAGGTCGGGATCGCGCGTGGCCGTTGCGCACGGCCCGAGTGCGTGGATTCCACCGGGCGCCGAACGCAAGTGGCGGTACATCGTCCTGCACCACAGCGCGACCGACCGCGGCTCGGCCGTCGAGTTCGACCGGATGCACCGCAATAACGGATGGGATGAACTCGGATACCACTTCGTTATCGGAAACGGCGCCGGGGCCGGCAACGGCGTCATCGAGATCGGCAGTCGCTGGCCCAAGCAGAAGCACGGGGCCCACTGCAAGGTGACCGGCCATCCCGAATACAACGACGTGGGCATCGGTGTGTGCCTGGTCGGCAACTTCGACCACTACCGTCCGACCGAAGCCCAGATCGAATCGTGTGCCCGCGTCGTTCGGTTCCTTCAGCAGCGGTACGGCATTCCGCAAGGCCGCATCTACGGCCACGGGCAACTCAAGCCCACCCATTGCCCGGGCCGGCTGTTTCCGTACGACGAGATCTTCGGGCGGCTGGCGTGAGCCTGCTCGCGATGCAGGGCGCAGCAGGCTTTTACCCCCAACCTGCCGCGCAAACTTCATGCGGGACGCATGCCTTGTCCGTACACTTCAGTCGCGTTCGAGGTTGAGCCACGCCAGTTCGCCGGGCGTCAGTGATAGGTCGAGGGCGGGCAGGCTCGTCCGCGTCTCGCTCAAGAGCCGCGGGCCGATGAGCGGGAACGTCGGGAACGGCTGGCACAGTACGTAGGCCAGGGCGATCTGGATCGGCAGGACATTCCGCTTGCGGGCGAGTTCCTTCGCTCGCGCCAACCGCCTGAAATTGTCCTCGGCGTACCAGCAGTGCGCCAGGCTCGCGTCGGCCGTGTAGCCGGGGTCGCCGCGCACGAAGAACCCGCGGGCCTGGCTCGAC
>CAZIJC010000042.1:0-30008 GCA_964539385.1 uncultured Anaerolineales bacterium | reverse complement strand
AAGCGGACACTTTCGTCTTGCACGAAACCGGACATTTCTGCTTTGCGTTGACAGCCCCGGCCCGCAGAAGTGGGAGGCAAGAGGACGGGCCTTGCGTTGATGGAAGGTGGAGCGGGCCACGGTGGGGAAGGTCACCGGGAGCTTCCGCTCCCGGCTCGACGGCGCCGGGCGTGACCCCGTGCTTCGGGCGGTGGGTCGGCGCGCTTCGGGCGGTGGGTCTCCTGACCCGCCGCGCAACGCACATGAGCGACTGTTAACCCTCGGGCGTCCGCTCGGTCCTGCCGCCCTTCGGTTTGGCCGGCGCCTGCTCGCCCTTGGTCGATCCAAGGTAGTCGGGCAGTTCGAGGCCTACCATTTTGGCGAGTTGGTGCATGGGCGGCAGGACGCCGACCAGCCGGCGGCCCAGGTCCGACAGGCCGCCGCCCTCTCCGCCGCCGTCCCAGACGATGACCTTTTCGAGCGGCAGATTGCGGATGGCCTCGGCCTGGATGCCGGCGACCTCGGCCAGTTTTTCGATCACCAGGAGCGAGGTAGCCGTCTGCGGGTCCTCGGCCGACGCCTTGATGAGTTCGCCGTAGCCCTTGGCCTTGGCGTCGAGGATGGCCTGTGTGCCCTCGGCCTCGGCCTTCATCTTGACGAGGATGGCGTTGGCCTCGCCGGCGGCGACGAGTTCGCGTTTCTGCTTTTCGGCGTCGGATTGGATGACGACCTGCTCGCGCGACGCCTCGGCGGGGACGACGACCTCGGCCCGCAGGCGTTCCTGTTCGCGGGCGGCGCGGGCCTTCTCGGCCTCGCGCTGGGCATTCTGCTCGGCGACTCGGATGGCGCCGGTGGCCTCCATGGCGGCCGACTCGCCCTTCTGGCGGGCCCCTTCCTCGGCGACTTTCTGGCCGGCGCGGTAGGCGGCTTTCTTGCTCTCGGCCTGGGTCTCGGCATCGACGGCCTCGGCCTCGAGGACGGAGACCTGCCGGCGTCGGTCGCGGTCGGCCGTGGCCTCGCCGATCTGGGCCTCGGCGTTGGCGGCGGCGACGGCCTTGCGCTGGTCTCTCTCTCGCTCCGCCACGCCGGTCTTGCCGAGGCGTTCCTGTTCGGCCACGTCGATGTTGGCCTGGTTGATGGCCTCGGCGGCGGCCTTTCGGCCGATGGCCTCGATGTAGCCGGACTCGTCGGTGATGTCCTTGATGTTGACGTTGATGACCGCCAGGCCGATCTTTTCGAGTTCGCCCGAGACGGCGTCGTTGACCTTGGACAGGAAGGCCTGGCGGTCGCGGTTAATCTCTTCGATCTGCATCGTGGCGATGACGGCGCGCATCTGGCCCAGGATGATGTCTTCGGCCTGCCGCTCGATCTCCTGTCGCGTCATCGACAGAAGCCGCACCGCCGCGTTCATCATCAGCCCCGCCTCGTTGCTGATGGCGGCCGTGACCGTGGTGGGCACCGAGACGCGGATGTTCTCCTGCGACAGGGCGCTCTTCAGGTCGATCGGCACGACGAACGGTTCCAGGTCGAGGTACTGGCACGCCTGGATGACGGGCCAGACGAACGCCGCCCCGCCGTGGACGCACTTGGCGGCGCCGCGCCCCGTCTTGCCGTAGATCACCAGGATCTTGTTCGACGGGCACCGGCGGTAGCACTTCAAGAGGAACAGCAGCAGGGCCAGCGCTGCAACGACCAGGAGAATGACCAGGAAGATCTCCGTCGGGAACCCGTTGCGGGAACCCTGGGGAATCTGCATGAGCAGCGGCACGATAGCGTTCATCGGGGGGCTCCTTTAGTCGTCGGTCGGCGTCACCTCAACCGTCGAGGCGTCGAGGAGTCGCGTGACGCGGACGGGCGTTCCCGCCGTCATCGGCTGTCCGTCGGCGGCGCGCGCCGGAACAAAACTGACGGCGCCGCTGACCAGGGCTCGCACCTTGCCCGTGCCGGACGCCGGGATATCCATGTACACGGTGGCCGGTTGGCCGACGCAGGTCACCAGCCTCGGTGTCCCGGTCTCCTGGAGGTGTCGCATCAGGTACATCAGCACAGCGATGACCAGTGCCCCTGCGAGCGCCCAGGCCACCGCATACAGCAGCGCCGTCCTGAGCGGCGTGCCGTCGTAGAGGTACAGGGCCCCCGCCCATCCGAACAGCATGCCGCCCGTGATGATCGACCGGATCGAGAGCAGTTTGAAACTGACGGCGGTCTCATGGGCGGTGACCTCGACCGCCTCGGCGTGGGCGTCGGCGTCCATGTCGCCGGCGTGGTCGGCCTCGAAGTCGGCATGGGCGTCGGCGTCCATGTCCACGTCGGCGTCGGTATCCGCGTCGAGTTCCGTGTCGGTGCCGCTGCCGGCCAGGCCGATGAGCGTCATGACAAACTGCCAGAGGAACAGGGCGCTGAAGAAGAAGGCGAAGCAGAAGAAGGCCTTGTTGGTGCCCGAGAGGCTCGACCACCAGCCCTGCGCTTCGGCGCTTTCGGCCCCGCCTTCCCCAGGTGGCCCGCCGGCCGCCAGCACCGGCGCCAGAAGAGACAGCGCCACCAGTGCAGCGCCAAGCGGCAGCGCCATGCGGAAAGCAACCTGATTCGTCCTCGTCAGGCTCGACCGCCACCGCGTCATGGCAAGCCTCCTTTGATCCGAACAGGATCCACGAGTCTGTACACCGGCATCGCCGCTCTTATTCGCAAAAATGCCGACCCTGCACCTCGGCACCGAGCGTAACCCGCGCCGTGCGGCCGGGCAAGACATTTTCACCTGTTCGGCAGGGGCGCCGCCGGCCGAAAACCTTTGCGGCCGGACGCGCCCAATCGTATGGTGAGTTGGAGCCGCCAACCAGGGGGCTGAATCATGGCTCGACCGGCAACGACATGCATCGTCATCGCTGCGATCGCCTTAGCCGCCGGCTGCTTCGAGGGCAAGGCCGACGTCACCCTCAACCCCGACGGAACCGGCAAGATCGTCGGCGAGATCACCTTTCAACCGACCGGTCCCTGGGCCGTCCGCACCACCTCGGATACGAACCTCCAGCTCAACGACCCCGAGACCCGGATGAAGGAGGTCGTCCTGAAGATCCTCAAGTCGAGCCGCGGCATCGAGGCGTGGAAAGACGTCTCCTTCAAGCGGCTGCCGGACGACCGCATCCAGTTCAAGGGCACGGCGTACTTCGAGGACATCTCGAAGGTCAGGATCCATCCCGACGACGCCAAGTCGCGGGCCGCGTTCGGCCCCGAGGGCGATAAGGTCCTCATGCTGATTCTTCACCGTCCCAAGGACAACGACGCCCAGCGCACGTCACGGCGCAGGTACACGGCCAAGAGCTTGGCCGCACGCATGAAGAGCATGCGCCTAAGTTACCGCGAGACGAAGGGCCCGATCAGCCTGCGGTTTGCGAGCATGAAACTCGACCTGCGGTTCCACGTGCCGGGTGTTCCCGACGACGTGAAGGGCCTTGAGCAGGCGGGCCGGACGCTCACCTTCAGCACCACCGGTCCGCAACTGCTGCGGCACATGGACAGCCTGATGACCAACAACGCGTACCTCCGCCAGATGGTCGTGACGGGCCAGTCTCTGAGCGGTCGGATGCTCGGCAAAGCCCTCAGCAACAAGGTCTTCAGCCAGAGGGGCAAGGTCTGGGCGCGGATGACCGGCCACTTCCGACCGAGGATCAATTACGAGACCGAAGTCGAAGCCGCCAAGGCGCAAGAGAAAGAGATGCTCATCAACCTGGGCCTGGAGGAGAAGCGGCCATCCCGCACGCCCCGCTCATCGCGCTCTATCCCGAAGCGTCCGAGCGGCTCGAAGAAAGACGACGCCAAGCAGGGCGACCCGAAGAAAGACGGCAAGAAGCCGCCCAGCCTGCCGATCCCGAAGAAACTGCCTTCGATTCCCGCGCCCATCCTGCCGCTCTGAGCAGGAGCGAGGAAGTCTTTCCGAACAGCCGTAGCGCCGGGGTTTATCCCCGGCGCGGAATCGCCGGCGGCCTGACGGGCGGCCGCCGGGCATGAAGCCCGGCGCTACGGGCGTCAAGTCAGCCGCCGACTACTCCTTCCGCAGCACGGCCAGCCCGAACACGCCGCCGGCGACGGTGCCTTTGCCGCTGACCTCGAAGCGAATCGCCGCGGTCTTCTTGCCCTCGGTGAGTTTACGCGGGACGGGGTACTCGACGGGAAAGAGGCGGCCAGGCTTGTTCTTGTTGAGCGTCTGCGTGGCGATTCGCTGACCGTCAACGAGGATGTCAAAGATGCGGCCCCCCGCGTCGCCGCCCCAGTAGGTGACGGCGACGAGGTTGTCGGCCTTCGGATCGACCTTCAGACGGTAACTGAAGAAGCCGCCCTTGCCGGCGTGACGCCAGGCGCCCGCCTGGTGCAAGCCGGACTGTGTGCCCTTGCCCTTCAGGTCGTGTGCCTTCTCGGAGGCCGCGTCGCCGATGGCAACCGCGTCGATGGTACGCCGCTGGCGGCTGCGGATCTTTTCGATGGCAGCCTCGAACTCGGCCATGGCCTTCGAGCCGGCCTTGGCGAAACGCCAGTACACGCCGTAGTGCTCCTCGACAAGCCGGTGGATGGGGATGAAGGTGACGTCAATCGGCTGACCGCTCGTCCGGAAGGTCACGGGCTTGGCCGCCACCGGCTTGATCCATTTCGCCGGTTCCTTGATGTCGCCCGTGAGAACGGGCGTCGGGTAGCCCGGCTTGCGTGCGGTCTCGTCCACGAGCCCGGCCAGGACGAGAGGTCCGTACATGACGGCGGCCAGTGTTGGATCATCGTTGATGGGCTGCGCGTGGAGCGACATCGGGACGGCGAGTTCCACCGTGTCGCCGTTGTTCCACTGCCTTGAAATGGGCAGCCACGTGCCGGGTTTGGCCTTCGCGGCGTCGGCGTACGGTTTGTCGTTGATCGCCACGGTCACGCCGTTCGTGGCCCACCAGGGGATGCGAAGGACGATCTTGAACTCGGCGGCCTTGGCCACACCGACCTTGAGCCGCGTCCGGCCGCGATCGGGGTAATCGGTCTCCTGCGATACGCGGACCACGCCGCAGGGCGCGTCCCAGGCAACCTCGGACGGAGCGTAGAGGTTCACGTACAGGGCATCGCCCGAGCGGAAATAGATGTCGTCGGCCAAACTGGCGCAGGCCTGGATGCCCGTCCCGTAGCAGCAGGTGAACGTGCTGAAGGGCGAGCCGTAGCCTTTGCGGAATCCGGTCCCCAGCGGGAGGAAATAGATCAACATGCCGGTCTCGGGATGCTGGCTGACGAGGATGCCGTTGTAGAACGAGCGTTCGAGCATGTCGGCGTACCGTGCGTCGCCGGTCCACGTCAGGAGGTAGCGGCAGATCTTCTGCCAGTTGTAACTGGTGCAGAACTCCTGGTTGTGTGCGTCGAGGGTGGCGGCGAGTTCGTTCGGTTTGCCCCAGTGCTCGCCGCGGTTGCTGCCGCCGGTGGCGTAAGAGCGCGTGGTGGCGATGCGGTCCCAGAAGAACTCGGCCGTCTTGCGGTAGGCCGGCTCGCCGGTGAGTTCGTAGGCCCGAGCCTCGCCCGCGATCTTGGGGATGTGGGTGTTGGCGTGGCGTCCGGTCAGGTTGTCTTTGCCCTCGCGCAGGGGGTCCACGAACGAGCGGTGCTCGAACCGCCGGGCGAAATCCAGGTACGCCTGCTCGCCCGTGGAGGCGTACAGGTTCAGGAGCACCTCCTGCATGCCGCCGAACTCGGTGTCGAGGATCCGCTGCATGTGTGCGTCGTCAAACTTGTCGCAGCGGCCCTTGAAGTAGTCGGCCGTCCTCTTGAGAACCTCCAGGGCCCGGTCGTTACCCGCGTGGACGTACATCTCCCACAGGCCGAGCATGATCTTGTGCAGCGTGTAGTAAGGAGCCCAGACGCGCTTGCGGGCCTCGAGGCGGTCGAAGAACTCCTCGGGATACGCCGACAGGTACCCGTTGCCGTGCGCCGCCTGGCACTTGGCGAGTTCGGCGACCGTGTAGTCGGCGTTCTTCTTGAGCACCGGGTCGCCGTCCTGTGCGATGACACGCGCGCACGCCGAGAGGTAGTGCCCGATCGAGTGACCCCGGAGTTCGCCCTTGGGCGCTTCCCAGCCGCCGTACGGTTCGTCCGGCGTCGGCAGGCCCGCCGTCTTGCGGAACGTCCACAGGTATCGGTCGGGCGTGAGCGAGTGCAGGTACCGCCGGTTCCGCTCGAAGGCATCGTTGAGCGGCCCGGCGAGGAGCCTCACCTGCCCGTATGCGAACGATTGGAGCTTGGCGGGAACCTTGTTCCGGACGACGGGGGGATTTCGCTTCTCGGCACCGCAGCCCAGCGACGACGCCGCCAGTACCACGGCCGCAACCGTAAGGAAGGAGTAATACATCGTCGTGCCTCCGACAGTTTGCCCGTGTGCGACTCGGGGCCCGGTATCGGGTCCCGTGAAGATTATCGCCCTCCCGCGCAGAGGTCAATCCCGCAGGCGCAGCCGGAGTTTTTTTGCCTTGGAAACCGCCGGTCCGTGTGACAAAGTACTCGCCAACGGGCGCGGCGAGCGCGCCTGCACGGGGGGACGAGGAGATGATGATGCGCAAGGTACTCGCGGTGGCGGCGGTCGTGGCGGCGGCCGCCCTCGTGGTCGGATGCATCGAGACGAAGCAGGACTACACGCTGAACCCCGACGGGTCGGGCAAGGTGCTGGTCGAGATGACCATGCCTCAGATGCCCTTCAACCTGGGCCCGCCGGACCAGCAGAGGGACCCCGACCTCGCGGCCAAACAGTTCGTCAAACAGGTCCTTGACGGCTCCAAGGGCGTGGATGCCTGGTCCGGTGTCCGATACGAGCGCACCGAAGACGGCCGCACACGCTTCATCGGCACCGCCTACTTCAAAGACCTCTCGCAGATGGAAATCCAGTCGGGAAAGATGGAGGGCATCTCCTTCACCAAGGATGACACTGGCGGGATGGTGCTTTCGATTAAGGAGCAGGATGGCGATAAGCCGGCTGCCCCGCCGAAGGAACTCCCCCAGGAGCAGATGGCCCAGCGCATCCAGGCCGAGCGGATGCAGTACCAGCAAATGCGGCCCATGATGGCAGCCGTCTTGGGCACGATGAAGATGGATGTCTCGTTCCGCCTGCCCGGCACGCTTGCCGAGGTCAGCGGCTTCAAGAAGGAGCCGAGCGGCGCGGTCCGCCTGGCGTTCGACGGGGCCCAGATGCTCAAGGCCATGGACGAACTGATGGCCGACGACGCCTACGTCCGTCAGAACGTCCTCGCGGGCAAGAAGAGCGCCGGCGGAAGTCCCCAGATGGACCAGCAGACACGCGAGAAACTCTTCGGCGCCAAGGGCCCGATTCGGGCACGCGCGACCGGGCCGTTCAAGCCCCTCTTCCCATACGCCTCGGAAGTGGCGGCCGCCCAAGCGGCGCACGCGAAGATGATCGAGCGCCTTGGCCTCGACAAACTGCCTGCCGCCCCGCCGACCCCGACGCTGCCGCCCGGCTTCGGCGTTCCTCAGGGAGGCGAGTTGAAAGGCCGGTAAGGCCGTTCACGCGCGGGCGTAGCAGGGCATTGCGCGGCGGGTCTCCGTACCCGCCGCGCATCTCCGCCGTTCCGCATCGCGGGTCCGGAGCCCCACCACGCGGAAGGACGTTACGCTGCGGCGCTGCGTCGGCGGCGCCAGAGCATGACGACGGCCAGCATCGCGGCATAGGCCGCCAGAAACCAGTACAGAATCTGGCGCATCAGGTCCATGTGCTCGTCCATGACGACTGCCAGCGGGTAGTAAATCGTGAACGCCGCAACGAGGGCCAGCGTCTGGTGTGCTGCGTAGTTCCTGCCCCACCCGAGCCACAGGTACAGCGCTGCGAGCGAGAGCGTCGCCAGGACCCCCAGCACGAAGCATGAGGCAAACGAGATCGGGTAATCCGACAGGTACGCGACGAACGTGTAGAAGAGGTAGTATCCGACGACCAAGACGCCCAGGCTGAACAGGTGCGTCTCCCGGCCCAGCAGTATCCACGTGACGACCAGACCGGCGGCCAAGAGCATCAGCCCGAGGGGCGCCTCGTGAAGCAGCCGCGCCACGTACCACCCCGGCTGTTTGATGTCCGGCAGAATGGCGCCCATGCCGAGGCTGGTGGCCGCCGACGCCATATCCCACTCCAGGATCATCGGCTGGCCGTCGGCTGGCGAGGCCTTGCGAACGTGGGGCGTCACCGACCCGATGGGCAGGGCCATGTGTTTGCCCCAGACGAACTGCTGGCTGCCGCGCGCAGGCTCGTTGCCGTCGGCGGCGTCGGGGTGGATGCGCATCGTGACCTTGTACTGCTCGCGGTGGGCCATGTGGGCGGGCGTGTAGCGGATGTATTCCATGCCGCGTGAGGCGTAAGCGATCTCGATCTGCGCCTGCTGCCCCGGCTTCATGGGCATCGTCCACGCCTGGGCGTTGTCTTTGAGGACTAGGTTCTCGGTCCAGTTCACTCCGTCGACCGTGATGGTGAACTGGTCGTAGATGCCGCGGGCGGCGGGCATCTGGAAGCGGAACTCGGCCTCGGTCTCTTGGTCGCTTCGGTTCTTGGCCGTATAGGCCAGATGCCAGGTATCCTCGTAGCAGGTGTAGAAGGCGGACCCCTTTGGGCGGTAGTTCATTCGGAGGTCCACGTCCACTTTCCCTCGGACGATGGAGTTCTGGGGGACGGGTTTTCGGACCTTGCGTTTGACCTTGACGGGGTTCTCGCCGATCTGTTCGGGGTCGCCGGAGCCGATTTCGTCCTCCGGCACTTGCCTGCCGTCCTTGAAGAGGATGAAGGCCTTTTCCTCGGTCACGTAGTGACGGACGGAGAGTTCGCGCTGCTCGTGGGGTTCTCCCCAGTTGGTCCGCATCGCCTCCAGGTTGCGCTGGGTGACCTGGCCGTGCTCCTCGCTGAACAGGCCCGACTGGACGAGCATGGCCCCGCCGAGAGCCGCCACCAGCGCCGTGCCTACCAGAAGCATCAGGAAACTATTGACGAGGCCCATGACGACGGCCCGCCAGCCGCCGCCTTCCAGCGCCTCGGCCACCCCGCGACGCCAGGACTTCGACAAGAGCAACAGGACGGCGACGGCCAGTGCGAGAAGGCCGGACGCCAGCATGATCTCGGCCTTGCCTCCAAAGAACTCCTGCAGCAGATTCAGGATATGACGGTACACGACAGACCTCCTTCCGGGTCAGACGAACTGCGGCGCGCGGGTCCGATCGCAGGCAGGCAGAGTGAGGCACCGAGCAGGACGTCGGGAGGCAGGCACCGCCACCTCCACCGATACCGCGCTGCGGCAATTGTGTCAATGGAAAACGGCCAGGAATTTTCCCATGCCGTTTTGACGCGGGGGTTTGGCCAAGGCGAGGACGTGCCCGCGGTCGTCGGCGTCAGGCGGGCCCGGCCTGCCGAAAGCCGTTGACCGGCGCGGCCCGCGCGGCTACAGTGACGCTCGACAAGGTGACTGGGAGGGCCTGCCGCATGCCGGCCGAACTGGCCTATGCCATGATCACGCCGTACAGCCTCCACAAGAGCCGCACGGGAGGCATCATCGGACGGCTCGTCAGCCTGTCGCAACTTGACTTGGTGGGCATCCACATGTACGCCCCGGGCGACGCGTGGGTCGATGGGTACCTCGACATTCTGCGGCGCAGCGACCTGGAGAACCCCGTCCGTGGAGCCTTCATCGATTACGTGGACGAGAACCTCCGCCGCGATAACCCCCTCGGACTCTCCAACCGGTGCATGGTCCTGCTGTTCGAGGGCGAGAACGCCTTCCAGCACCTGATGGACGACGTGGTCGGCCACGCCAGCCCCCGCGTCACGGGGCACACGGTGCGCGGCACGTACGGCGATTTCCAGAGGATGCCGGACGGCACGATCCGGTATTTCGAGCCGGCCGTCATCTGCGGCCCCGACCCCGCAACGCGCGAGGAGGAACTGGCCTTCTTCGCGGCCACGGCGGCCACCGACGGCGGCGTCATCGAGGACGCCATCGACTTTATGCCGGGGGCCGAGACGTTCGAGACGCAACTGGTGATCCTGAAGCCGGAGAACTTCGAGCGGCGCAGCCGCCGGCCCGGCTACATTATCGACGTCTTCTCCCGCACCGGCCTCTACATCGTCGGGGCGAAACTCCTGTCGATGTCCGCCGCACAGGGCGAGGCCTTCTACGGGCCGCTCGTCGACATCTTCCGCGACCGGCTCCAGTTCCTCATCGAGGATACGATGCGCGAGCGACTTGAGGAAGCCTTCGATTTCCGTCTGCCTGACGAGTTCTTCCAGACCTCCCGAGAAATACTGGCCGACCTGAACGCCCGGACCGAGTTCGCCAAGATCGTCCAGTACATGACGGGCGTGGACCCGCGCACGGTCGCCGGCAAAGCGGAGCGAGATCAGCCCGGCCCCGTGCGGTGCCTGGCCCTTCTGTATTGCGGGCCGGACGCCATCGCGAAGATCCGCGAGATGCAGGGCGCGACGAATCCCCAGAAGGCCGACCCCGGCACGGTCCGCAGCGACTTCGGCCGCGACCTCATGCGAAACGCCGCCCACGCCTCCGACTCCCCCGCCAACGCCGAGCGCGAACGCCGCATCATCGGTATGTGGGAGACCGAGCCCGAACCCGAATTCACGAAGGTCATCGAGGCGTTTCTGGCCAAGGGGGCATGAGCGTGCCCTCTGCTGCTCATGCCGGGATGTCGTTCGCGGCTTGCCGCGCCGTTACTTCTTCGCCGGCGGCAGGATCGCCCGGCCCGTGAGCATCTTCAGGCGGATGTTGCGGAACTGCGCCCGCGAGAAAAACGCGCCGAGTCCGATGGCCTGCGGCGTCGGCAGTTGCCAATGTTTCGGCATCGACAGCGCCGCCAGCGGCCCCTTCCACGCGATGTACGGCTCGCCGTCGAGGGTCACGTCAATCTGTGCGGCCGGGCCGGCCACCTGCACCTTGCTGTGCACCACGTACTCGCGTTTGCCCTTCATGTGGACCGCCTTGACACGGGTCCCGTTGTCCTTGGGGGACTCGCCGTTCACGCGGTCCAGGCCACTGGCCGAGCCGTGGTCGTAGTCCAGCGACACGGCCACGCCGGTCGAGGCCACCGGCAGGATGATGGCCATGGTGCTGTCGCCCCACGTCCGCCGGCACGTCACCTCGAGTTCGTAGTTGCCCAGGGGGACGGCGGGGATCATGACGCGGGGATTGTGGGGCGCGTCGGTCAGGACCAGGACGCCGTCCCTTTCCTCCCAGGTGCCCTTGACGGCGTGCCTCGCTAGGTCCACGAGCGGCACGAGATCCACCCACTGGCCCGTTCGGACGGTCTTGCCGGAGGGCGCCGGCGTCGGTTTCGCTGTCGATGGCGTCTTGGCGGCAGTGGTCGCCGGCCGCAGCAGCCGGGCCTCCCCCGAGAGCATCTTCAGCCATGCGCCGCGCAGGACGACCGACGAGTTGCGGACGCCCAGCCCCGGACACCCCGCCCTGGGCAGGCGCCACAGCGGATACACCGCCAAGGCCGATGCCGGTCCGCGCCAGCCGATGTACGGCTTCCCATCGAGCAGGACCGTGATCCGGGTCTGACCGCCCTGGGTTGTGACCTTGACACGGACCTGATGTTCCTTTCCGTTCTCTAGGGCGCCGGGCCTGACCGTCGTCTCGTTGTTTGCGCAACTTTTCCCGCTGATGGTGCTCAGCCCGCTTACCTTTCCCTTTTGCACACTGAGCCCCAAACAGACGCCGGTGGACCCCGCGGGCAGGACGACCACAACGCAGTCGTTGCCCTGGGTCCGCACGAACTTGACCTGCAACTCATAGTCGCCACGAACCGCAACTGGTACAAGGATGCGGGCCTCACTGGCCAAGTCCGTATTCCGGATCGCGACGCCCCGGCGCTCCCAGGCGCCGGCGACAGCGTCCTTCGCGGGATCGACCAGGGCAAGCGCGTTGACCCACCTCCCAGGCGTCACGATCTCTTGCGTCGGGGCGGTCGGCGCTGCGGCTGTCGCTGGCGCCGCCGGGCAGCCGAGTCTATCGAGTTCGGCCTGGACCTTCTTCCGCGCCAGCGACGCCGTCGTGCGGGCCAGGTCCTCGGGCGTGTGCAGTTCGAGGAACCGCTCGTAGTACGCCTTGGCGCGGGCGTACATGGCGGCTTTGGCGGCGTCGGGGGCGGCTTCGGCCAGACCCCGGTACCACTCGCCCAGTTCCTGGCACGCAAGTTCCGGCGCCGCCTCGGCGCCCTTGGCGGCCGCCGGGACGTACTTCCGTAGCGACGCGTCTTTCACGCCCTCCAGGTGCTTGGCGGCCTTGGCCGGGGCGTCCTTCTGGACGAGGTAGATACGGACCAGTTTCTCACGCAGGGCCGTGTTCTGGGGGTTCTTCCCGAGCAGCGCCTTGATGTCGGCGATCTCGCGCTCGGTCTTCATCGCCTCGGCGAGCGCCTTTTGCCGCGCGTCGATCTCGCCGGCCCGCGGGCTGTTGATCCCGCGGGCGACGGCCTGGGCCCGGCGGCAGAGCGTGACGGCCTCGGCAGCCGCGCCCGCCGCCTGCTTGTGTTCGGCGGCTGCCAGCAGGGCGTCGATGAGCGCTTCGCCGGCCGCCGGCCGCTCCGCGCCCCGGCTCACCTCGAACTGTTTCTGCCGGATCGTCAGCACCCGCTCGGCGCACGCGCCCGCCTTCTCGGGAACCTGGGAGGTCAGGAAGTCCATCGCCTCGACGGCCGTGGCCACGCCGTCCGGATGGGAACCTGCTAGGTCGGCAGCCCTCTCGCACAGCACCGCCAGGAACGCCGGCTGCCCGGTGGCTTCCTTGGCGGCGGCAAGGAGGCGTGCGGCCAGTTCGATGTCGTCCGCCGCCTCGCGCGTGGCCCGCACGCGCTTCACGTCCGAGCCGTACAGCGATTCAAACGCCTGGGCCGCCTGGTCCGGCTCGCCCGCGCCCCCGGCAGCGGCCAGTGCCATCAGGAAAGCACAGACGATACCAACAGACCGTCTCACGTGTGCCATGCACCATCCCTTTCGGTCGCCCGTTGTCAGTTGTAGTCCGCGCAGGCGCCGGGGAAACCGCGACTCATTATGCGCCAGCGCCTGCACGCCTGTCAAAACGCTTCTCACGTGCGGCGAAGGGGACAGGAGTGCTGGGAACGTGAGGCTCCTGACCCCTTCAGGCCGAGAGCAGTGATCCCCGCCGCGCAAAAACCGTTTACACCCGCAAGCACAGCCGAGTATAGTCAGGTCTCTTTTGGGCTGGGGGACCGGCGTGAACCGAGCAACCTATCCGGGCGGGGTCCATCCTCCCGGGAACAAGTGGACGGCCGAATCGGAGATCGAAACGATTCCGGTTTCGCCGCACTTCGTCGTGCCCCTCTCGCAGAGCCTCGGCGCCCCCAGCCGGCCCGTCGTTTCTGAAGGCGAGACGGTCAGGAAGGGCCAGATGATCGGCCGGCCCGATGGCTTCATTTCGGCCGCCGTTCACGCCCCCACGTCCGGCACCGTCGCTGGGCTGGAGCGCATCATCGATTCCGCCACGGGCCGGCAGACCGACGCCATCGCCATCGAATCCGACGGGCGGGACGCCTGGGCTGAGGGTTTGGGCGAGCCGCGCGAGTGGCAGAACCTCGATGCCGACGCCATCCGCGAGGCCGTCGCGGCGGCGGGCGTCGTCGGCATGGGCGGCGCTACGTTTCCAACCCACGTCAAACTCAATCCGCCGAAAGGCAAGGACGTCGACACCATCCTCATCAACGGGGCCGAGTGCGAGCCGTACCTGACGTGCGACTACCGTGTCATGCTCGACCACGCCCAGGACATCGTTACCGGCCTGCGGCTGTGCATGATGGCAACCGGGGCCGAACGCGGCTGCATCTGCATCGAGGACAACAAGGTGGCCGCCATCGCATCTCTGCAGGAGGCCGCCGGAGGCCACGACGGCTGCAGCGTGCGGATCTTCGAGACGAAGTATCCACAGGGGGCCGAGAAGCAGTTGATCCTGGCGTGCCTCGGGCGCGAGGTTCCGACCGGCGGCCTGCCGGCCGACGTCGGCGTCGTGGTCCAGAACGTCCAGACGGCGCAGGCCGTCGCCGACGCCGTCACGCGCCATGTGCCCCTGATCGAGCGGGTGCTGACCGTCTCGGGCGATGCGGCCGGCGCGCCGGGCAACTTCCGCGTGCGCATCGGAACGCCCATCGCAGTGCTGCTCGAGAAGGCCGAAGTCCGGGACGGCTTCGAGGAACTCATCCTCGGCGGTCCCATGATGGGCAAGGACCAGTTCACCACGGACCTTTACGTCACGAAGGGCACGAGCGGCGTCCTGGCGATGCGCCGCGCCGCCATCTACGACGGCGGGCCGTGCATCCGATGCGGGGCGTGTGTGCGGCACTGCCCGTCGCAGGTGAACCCAAGCCGCCTGTCGGTCCTCGGCGAATCGTTCCTCGACGGGAACCTCGACGCCATCGACGCCGCCATCGACGCCGGCCTGATGGACTGCATCCTGTGCGGCGCGTGCGCGTACGTGTGCCCATCGCGGCGGCGGATCGTACACCTCATAGAAATGATGCGCGGCGAGCGGCGAAAGGCCCTCCAGCGCCGGCGCGAGAAGCAAGAAGCCCGCAAGGCCGAACTGAAACGGGAGGTCGAGAAGGTTGACGACTGACGCTCCCCAACCCCGTCCGCAGCCCGCCGAGGCCGGCCTGGTCGTCGGCCACTGGCCGCATCTGCGCGGCAAGGAGACCATTGCGCGGATCATGTGGTCGGTGGCAGCGGCGCTCGTGCCGGCGGTCGCGGCGGCGGGGTACTTCTTCGGCATCCGGGCGTACCTGCACGTGGGAGCGGCGGTGGGGACGGCGGTCATCACGGAGGCGATCATCACGCGGCTGCGGCTGGGGAAGACGACCCTCCGCGACGGCAGTGCCGTGGTCTCAGGGCTCCTGGTCGGTTTCTGCCTGCCGGCCCAGGCGAGGTGGTTCGTGCCGATCGTCGCCTCGGTCGTGGCCGTCGCCATCGCGAAGCACTGTTTCGGCGGACTGGGATACAACATCTGGAATCCAGCCCTCGTCGGCCGCGCGTTCGTCCACATCTCGTTTCCAACCGACATGAACCCATCGGCCTACCCGGTCCTTCGGAGCGGACACTTCCTCAGCCATCTCGGGACGGCCCTCCAGAAAAGCCTGCCCGAAGGCGTCGATGCCTGGACCGGCCCCAGCCCCATGACGGTCCTCAAGGGCCTGACAGGCGCGCAGGTCTCGGTGGACCAGATCCGCGAGACTCTTCACGTCAAACTCCCCGGCCTGTGGGACATGTTCGTCGGGAACATCGGCGGCAGCATCGGCGAGACGAGCGCCCTGGTCCTCCTTGCCGGCGCCGTCTACCTCATCGCCAGAGGCTGGGTCCGCTGGCAGATTCCAGTGGCGTACCTCGCGACGGTCGCCGTCGGGGCGCTCGTGCTGCCGCTGCATCTGGTTGTCGAAGGCGCGGCCCAGGCCGATGGGACATGGCGTTCCATCCTGGTGGCTGCGCCCGACCTGGCCCCGCGCTACCTCGCGTATCACCTTTTGGGCGGCGGACTGATGCTCGGCGCCCTCTACATGGCCACCGACATGGTCACGACGCCGATCACCAGCCGCGGGACGCTCATCTTCGGCGCAGGGTGCGGCGCGCTGACGATCCTGATCCGCCTCTACGGCGGCTACCCGGAAGCCGTGTGCTACTCGATCCTCCTGATGAACACCACCGTGCCGCTCATCGACCGCTGGACGCAGCCGCGCATGTTCGGACACAAACGATGATTCGGACGCTCGTGAAATTCGTGGTGATTCTCGGCCTCATCTGCCTGCTGATGGGCGGTGGCGTGGCCATCCTGTACGGCGTGTGGCGCGACCAGATCGCCGAGCGCGAGCGTGCCGCCACGCAAGCGGCCATGCTTACCGTCGCGCCCGAGGGGGCCGAGGTCGATGTCGAAAAACCCCTCGCCGACGGCGACGGCGGCCCGAGCGCGGTCTATGCCGCTCGCGACGCATCGGGCAAGACCATCGGCTACGTGGCGGGCGGCGGGGCGCAGGGATACGGCGGCATCATCAAGGTCATCGTCGGCGCCAAAGCCCCCGACCTTGAGATCGTGGGCGTCGTGGTCGTTTCCCACGCCGAGACACCCGGCCTGGGCGCCCACGTTGCCGAACACCTGAGCACCTACACGCTGTGGCAGAAACTGTTCGGCGCCGATGAGCCCGAGAGATTCATCAGTCCGTTCCTCGACCGGTTCAAGGAGAAACGCCAGAACGAGATTGCGGGCATCCAGGCCATCACGGCCGCCACTATCACCTCCAGCGCGACGAAGGCGGCCGTGGCGCAGGCCCTCGACCGCGTCCGCGCGGCCATCAAGGAAACCCAATGAGCAAGAAGCCGCTCAAGGCGATCGTCGAAGCCATCCTCTTTGCGAGCGACGAGCCGGTCGACCTGGAGCGCCTGGCCGACGCCGCCGGCGACGACGTGACCGTCGGGCAGGTCCGCGAGGCCGTCCGGCAACTGGTCGAGGAATACGACGACGCCGGCCGCGCGTTCACCGTTGAAGAGATCGCGGGCGGACTGCAACTGTTCACGCGACCGCAGTACAACCCATACCTCAAGAAACTGCTCCAGGCCCGCCGCCGGGTACGGTTCACGCAGGCGGCCCTCGAGACGCTCGCCGTCATCGCCTACAAGCAGCCGGTCACGCGGATCGAGGTCGAAGACATCCGCGGCGTGGCCTGCGGCGACATGATCCGTACCCTCATGCAGAAGGGCCTCGTCCGCGTCACCGGCCGAAGCGACAAACTCGGCCGCCCGCTCCTTTACGGCACCACCAGGAAGTTCCTCCAGGCGTTCGGCCTGGGGAGCCTCAAGGACCTGCCCGACGCCAACGGGCTCGTCGAGCCGTAGTGCCGAGCCCGCCACTCGAGCCGGGAGCGGAAGCTCCCGGTCATCTTCCCTGCCGTGGCATGTTCCATGCCGATGGAGCGTACCCCGCCGCTTCCGCGGCGGGCTCGAACGACGCGCTGCGCTTACCCCCCGCGCCGGGCTTCCTCGACTGCCCCATCGATCGCACGCTTGAGGGCCTCTTTCCCATCGCGCGCGGCGGCGAGGATGTCGTCTTCGGTCAGGCGCTGGAAGATGCGGCGGCGAAGGTCGGGGGGCAGGTCTTGAGACTTGACGCGCTCACGCACGTCGCGAAGCGCTGCAAGGAGCGTCTCGTACTCCGGACCGAACTCCGTTTCGATCCGCTCGCGCAGACGGCGCGACAGACTCGGCGCAGCGCCGCCCGTCGAGATGGCAATCACAAGCGAGCCGCGCGCCACCTGCGACGGCACGATGAAGTCACACAGCGCGGGCCGGTCCACGACGTTGACGAGCGCCCCAGCCGCACACGCATCGGCCGCCACCCGTGCGTTGACCTTCTCGTCGTCGGTCGCCGCAATGACGACGGTTGCGCCGGCGAGGTGTTCCGCGTCGTACCTCGCCGCCACGCATTCCAGGCGCTCATCGTCGGCGAACGCGGGCAGCAACTCCGCTGCGACGACGCGGACCCGCGCGCCCGCATCGGCCAGAGCCTGGGCCTTGCGGAAGGCCACCTCGCCACCGCCGACGACCACGGCGCTGCGGCCGGCGAGGTCCAGCACAATCGGATACGCGAAGTGCGGTTCGGTCATGAGGACCAGTATACCGGACGGCGGCGGCGCCTACAATCGAACTCGCGTGCGCGCGGCGCAAGCGCCGCGGCTAACGCGTGTGGCGCGATGCGGCTCTCAGTTGACTGCCGAGTTTACTCGGCGCGAGGCTCAGTTTGCGCCATTTTCTCCGCCACGTAGGGCAACACATACGGCCCATACGGCATAACGATGACGCGGGCGTCGCGGCCGTGTTTCTCGAAGCCCCACTCCAGGCCCGCCTCCAGGCTGCGGACCGGCGTCACGAACAGGTGCTGCTGGTCTTCCCAGTCCAGCAGGTCCGACCAGAAGACGATTTCACCGTGCCGCGCGGCCTTCGCAAAGTTGTGAAGCGCCCACTGGTCTTTGACGACCTCGGCCCCCGGCGCCGTGATGGCCGCCATGAATTCCTCGAGCGTCCGGTAGCGGCGGCAGAGGTCCGTAAACTCCCGCTGCCCGATGCCGTCTTCGCACGCGCACGCGTATAGAAACGTTCCGCCATTCTTCAGGATCGGAAGGCCCGGCAGCAGACCCTTTTGGCACTGGTAGAACGACGCGTCGAGCGGCCACCCGCCGTTGGTCGTCACGAGGATGTCGCACACCTGGGGTACCGGCCGCGCCACGTGCTCTTTGAGGAACGCGACGCCCGCCTCGTGGGCGCCTTCCATCGTGCCGGCAAAGACGCCCGTCAGGCGCTCGCTGCGATTCACCGTGACGTTGACCGTGAAGTGCGGCGGGGCGAACCGTGCGGCCGCCAGCGCCTCTTCGTGCGTCGGGTTGCCTTCGAGCAGCCCCGGCAGGGCCCGCTCCTCGTCGATGAACCGCGGCGCGTGGAAGGCACGGACGGTCTCTTCGGCGGCGATGCCGGGGCAGACGGCCTTCCGTCCTCCGGAAAAGCCTGCCATCAGGTGCGGCTCGATGACGCCGGTGGCGATCCGGAGGTCGGCCTCCACCCACTCGCGCGTCAGCACCACCGGCGTACCGTTCTCCGTCTGGCCGAGCCTGACGTGCGTCACGGGCCGGTGACCGAAGTGGTTGACGATGCGGTACTTCGAGACGATATCCGGACCGAGGAGCCGGCGGGCCGCTTCGCCCACGGTCGGCGCGTGCAACCCCGTGGCGATGAGGATCGTCACGCAGTTGGGCGGGATGCCCGCCTCGCGGAGGGCGCCGAGGATCGGCGTCAGCACGTCATGGTTCGGGCATACTCGCGTCGAGTCGCCGGTGATGATGACGGTGCGGAAGTTGCGCCAATCGTCGCGCCATCCGCCTGAACCGACCGACCGGCTGCGGTCGCCGGCACGCTCGGCCAGGACCGCTGCAAAAGGCGGGCCGTCCACGGGGGCACGGAGGGCCTC
This sequence comes from uncultured Anaerolineales bacterium, assembly GCA_964539385.1. Classification (GTDB taxonomy): domain Bacteria; phylum Planctomycetota; class Phycisphaerae; order FEN-1346; family FEN-1346; genus JAUVZF01. The sequence continues at coordinate 11,016 of CAZIJC010000042.1, read as the reverse complement.
GGCTACGACGGTCTGCGGCTGTGCGGGAGCGCTCGGCCAGTCGGGCTGGACCACGGCAACCAGGTTCTCGTCCGGCACCGTGATGCGGGCGCCCCGGCGCCCGTAGGCCAAGTCGATTTCCATCGTTTCTGTGCCTGCCCTCGCCAAGGCGGGGGCCATCCCCCGCCGGCAGAACGTGTATTAGACCACGGCCGGGCCGGCCAAGACAAGTCGTCATTTCTTCAGCGTGGCCGGGCCGGGCATGGTCTAGCCACCAAGTTCGTTGACCCCAGCGGTCGCACGTGTACTATGGATGGCCCAAGCCCGAACAGAGGAGGAAACTGCCATGTTGAGTCAACAGACGATGGTGGCCGTGTGTATCGCAACTCTTGCGTTGGTGACCGCAGGATGCTCGCGGTCGGCTCTGGCCGCCTGGGAACCCGCGAAGGGGCCGCTCATGACGCGGTGGGCCAAGGACGTCTCGCCCGAGAACGCCCACCCCGAGCACCCCCGCCCGCAGATGGTTCGCGAGGCGTGGCAGAACCTGAACGGCCTGTGGCAATACGCCATTGCGGCCGAAGGCGAGGCGCCGCCCGTCGGCAAGGACCTCGATGGGAAGATCCTCGTTCCGTTCCCCATCCAGTCGGCCCTCTCGGGCGTCATGAAACCGGCCGACCGTCTCTGGTACCGCCGCACGTTTACCGTCCCGAAGGAGTGGAACGGCGGGCGGGTGCTGCTCCACTTCGGCGCCGTCGATTGGGAGGCCACCGTCTACGTCAACGGCAAGAAGGCGGGCGACCATCGCGGCGGGTACGACGCCTTCACCCTCGATATCACCGACGCCCTCGAGGGCAGCGGCAAGCAGGAACTCATCGTCGGCGTCTTCGACCCCACCAACGCCGGCAACCAACCGCGAGGAAAGCAGGTCGCCAAGCCCCGCGGCATCTGGTACACCGCCGTCACGGGCATCTGGCAGACCGTGTGGATGGAACCGGTGCCGCAGACGCACATCAAGCGGCTCGTTCTGACGCCTGACGTGGACAAGAAGTGCCTGACCGTCGTGGCCGAAATCGGCGGTCCGACCGAGGGCAAAGGCATCAAGCCGACCGGCGGACCGGCCGATGCCCTGACCGTCGAGGTAACCGTTTCCGACGGTGGCAAGAAGGTCGCCACGCTCGCCGGCGGGGCCGGCGACCGGGTCCCGGTCTCCGTGCCGAATCCCAAACTCTGGTCGCCCGATTCGCCGCACCTCTATGACCTGAAGGTGGAACTGAAGACCACGACGGACGGCAAGACCCTCGATACGGTGGACAGTTACTTCGGCATGCGCAAAATCGAGATCGGCAAGGATGACAAGGGCGTGACGCGGATGCTGCTGAACGGTGAGTTCGTGATGCAGGTCGGCCCCCTGGACCAGGGATGGTGGCCGGACGGTCTCTACATCGCGCCTACGGACGAGGCCTTCAAGTACGACGTCGAGATCACCCGCAAACTCGGCTTCAACATGACCCGCAAGCACGTCAAGATCGAGCCCGACCGCTGGTACTACTGGTGCGACAAACTGGGCCTGCTGGTCTGGCAAGACATGCCCAGCGGCAACAACAAGACGCCCGAGTCTAGAAAGGTGTTCGAGAAGGAACTGCGGGCACTCGTCGAGGGGTTCCGCAACCACCCCTCCATCATCATGTGGGTCGTCTTCAACGAGGGCTGGGGCCAGCACGACACCGAGCGGTACGCCAAACTGGTCAAGGACCTCGACCCCGGCCGCCTTGTCTCAAATGCCAGCGGCTGGGCCGACAAGAAGTGCGGCGACATCCTCGACGTGCACAGTTACCCCAACCCCAAGGGCGCCCGGCCGGAGCCCACGCGAGCCGCCGTCCAGGGCGAGTTCGGCGGACTCGGCCTCGGCGTGCCGGGGCACACCTGGAAAAAACAGCACTGGGGCTATCGCGGCATGGCCGACCGCGACGGACTAACCGCAGGCTACGAACGTGTCCTGCGAACCATCTACGAGATGAAGGACTCGATGGGCCTCTCGGGCGCCATCTACACGCAGATTACCGACGTCGAGGTCGAGTGCAACGGCCTGCTGACCTACGACCGGGCGATCGTCAAGCCGGACCTGGAGCGTGTGGCGGCCGTGAACCGCGGCGATTTCTCGAAGGTGCCGCCGCCGCCCATCGTCAAGACGGTCGTCGCGACGTCACAGAAGAAGGCCCAACCGTGGCGGTACACGTTCACCGAGCCCGGCGCCGGCTGGTTCAAACCCACCTTCGATGACTCCGGATGGAAGACGGGGCCGGGAGGGTTCGGCACGAAGACGACTCCCGGCGCGGTCGTCGGCACGGTCTGGAACACGCCGGACGTCTGGCTGCGGCGTGAGGTCACGATTCCCGAGGGCGATTACACCCGCCTGGGCCTTCGCGTCCACCATGACGAAGACGCCCAAATCTACATCAACGGCGTCAAGGCCGCCGATCTGAAGCAGTACGTGTCCGAGTACCAGGTCAAGCCGCTCAACGAGAAGGGCCGCGCTGCCGCCAAGCCCGGCAAAGCCGTCCTGGCGGTCCATTGCAGGCAGACCAAGGGCGGGCAGTTCATCGACGTAGGGCTCGTGGACGTGATACCGTCGAAAAAGAAGTAGGCGGGTGGCGTTACGGGACGGGAGGCGGGCGCATCGCGCAGGGGGCGCGGCCTGTTATAAAGGCCGCCGGTCCCTACTTCACCGCCGGCCGCAGCAGGCGGGCCCGGCCCGAAAGCATCCGCAGCCGCACGCTCTTGAAGACCAGTTCGCCGCCCCACGCGCCCAGCCCCACGCACTTGCGGTCCGGCAGCCGGTACGCGTCCCAGACTGTCAGAGAGCCCTGCGGCCCCTGCCAGCGGAAGTAAGGCTTGTCGTCGAGGGAGACGTCGATGTCGGCCCTCTCGGCCGCGCTTCGGACCGTCACGTCGAGGACGTGTGGCTCGCGCATCTTCAATGGGGCGGGCGAAACCATCGTCGCCCCGTCCTTGGCCCAGAACAGGCCGCTGCGCCTGCGGACCTCCTTGCCGATGAGAAGGGCCGTTGCGCAGGATCGGACCGGGAGGATAACCGCGACTTCGTTGTTTCCCCGCATCTGGGCGAACTCGACCTGCAACTGGTAGTCCCCCTCAACCGCCACGGGGATGGCCAAACGCGTGCCGCCCGGCCCTCTCATCACCAGGCACCCGTCCTCGTGCGACCATTCGCCCTTGACGGCATCGCGAGCCGGGTCCACCAAGGCCAAGAGGTCGATCCACTGGCCGCTCGGCGTGGGCGTCGCCGGGCCTACCGGCGTCTGTTTGGCCCCGGTTCGTGCCGGCCGCAGGAGGCGGGCCTGGCCCGAGAGCATCTTCAGGCGCACGCTGCGGAAAACGACGACCGGTTCATACGTGCCCAGGCCCAGGCATCCGGACTTGGGTAACGCCCAGGACGATGACAGGGAAAGCGCCGACTGCGAGCCGCCCCAGGCAATATACGGCTTTCCATCGAGACGCACGGCAATCTGGGCCTGGTTGCCCTTGGCGACGACCGTGATGTGAAGGTCGTACTCGCGGCCATTGACAAGCGTACCGGGCGTTACGGCTGTTTCGTTATCCTGTGGGCCTTTCCCGTTGATTTGACTCAGTCCGCTCACCGCGCCATGCGATGCGCTCAGCTTCAGCGCAAACCTGGCGGACCCCACAGGGAGCATGACTACCACCTCGCATTCACCGGACGTGCGCACGAACTTGACCTGCAACTCGTAACTGCCGACGGGTGCCACCGGGAGCATGATGCGCGCCCGTTTGACCCTACTGACACTCGCGAGGCCGTCCGCCTGGCGCTGCCAAGTGCCTTGCTTCGCATCCCTTGCCGGATCCACCAGCGCCAGGAGGTTGACCCACTGCCCCGGCGGGATGGTCCCGGGCTCCGGCTTCGTCGGCTTGCTCGTCTTGGTAGGCTTCTTGGGCGGAGCGGTGAGTGCCGCGACCGCTTCCTCCACCTTCTCCAGCGCCAGCGTCGCACGGGTGCGGCTGAGGTCCTTAGGCGTGTGCATCGTGAGGAAGCGCTGGAGGTAGGCTCGGGCGCGGGCGTACATGGCGGCCTTGGCGTGGGCCGGCGCTTTGGCGGCCAGGTCGCGATACCATTCGCCGAGTTCCAGGCACGCGAGTTCCGGCGGGGCTTCGACGCCCTTGGCGGCGGCAGGGACGTACTTCAGGAGCGATTTGTCCTTCACGCCCTTCAGATACTTGGCGGCCGCGGCCGGGTCGTCGAGATCCACGAGGTACAGGCGGACGAGTCCTTCGCGGGCCGAGACGTTCGCCGGGTCGCGCGCGAGGAGCGCCTTGACGTCGGCGACGCGTGCGGCGGTCTTCATCCGCTGGGCGAGGGCTGCGGCCCGCGCGTCGATGTCGGACGCTCGCGGGCTACCCGCTGCCGCGGCGATGGTCCTGGCCTTGCGGGACAAGGCGGCCGCCTCGGCCAGGGCGCCGGCCTTCTCCTTGGCCTCGATGACCGGCAGGAGGGAGCCCAGGAGCAGTTCGCCGGCCGTTTTCTTCTCCTCGCCGCGCGCGGCGTCGAACTGTTTCTGCCGGATCTCCAGCGTCCGTGCAGCGCACGCGGCGGCCTTCGCAGGGACGGTGCTAGCCAGCAGATCCATCGCCTCCAGCGCCGTCGCGAACCCGGTGGGATGGGCGAGGGCTAAATCGGCGGCCTTCTCGCACAGGACCGTCAGGAATGGGGGTTGATCGGTCGCCTTCCTGGCGGCCGCCAGCAGACGGGCGGCCAGTTCCACGTCGTCCAGTGTCTCGCCCGTCTCTCGGACGCGCGCGAGGTCCGCGCCGTAGAGAGCGTTCAGCGCTTCGGTCGCTTCGTCGGTCCCGGCTGCACGCAGGGGCATCGCGAGGCCGACGAGGACGGCACAAGAGACGCCGATGAGACGAGCCTTGCGAGCCATCCTGTCCCCCGCCTGTGCTTCCACAGAACACAATTGCCGCGACTACTTCCCTTTCGGCCGCAGCAGCCGCACCTTGCCGGAGAGCATCCGCAGCCGCATGCTTGACCAGGTGATGATCGCCCCGTTCGCTCCCAGGCCCAGACACCCGGCCTGTGGCACGTCCCACCCCTTCCTGGGGGCAAGGTCCGACTGCTCACCCTTCCAGTCGATGATGGACCTGGCGTCCAGGCCCACGCGAATCCGGGCCTGGTGGTCTTCGAGGTCCACCCGGACTTGCAGGTAGTGGCCCCGCCCGTTCTCGACGGTGCCGGGTTTGGCGGTGCTCTCGTTGGAGATGGCGTGTGCCCGGCGGATATCGGACAGCCCGTGCGCCTGCCCGGCGTACGTGCTGAGGAACAAGATGACTTTGGTCTGCCCTACCGGCAGGACGGTGGAGATGGCATCGCCTCCCTGTGTCCGGACGAACCTGAGTTGCAGTTCATAACTGCCTTCCGGTGCCACCGGGATGGTGATGCGGCTGCGTGTGAGCCGTTCGACGAGGGCGAGGCCGCGTGGGAGCCGCCGCCACGTGCTACTGACCGCATCCTTCGCGGGGTCAACCAGCGCGAGGAGGTCGATCCACGCGCCCTTGCCCGGTCCGAACGGCCTGGACCACGAGGGGGTGATCTTCTTCGCGGCGGCTTGCTCGATCTTCTCAAGCGCGAGCGTCGCCCGGGTGCGGTTCATGTCTTCGGGCGTGTAAATCTTGAGGAACCGTTCGAGGTAGGCCCGGGCGCGGGCGTACATGTCGGCGCTGGCCTGCGGCGGGGCCTTGGCGCCGAGGTCACGGTACCACTCGCCAAGTTCCAGGCACGCGAATTCCGGCGCCGCATCGACGCCCTTTGCGGCGGCCGGGACGTACTTCAGGAGCGATTTGTCCACCACGCCTTTCAGCCATTTCGCGGCCCTCGCCGGGTCGTCAAGGTGCACGAGGTACAGGCGGACGAGTCCTTCGCGGGCGGCGGTGTTCTGAGGGTTCTTTCCGAGGAGGGCCTTGAAGCCCTTGGCCTTGCGGTCGGTGGCCATTCGCTGCGTGAGGGTGTTGGCCTGCGTTTCGAGTTCAGCCTGTCTCGGGCTGCTCACGTTGCGAGCCACGTTGCGTGCCCTGACGAGGAACACCGCTGCCTCAGACAGGGCACCTGATTGGATTTTGGCGTCGGCGGCCGCCAGGAGTGCGTCGATGAACGCCTCGGCGGCGTTAGTCCGCTCACTGCTGCCGCTCGCGTCGAACTGCTTCTGCCGGATGACCACCCTCTGCACGGCGCAGTCGGCGGCCTTGGCGGGGACGGTGCGGGCAAGAAGGTCCATCGCCGCCAGCGCCGTCGCGAACCCGGCGGGATGGGCGAGGGCCAAATCGGCGGTCTTCTCGCACAGGACCGTCAGGAACGGGGGTTGATCGGTCGCCTTCTTTGCGGCCGCCATGAGGCGGGCGGCCAGTTGGACGTCGTCGCGGGCATCGGGCGTCTCGCGGACGCGCGCGAGGTCCGCGCCGTAGAGGGCGTTCAGCGCTTCGGTCGCTTCGTGGGTCTCGGCTGCGCGCAGGGGCATCGCCAAGACGACGAGAACCGTGCAAAGGACATGAAAAGGACCTGCCTTGCGCAACATGGCGCATCCCCCACTCGTGCGCAGGCGAGAACGGTTCATTATCATCGTGCCGAATCGGGACAACAGTATGGCGGAAAGGAGGGCAGATGTCAAAACGCTTTCGGGGAAGGGTACTGTCAAGTATTGTGTGTAATTTCCGGCACGATGCGACCTGGTCGGGGGCCAAAGCACCTTGCCGCCGACACTTGTACGCCATGCCCATCGTGCTATAGTGAAGCCGAACCGGCTGCAAGCGGGCAAGGCATGACCGAGGTTTCAGCGACAACCCGTCCGATGGTGCGGCGTGCCGTTTTTCGGGTGGTGGCGGCGATCTTTATCGCCTCCGCGACGTGGGGGCTCGTGCGAGTCGCCATGACTCGGTGGCACTCTGCGGTGGCGCCGCAGGGTCCGGATGGCTCGCCGCTCGTCGTGCAGGCAACCGTGACGGCGCGAGAATCGGGTTCCGTCGTCCGGGTTCGCCTCCAAGAGGGTCCCCGCGGTGGAGAAGTTCTGGATGCCGCCGTTCAGCCGCACAAGGCCCGATACGCCGCTCCGGGCCGTCGTTGCCTTGTGCGCGTGAGTGAGTCCGATGACGGCAGGACGGCGGCGACGTTCTGCGGCCCGGTGCGTGAGGGGCGGCTGCTGGCGCTGCTGGCGGTGGTCGCGGCGGTGGCCGTCCTGGCTTTGGGCGGGGCGGGAGTGCGGACGCTTGTGGTGGTCGCCCTGGGGTCGGTGCTCGTTATGGGCGTGCTGCTGCCGCTCGTTGTGAACGGTTTGTCGCCGATTCTGTGCGCGGCAGGGATCGCCGTGCCGATCGCGGTCGGCGGCCTTCTGGTGGTGGGCGGCGTGAACCTGAAATCGGCGTCGGCCGTAATCGGCTGCTGCGCGGCGGTGCTCCTGGCGGCATGGCTGCCGCAGATAGCCTCGAATCTGCTCTCCCTGACCGGCCTGGAGGTGGGGTTCGGCCGGTACTCCCACCTGGACGTGGCGCTGTGGTACAGCGAGGGGCTGGCGCGGGTCGATTTTGCGGACCTGCTCATCGCGGGGATGATTCTGTCGGGCCTGGGGGCGACGATGGACGTCTCGATGTGCGTCTCTGCGGCCGTCTTCGCGAGCGAGAAGCGCGATAAGCCGCTGCCGGCCGCTCGGCTCTTTCATCTGGGGGCCGGCGTCGGCCGTGACGTCCTCGGCATGATGGCCATTACGGTGGTCCTGGCGGTGGTCGGGACGCAGTTTGACATGCTGGTTCTGAACCGCCTGGCCGGCTCGGTGGATGTCATGCTCGCGGTGGCCAACCGCGAAGAAGTAGCCGGTCAGGTGGTGCGTGTTCTGTGCAGCGTCGCCGCGTTGGGTCTGTCAGTTCCTCTGACGGCGTGCGCGGCGGCGGTCGTGAGGAGCCTGAATGACCGTCGAGCGTAAATTGCGTGCCGCCGTTGCCGCCCTCGCCGCCGTAGTCGTGGTGCTGGGAGCGGCGGCGGCGGACTTGCGCTATCGCGCCAGGCTCGGCCGCGCCGAGGTTCGCACGTTCACGAACGTGCGAGGCGAGCGTTGGTCGGAGCAGGATGCGCTGGCCCACGTTCTGCGCGTCGGCCGGGCTGTTGAGGACCTTCAGGACAAGCCGCTGCGTGTGAACGCCGCGCGCGGATCGGCCCGCAATCGCTTTCAACCATGCCTGCTGAGGGTCATGACGGGCCGGTACCGCGGGCAGGTGGTCCTGGGGCGGAACCTGCTCCAGTTCATTCCGTCGCACAACGCGCACCTGCGCCCCGGGACGCTGCTCCGCGTGACGGTGTGCTCGCAGGGCGAGGCGGTCTCGCGGGTCGATATCCTGAAGCCGATCATCCGCACACCAGATGTGGTGTGGTTAGTGGCGGCGGCGCTGCTGGTGGGGATTGCCGTGCTCGGTCTCCGCGGCGTTGCCTTGACGGGTGCCCTTTCGCTGACGGGCGCCGCGGCGCTGTTCGTCCTGCTGCCGCTGGCGGCGGGTCGTCTGCCGGTCATTGTGGGGCTGGCGGTTTTCGTGCTGCTGGTCGCGGTCGTGTGCATGCTTGTGGGCGGCGGTCCTTGGCGAAAGGCGCTGGCGGCCGTCGGCGGGGCCGTGATCGGCCTGCTCGTGGGGGGGGCCGTGGCGTGGGTGATGCAGTGGTGGTTGGACTTCAGCGGCCTGGAGAACACCTACGCGGTTTTTCTGCAAGACCTGCTCGGCAAGGGTGCGGCATCGTTCAACTTCGCTCGCCTTCTGACGCTGGCGGCGGTCGTGACGATCCTGGGCCTGACGCTCGACCTGGGGGTGAGCGTCGCGTCGGCGATGGACCACGTGGCCCGGACCGACCTGAAGGCCAAACCGCAGCGGCTCCTTCAGGTCGGCCTGGCCCTTAGCCGCGACATCACCGGCACGATGGTGGTCACGCTGGTTTTCGTGTGGCTGGGCGTGAACGTGACCATCTTTCTGCTGCCATGGGCCACCGGGGTGACGCCGCGTGAACTCGTCAACAGCGAGGCGTTCTGCGCGCATGTTGTTCTGCTTGCGTCGGGTGCGACGGGGCTGGTGCTGAGCGGTCCGGCAACCGCCCTGGTCGGTATGCGACTGGTCGGCCGGCCCGGGTTACCGCTAGCCGATGCGCGTCGGCAGTCCTGCGGCCGCAAGGCGCTGTGGATTCTCCTGGCGGCCCTCGCCGCCATAGCCGCGCTGCTGCTCTGGTGCGGGGTCCGCGAGAGTGAGCCGGCCGGCGACCTGCCGATCGTGTGGAAATGGTCCGGCCCGGCTCCCGTTGATATGCCGTCGGCCGAGGCGGCGCTCGATGAAGCCGAAGACAGGATACGGGCCGGCCGGTTGAGCGACTCCGCTCGCTTTCTCTGGCGGGTCCTGGATGAGGACCCCGCCAACGGGCGGGCGCACCGTGACGTTGCGTACGTGTACGCGGCCAGGGGGTGGTACGTCCTGGCGGAATCCGAAATTGAGCAGGCTCTCGTCGCTCTGCCGAAGGACTCGGAGACTCATTACATCGCCGGCACGGTTTACCACGAGCGCGGCCGCCCCGAGGAGGCCCGGATTCACTTCGAGAGGGCGGCAGCGCTCGACCCGACGAACGCAAAGGCCGCCAGGCGGGCACAAAGAGCCAAGTAGCGCTGTGGCATTAGGTGGACAACTGCCAAGAGGAACAGGTGACCTACAGCAACGCCACCATCTACTTCATGAGCGGCACGGGCAACTCGTTCCGTGCGGCCACGTGGATGACCGAGGCCGCCCGTCGCAGCGGCGCCGACGCCCGGCTGCTGCCCATCGGTAAACAGCGGCCGGACGAGGGGGCCGAGCAGGGGGCCCGACGTCTTCTCGGCCTCGTCTTCCCGACTCACGCTTTCACGGCGCCGTGGCCTGTGCTGCGCCTGGCCTGGCGGTTGCCGCGCGGGGGCGGCACGCACGCCTTCGTGGTGCCGACGCGGGCAGGCACGAAGTTCGGCCGGCTGTTCCTGCCCGGTCTGGAGGGCACGGCCGGCTACCTCGTCGCGCTGCTTCTGGCGCTGAAGGGTTACTCGGTGCGTGGTGTGACGGGCCTGGACATGCCCTCGAACTTCATGATTGCGCATCCGGGCTTTTCGCCGGCCGCCGCCAGGGCCATCATCGCGCGGGGCGAAACCAAGGCCCGCGCTTTCGCCCAGACCGTTCTCGCAGGACGACGGCGCTTCGCGGGGTTCATCCCGCTCCTGCTGGGGCTCGTTTTGCTGCCGGTTTCGCTGGCGTATGTTTTGCTGGGCCGGTTTTACCTGGCGAAGATGATGTTTGCGAACTCCAGGTGCACGGGATGCGGTCTGTGTGCGGCGAATTGCCCTTTTGGCGCGATCCGGATGTGGGGCACGTCGCAGAAACGCCCGTATTGGACCTTCTCGTGTGAAACGTGTCTTCGCTGTATGGCCTGGTGCCCCGAGGGGGCGGTGGAATCGGGCCACTCGCTCGGCGTCATTCTCTACTTCGTCACGAGTATCCCGGTCTCGGTTTACGCGATGGATTGGCTTGCGGGCCGTTTCTGCCTGCCGGCCTGGGCCGGCAGCGCCGCGGTCGTGTTCCTGCTTCAGTACGCGTACATCATCCTATCCATCGCCATCACCTATCTTGTGTTTAGCATTCTGATTCGCATTCCGCTGGTCAACAAACTCTTCACCTACACGACCCTCGTCCATTACTACCGCCGCTACCACGAACCGGACACGGCGAGCGACGATCTCAACGCCGAAAGGTAACCGTGCGCATCACGAAAGGCATCGGCAAGGAATTGGCCTTTGAGTGTGCGCTCTTCGCCGCCGGCGCCGCTGAGATTGCGCTGTGCCACAGGAGGCCCATCCTGCTCGCGGTGCTGCTGGCGGTCACGGCGATCGTCGCGATGGCCTTCTGGCGCAAGAGCCACGCCGTCTGTTTCTATCTGGTCGGCGCCGTCGTCGGCCCGTGTGGCGAGATGAT
>CAZIJC010000041.1:0-30213 GCA_964539385.1 uncultured Anaerolineales bacterium | reverse complement strand
GCCTGCGAGAGGCCGATCGAGAGGTCCTCCGGCCGCATCCGATTGGCGATGGCCAGACACTCTTCGGCCCGCTCGACCGAAGCGGGCAGATGCTCCGACAAGGCCATCGCGGGGATGTCGCGCGGCACGAGGTGCGACCACGGATGGACCGACGGCGGCCGGTCCGAGGTGCGGCCACCGAGCACCTTGGCGTGCGGCCACGCGGCGTCATCGAACCCGGCCCGATCCCACCCGGCGGGTGCCTTGCGGGCGTCGTAGAACTCCTGATACGGGTCGAAGGCGTTCATGTGGCAGTTGAAGCCGCCGTCCCACCATGCCCCGGCCCGGGCGGCTCGCCAGTCGGGGCCCGTTGCGACGACCGTCTTGCCGCCCGTCTCGACGAGTTCCGCAAGGAGCCCGGCGCGCTCGCCGTCCGTGAAGTGGACGACGACCGCGATGACGTTCGGCCCGGCGGCGAGCGCCGCTCCCAGGTCGTATTCGTCGTAATAGTAAAAGTGCGGTGCCGATGGCGGCGGCCCTTCGCCCACAAAGGCGCCGTTGACGTAGAGCCGGTAGCGGCTGTCGGCGGTGATGAACAGGCGGCGTTCCTCGCCGGGTGAGTCGAGCGTGAACTCGCGGCGGAAGTAGTGGGTGACGTTCGGCTGCGGCTCCGCGTCGTCGGCCCAGATCCACCGGGCGTTCCAGCGGCGCGGCTGGGGGAAATCGTCGGCGGGCGGCTGATGATCTGTCATGGTTTTCCTTTGCCGGTGGCCGTTGCGCGATGGACTTCGCCAAGCGGCGCTACCGCTTCCGCAGGGCCATGTACGCTTCGATGCAGGCGTCGGCGTTGGCGATGGGCACGTTCGGCGGAATGTGGTTGCCGACGGCGAAGAAGTAGCCGGGGCACGCGCGCCCCAGGTCCATGCACCGCTTGACCTCGGCCCGCACCTCCTCGGCCGTGCCGAACGTCAGGACCCGGCAGTCGGCGTTGCCCATGATGACGTGCGTCCGGCCGTAGGTCTTGCAGATGTAACCGAGGTCGGTGGTCGGCTCGAAGATGAACCCCTCGGCCCCGGCGGCGGCGATGTCGTCGACGTACGCGGTGAAGTTGCCGTCCGAGCAGAACAAGACCTTCTTGCCCGCATCCTTCACTCTTGTCCAGTACCGCTTGTAGTTTGGGAAGACGAACTCGCGGTAGAACCCGGGGCGAAAGATGGGCCCTTGAGTCCAGACCATGTCGTCGTGCGTCAGGAAGACGTCGATGTCGGTCTGCGCCCACGCCTCGACGTACGGCATCAGGTACTCGGCCCAGCGATTGAGGAGCGCCCCGAACCGCTCGGGGTCGAGGCCGGCGGCCGTGAGCAGGTTCTCCCACCCGAAGGCGTCGATGGCCCACGAGACGACCGACCGGTATGTCCCGCCCGTGACCACGCCCGTGCCGCGGCGGGCCTTGTCGTACCACGCCTGGTACGTGACGGTCTGGGCCGCCACGTCCACCGGGCCGTACTCCTCGAACGGGTCGAGGGCGTAGATGGCTTCGACGTCGGTAAAGGGCGACGGCTTGGCGGCGCGGTAATCGCTGCCGTTGGGCTGCCAGACGGCGTGGCCCATGTCGGTCCAGCATCCCCGGGCGATCTCGGGCAAATCGGTGGACCACCGGAAATCGAAGTCCAACAGTTCCGCGAAGCCGGCCTGCGGCTTGCCGTGCCCCGCGCGCAGGTGCTGGAGCCACTCCGGATGGGTGATGTACTGCGTGTGCGGGATCTCGTCCGGTGCTTCGAGCCGAATCGCCGCCATGCCGCGCTCGCTGCTCATGGAGAATCCTTTGGCAGTTCGGCCGGGCCATCATCGGCTTTCGTGTCGCCTTCAGATCTTGTCAAGGTGCCATCAAGTACACCCCGGCGTGTCCGAAGCAGCGAGATGAAGAAGAAAGACGCCGTGACGACGCTCGCCGCATATGCTGCCAGCGTGTGTGCGTCAAAGCCAAAACCGGGAGACCACGTGACTAGTGGAACAATCACGAACAAAAAGGCGGTGATCAGCCATGAGGCCTCACACCTGACCAGGCGCGCCCGGATCGAAAACCACCACATGGCGAATGAGAGGGCTGGCCAAGTCCCATAAAGTGTCAAAACGTATGCCCACGTCGGGATAAGACCGTACAGCGGTGATTGCCACGGCGGACGCCACCCAATGTCCAAGACGACTAACATCAAGGCCATGATCAACACTAACACAAGGGCCATTGCACTGCGGTGACTCAGGAAAGGTGACCGGACCACGAGGAAAGCGACACCGACGCACCCCAGAACCATGCCTATGAAAAGAATCGGCTGGCCATGTTGCCAACCATTCGCCACCACGACTAGGCCACAGAGCGCGATCATGAACCCCCAGAAGATGAGGTAAAGTCCGGTCGCCACACCGCGCTGGGTGCTCATGGGGAATCCTCTTGGGGTTCCTGGGTCTCGCCGCCCTCTTCAGCAGTCTCGTCTTCGACAGGTGGCGATAGCAAGGTGCCCTTCCGCGCAGCGCGGGCGGTGCGCAGGAGGATGACGGCGGAGTACGAGAGAGTGAGGGCTGTGCCGGGGCCCCAAAGCAGGGAGAACAGGCAGCACGCCGCGTCATTGAATGGGTGTATAGGCTGGGCCCAAGCAAGGGCGGGTACTATTATGAACTTGGCGCCAAGCAGCCATCCCCGTGCCAACTTGAGCGATCCGACTCGCAGGACCAAGCGCCACATGCCCAAGGAGAGCAGCAGAAGAACTGCAAGTGTCGTTAGCATTACGGGCCCGAAGGCATAGGCCCACCAAAACCTATCATGTGAGCCGAGCCCACACAGGAGAAAGAGACAGGCGACAGTGAGCAGCAAGGCGACCACCATTGCGATGCGCTGTACGCAACCCGGAAAGGCCGCGATGAGAAAAGCCGATCCCACCCCCACAACGGCAATCCCAACACAAGCCACTACCCGACCGTACGACCACTGCAACCACACGCGGGCCTCATACTGCTCAACGAATTCCATGTCGGCACCGAACAGTGCGATCAGCATGCCCAGCAGGACCAAGTACAGCCCGACCGCCATGGCGCGCTCGGTGCTCATGGCTCGTACCCGTAACGAGCCGCGGGCTTGGCCCGCGGCAAGGTTCCCGCCAAGACAAGGGCCCACCCGTGTGAACGTGCCCGCGACCAGGAGGTCGCGGCTCGAAAAAGCGCGTCGCACAGCCGAGCGCCGCGAACGTGTCGTCTTCCCGCCCTTTGCGCCGGGTGGCATGGCCACGCTTGCGTGGCCATGAGCATCGATGCATGCGGAGCCTTGCATGGCCACGCAAGCGTGGCCATGCCACCCCGTCGCGGCTCGAAAAAGCGCGCCGCCCCGAGCGGCGCCTATTTGTCGTCTTCGATCACCTTGCGGCGGAAGGCTTCGACCTCCATGCCGCGAACGTGGGCGATCTGCTCGGCGTTGAGCGGCGTGGGGTTGCCCGCGGCGATGGCAGCCATCTGAAGCAGGGCCCCGTCCTCGATGATGAGCATCTTGTTGTAGGCGTCGCGCCAGTTGATGCCGAGCGTGACGAACCCGTGGTTGCGCAGGCTGACGGCGCTGGTGCCGTCGGCCATGGCCGACGCCACCGCCTCGGCGATCTCGGTGGAGGAGGGCTTGATGAACGGCAGGTACGTGATGTGGTCCACGTAGGCGATGAAGTCGGGCGTGAACGGCAGGATCTCCATCCCTCCGGCCACCAGGCCGACCGCCCGCGGCGGGTGGGCGTGGCAGATGGCGTTCATCTCGGGCCGCGCCTTCAGGCACATCTGGTGCATCTCCCACTCCGACGTGGGACGCGGTCCCGAGAGGTGCTCGCCCGTCTCGATGTCCACGGTGGACCACTGCCCGTCCGGCACGCGGTCCACGTCGTAGCCGCTCGGGGTGCAGACCATCACGTCGCCGTCGCGGGCGGAGGTGTTGCCCCCCGGCCCCGCCACCAGGCCCTTTTGCATCATGAGACTGCCGAGGGCATTCAGATCGTCGATGATTGACACGTCGCGTCATCCTTTCGTTTCGTTTTGCTTATCGTGTGGCACGGCTGGCTTGCCCAGCCGTGCGAATCGCGCCATTCATCCACGGCTGGGCAAGCCAGCCGTGCCACACACAGCAAAGTGGACTGCTCGCGGCGAGTAACGGCTACTCGCGCTTCGCCAACACGTCTTTTTCGTACGTTTCGACCTCGCCGATCCAGGCGGCGCCCGCCGGGACGTTCGACTCGGTGCACAGGTGGTCCCACACGGCCCCCAGGGGCATGGTCTTCATCTCTTCCATGAGGGCGAGTTTCTGAGCCCCCTCGCCTTCAGCCTCCAACTCGGCGAGCCGCTCGGCCGGCTCGAGCAGGGCATAAAGGATGGCCTTGCGCGTCGAGCGTGCCCCGATGCAGTACGCCGCAATCCGGTTGATGCTCGCGTCGAAAAAATCGAGCGCCACGTACACCCGCCCCAGCGCCCCGCCGCGCACCAGTTCCTGGAACACGGCCCGGGTGTCGTCGCTAAAGACGACCACGTGGTCCGAGTCCCACCGCACGGGCCGGCTGACGTGAAGGAGCAGCCGCTCGTGGAAGCCCAGCAGCGCGCTCACTTTGTCGGTGATCGTCTCGGTGGGGTGGAAGTGCCCCATGTCGAGGCACAGCACCAGGCCGCGCGACAGGGCATAACTCGAGTAGAACTCGAACGAGCCCACGACGTAATCCTCGCTGCCGATGCCGAAAAGTTTCGACTCGACCGAGTCGATGCACAGCGTCCGGTCGATGCCCAGCACCTCGTCATAGATCGCATCGAGCGATTCGGTCAGCCTCCGGCGCGGCGTCCATCGGTCGGCAGGCGAATCCTTCGCCCCGTCGGGAATCCACAGGTTCGCCACGCACGGCCGGCCGCACGCGCGGCCCATGGCCTCGGCAATGCGGCGCGAGGCCACGGCGTGACGGACCCAGAACTCTCGGATTTCGTCATCGGCGCTTGAGAGCGTAAAGCCGCTCTCCGCCTTGGGGTGGGCGAAGAACGTGGGGTTGAAGTCCAGGCCGATTCCGCCTGCCCTCGCCCAATCGATCCAGCGGGCGAAGTGGGCGGCCTCCAGCGCGTCGCGGTCCACCGCCACACCGTCGGTCTCGGCGTAACAGGCGTGAATGTTCGCCCGGAGCGTGCCGGGAACGAGCGCCATCACCTCATCCAGGTCCTGGCGCAGTTCGTCGCCGTTTCGCGCCCGGCCCGGATAGTTCCCCGTGGCCAGGATGCCGCCGCCGAGGGCGCCCTCGTTGACCTCGAACCCGGCGACGTCGTCGGCCTGCCAGCAGTGCAGGCTGATGGGCGCCTCGCGGGCCCGAGCGACGGCCGCATCGGTGTCCACGCCGTAGGCCGCATACGCCTCTCGGGCGAGGCCGTAAGCCTGCTCGTTCTGCGCTTCGTTTACACCCGGCCACTCGCGAGCCACGATCCTGCTCCCTGGAGAAGGCGGCCGCCCCGCTGGCGCGTCCGCTCAACACTATCGGGTTTTGCGCCCATCTGTCAATGGCCGGACCGGTTAGATTTGCTTGGCACGTCCGGTCAGGCGGACGTATCATCTCGGTCATGGGCCAGAGGCGCCAGGCGGAACCCGTCAAACTGTTCGTCGGCATGCTGTCGGCGTATCGGGGGGCGTTTGCCGCCGCCGAATCGTGCCTGGCCGATGCGCTCGGCCCGGTGGATTTGCGGAGCGACCTGTTCGCCCACGAGTTCACCGAGTACTACCGCGATGAGATGGGCCAGCCGCTGGTCCGGTACTTCGTCTCGTTCGACCGTCTCATCGCCCCGGGCGAGTTGGCGGGCGTCAAACGGCTGACGGGCGAGGTTGAGGCCCGCATGGCGGCCGACGGCGAGTGGCCGGTCGCCCGGCCGATGAACCTCGACCCCGGTTACATCGCTCCCTCGAAACTCGTCCTGGCGAGCACCAAGGACTACTCGCACCGCATCTATCTCGATGACGGCATCTACGGCGAGGTCACGCTCCTGTTCCGGCACGGGACGTGGAAACAGTTGGAGTGGACGTACCCGGATTACCGGACGCCGGCGTACCACGAGTTCTTCACGCGCATCCGCGAGCGGCTGATGGAGCAGTGGGCGGCCCTGCCGCGCGACGCCGACCAGGCGCGGGGAGAGCCGACATGAGTAGCCTGGACCTGCTCACGTTCTGGTGGTATTTCCTGCCGGCCGCGGTCCTGTCGCTTGCGCTCACGCCCTTGGCTCGGCGCGTGGCGCTTGGGGCGAATCTGGTGGCCCCTGTCCGCGCTGACCGACTTCACGCCGAGGTCCGGCCCTACGGCGGAGGCATGGCCATCTTTCTCGCCTTGGCCGTCGGTCTTCCTGTCGCGGGGCTATCTTTCGAGGTGGCCGACGGGCCCTTCAACTTCGATCCGCCTCTCTTTCTGCGCCTGGGTGTCGGCGCCATTATCTTCTTCATCATCGGGCTGCTGGATGACAGCTACGCGCTTCGAGCAACGGCCAAGTTACTGCTGCAAGTCTTGGCGGCCGCGGTTGTGGTTCTGGGTCTTGGCATCAAGGCCACGGCGTGGATGGCCGCGCCCGGACTGCCCGAGGTCCTGAGCATCATCTGGATTCTCGCAGTCGTGAACGCCTACAACATGCTCGACCATGCGGACGGTCTGGCGGCGGCGGTGGGCATGATCGCGATGGCCGCGCTGGCCATCGGGCAGATCGTTTTCATCGGCGCGCTTCCCCTCGAGTATCCCGGCTGCCACTTCGCCCCGCTTGCGGCGGCGGCAACGGCCGGGGCGCTCGCGGGGTTTCTCGTCCACAACTTCCCGCCCGCCCGGCTTTTTATGGGCGACGCCGGCAGCAGTCTGGTTGGCTATCTAATGGCGGCGATCACGATGGCGTGCCAGTACCATTTCCCCGGCATGGGACCAACGCCCCTTGTGGTTCTCGTACCCGTTGTAATCCTGGCCATCCCCCTGTTTGACATGATGTGCGTGACGGTCGGGCGCATCCGGCGGCGGCAGAGCCCTCTTCAGGGCGATGCGACCAGTCACCTGGGGCACCGGATGCTGGCGCGTGGCGCCGGCCCGCGCACCGTCGTCTTTGTGGCCGCCGGCCTGACCGCCGCGACGGGCGTGGCCTCGCTGATGCTGTATTCGGCCGACGACCGGCTGCCGGCTGCGGCGTGCTGCCTCGTCGCCTTGACGCTTGCGACGGTTCTGCTGGCGCGGCGGCGGACGCGGACGACGGCCCCGCCGCATGCGGAGGAGCCGTCATGACCCTGGGCGCTCCTTCCGGCCAGAGCACGGCCCGGTGGCTCCGCCGGGCGGTGATCGTCATCGGGGCCGCCATGCTCGCGGTCCTTCCCCGGTTTTCGACGAATGCGTCGTTTCTCGGCGTGCCGGATATGCCGGGGCCGCTCGTCGTCCTCGTCATCGGCCTGGGGTTGTGGCTGATGCCGGTTCTCGTGGCGGCGTCGTGGGTGGCCGAGCGCCGGGTAACGCTGCCCGCAGCCTGGCTGGTCGTCCCCGCGGGACTGTTCGTTCTCGGCGCGGCCGTCTCGAGCGCCGTGGCGTCGGACAAATCGTCGGCGCTGGTCCGTGCGGCCGAGATGACCGGGCTGTGGGTCGGGGCGTTCGCCCTGGTCCAGGCCATCCGGACGGACGCCGAGCGCCGGTTCCTGCTGTCGGTGCTGGTGGCCACGGCGCTGGTGTCGGCCGCAGTCGCCATCCACCAGGCGACGATCGGTCTGCCGAGGGTGTGGGAGATCTTCCAGGTACACCGCGAGGCGATCCTTGCCCGTTACGGCATCGAGCCCGGCGGTTACCAGGAGCAGGCGTTCGCCGACCGGTTCTTCGGCGGCGCTCAGGCCTCGATGGGGCACCCGAACGTGTTGGCGGCGATGCTGACGCTGGGCTTCTTCGTGGCGGTGGGGCTTGTGCGGGAGAAGTGGTCCGAGGCCGGGTCGCGCGGGGCGCGGGGCCTTGCGGCCGTGATGGGCGCGGCGGCGGCCGCATGCGCGTGCGGCATCGTCATGACGCACAGCCGCGCGGCAGTGGCGGCCGTCGGGGTCGGCCTCTATTGGCTGGCCGTGGCGTGGTGGGTGCGGCGCCGACGCACGCGGATCGCCCTTTATCTTCTGCCGCTGGTCATCGCGGCGGTCGGCCTGGCGGCCGCGACCCAGGTGGACCATCCGGCGGTGGCAGGGGCGGTGAAGACGCTCCGGTATCGGCTCGATTACTGGTGGGCCACGCTCAAGATCCTCCGCCGGCACTGGGAGACCGGCGTCGGCCTCGAGAACTTCAGGCACCATTACGTCGAGCACAAAGTCGCCTGGGCGCCCGAGGAGGTGAACGACCCGCACAACATGCTCCTTTCGACGTGGAGCAAGTTGGGCCTGGCGGGGGTGACGGCGCTGGTGCTGCTGGCCGTTGGAACGGTCCGGGCGTGGCTACGCGAGAATCCGAGCCGCGACCCCGCGCCGAGCCGCGAGCGCGAGCGAGCGGTCCCGCCCGGCGAGCCGCTACTTGTGCTTCTTGTGCCGGTCATAATAGTCGCGGCGCCGGTGGCGATCTACTTCTTCGCCATGGGATGGTACTGGGGCATTGCGGCAACGGCGGTCATGGCGATGGTCATCGGACTCGGCGCAGGTGAAGAGCCGTCGCGGCTGGAAGCGTCGGGCCGACCGCTTCGGAGCCTGCGTACCGCGTGTGTCGTGGCGGTGCTGGCGCTGGCGCTCCAGGAACAGATCGGCACGGCCATTCTGGAGCCGCCGGCGGCCTGGGCGATGCTCGTCGCGCTCGGCGTGTCTGTTCGCCCCCTTCGCGCCGTTCGAGCCCGTCGTGCCGTTCGAGCCCGCCGCGGGAGCGACGGGGCATCTCCCGCCGCACCCGAGGCCGGCGCGCCCCCCGCCGTACCCGACGCCGGCCTGCCCGGGTTCTCGCTTCGCGCGCCTGCCCGATTCGTACTCATGGCGTCGGCCATGGCGGTGTGCTTCTTGTATGTCCGGCAACTGATCCTGCCGGTGGGTAGGGAGTTGGCGCTGCTGAAGATCGCCGGATGGGATCGGGCAGCGTTCGAAGGCGACGAACCGCTGCGTGCTGCGGCCGAAGCCAACCCGCTGGCCTGGGAACCGGCCCTGCTCCGCGCGCGGGCATGGAGGCGGGAAGCCGGGGCGGTCGAAGGAGCCGCCGCCGCCGTCCATCTCGAACGCGCGATTCAGGGATACCGCGACGCGCTCGCGCGGCATCCGCGTCTGCGGCGGGCTTACCTGGCGCTGGCGACGTGCTATCTTGCCCCGAAGGGGGCCGAGCGAGACCCGAACGCCCTGGCCGCAGCGCGGGCTTGCCTCCAGGAAGCCGCGCGGCTATATCCGACGCACATCCCGACGTGTCTGCGTCTGGCCGAGGTGATCGATAGTCTGGGCGAGAACGCCGCCGCTCTTGAGGCTTACCGGCAGGTCCTGCGGCTCGATGGCCTGATGCCCGAGGCGCGCCTGCGCCTCAAAGACGAGGCCCGCGCCAAAGTCGAGGCCCGCCTCGCCGAACTGCAAGGCGCCTCGGCGCCCCCGGAAAACGCCAAATAGTGCTTGACTCGGGCGCAACAGGCACTATTGTGGGCCAGCAGTGCGGAAGGCGGCTCACGGCCGTAGCGAATGACTGCCAGGCGTAAGGAGACCTCGCATGTGGTACTACATCATCCTGGGCATCTTGCTTGTAGCCCTAATCGTCGTTTACGTTGTCATTAAGAAGAAGCAGAGAGAAGGATAGCCGGCGCCACCGGCGCTTTTCTGGACGGGCCGCCGGGCGCAGGCGGCACTGCGGAGACGGACCGGATTCGCCTGCCGCGGGCGGGCTTATCCGGTCCGTGTCGCCTTGTGGCGGCTTTTTGCTTGCATCGCTTGCCACCGGCGCGTACCGTGGACCGTTCGCGGACCGTGAAGAGAGAGGTTTATGCACGAAATACGTATCGCCACAGAGAAGACCGAGATGCTCGCCACGCTGGACGATTCGGCGACGGCGGAGCGGATCTGGGACGCCCTGCCCATCGA
Organism: uncultured Anaerolineales bacterium; assembly: GCA_964539385.1. GTDB lineage: Bacteria > Planctomycetota > Phycisphaerae > FEN-1346 > FEN-1346 > JAUVZF01. The sequence goes on along the minus strand of CAZIJC010000041.1, from coordinate 20,168 downwards.
CAGCACCGTCAACACGTGGGGGCAGGAGATTTACTTCAGCATCCCCGTGCAGTGCGACCTGGGTCTGGAGGCCCGCGACCGCATGGAGGTTGGCGAGGTCGGCTACTGGCCGACAGGCAGCGCCTTCTGCATCTTCTTCGGCAGGACACCCGCCTCCAAGGGCGACGAGCCCAGGGCCGCCAGCCCCGTCAACCCGATCGGCCGCTGTGAGGGCGACATCAAGGTCTTTCGGCAGGTCCGGGAGGGCGACGCCGTTCGCATCGAACGCGTCGAAGAGGAGGCCGACGAGGCGCCCCCGGCCGAGGACGCCGGCAAACCGGAAGCCGACGGCGACGCCGAACCGGCCGAAGAGGCCCAGGAGCCCGACGCTGTCGAACCGGCCGAAGACGCCGACGAGGAAAAACCGGCTGAGGAGGCGTAGCCACTCCGCCCCATATCGTCTGTAACGTCTTTTTCGGCAACGCGTTAGACGATGAGTACCGGCCGACCCGGTACGGGCCCATACGGGTTCCTGGCCGTAAAGCCCAACGGGCGGGCCGTACCGGATCCGTCTGGACGAGACGGGAAAAAGTAGTTGACGGCCGGGCGTGGGGGCGGTACATTTAGAACCGTTCCCGCACGAAGCGGGAATTTTTTGGCGACGGAGTCTGCCATGGCAGGCGTGTCCCTGGAAGACGTGACCAAAGTGTTCCCGGGCGGAACCGTGGCCGTCAAGGACTTCACGCTCGACATCCGCAACCAGGAGTTCATCGTCCTCGTGGGGCCGTCGGGATGCGGCAAATCGACGACGCTGCGGATGGTGGCCGGCCTCGAAGAGGCCACCGAGGGCGTCATCCGCATCGGCGACCGGGTGGTCAACGACGTCCCGCCGAAGGACCGCGACATCGCCATGGTCTTCCAGAACTACGCCCTGTACCCGCACATGACGGTTTACAAGAACATGGCGTTCGGCCTGAAGTTGCGGCGGTTTGCGAAGGATGAGATTGACCGGCGCGTAAGAGACGCCGCCGGAACCCTCGGCATCGAGAACCTGATGGGCCGCAAACCCAAGGCCCTCTCGGGCGGGCAGAGGCAGCGTGTGGCGGTCGGCCGGGCCATCGTCCGCCAGCCCCAGGCGTTTCTGTTCGACGAACCGCTCTCGAACCTCGACGCCAAACTCCGCGTCGAAATGAGGGCCGAACTCAAGAGCCTGCACCATCGGCTCCAGACCACCGTCATCTACGTCACGCACGACCAAGCCGAGGCCATGACCCTCGGCGACCGCGTCGTCGTCATGAACGAGGGCGAGATTCAGCAGGTCGCGCCACCGTTGGAGGTCTACGATTACCCCGTCAATCGCTTCGTGGCAGGCTTCCTCGGAACGCCGGCCATGAACTTCCTGGCCGGCCAGATCGTCGCGCAGGACGGCAGCACGTACTTGCAGGTGGACTCCGCGAGGGTCCTTCTGCCGCGCCAGATCGGCGACTGCGTGAAGGACTACGTCGGCAGGAACGTGACGTTGGGCGTCAGGCCGGAGGATATCGGCGTCCAGGGCGCCGGCAAGTTCGCCGGCACCCAGAACGTCGTGCCGACTAAGGTGCGCGTCGTCGAACCGCTCGGCGACGAGCAGATCGTTCACGTGAGCGGACCGGCCGGCGTCCCCATGGTGTGTAAACTGGATGCCCACGTCAAGGTGACGGTGGACGAACCGCTGGAGGCGCACCTGAACGTGGGCCGGATTCATTTGTTTGACGACCAGACGGGCGACAACGTCAGTTTGGAGCCTGCGCATGTAGCACACGCCGGGTAATTCGAGGCGAGGTGCGGGCCGGCCCCCGCCGGAGGGCGGGCGGCGGTCGAAGTGGGGTCTGGTCGTGGTCCCACTTTTTTGCTTCAGCGGCCGGATGGGGCGACGTGGGAGCCGAACGAGCGGCAAACCGACACACACGAGGAGCAACGGGCGCGAATGAACGGTGCCGAACTGATCCGGATCGTGGACACGATTCGACGCGAGAAGAATATCGACGCCGAGGTGGTGTTCCAGGGCATCGAGGCTGCGCTGGCCTCGGCCGCCAAGAAGCACTTCCACACCGCCGAAGAGGCCGTAGTCTCGATCGACCGCGAGACGGGCAACATCACGGCTACGCTGAACGACCAGGCCCTCGACCCGGCCATCCTCGGCCGTATCGCCGCCCAGGCCGCCAAGCAGGTCATCATCCAGACGATCCGCGACGCCGAACGGGCCAGCCTCATGGCAGACTACGGCGACCAGGTCGGCACGATCGTCTCGGGCCAGATCACCCGGGTCGACCGCGGCAACGGCATCGTCAATCTGGGCCGCGGCGAGGGGTTCCTCCCGCGAAGCGAACAGATTCCCGGCGAGACGCTCCACGTCGGCGACCGCATCCGGGCTCTTATCATCGAGGTCCGCGAGGCCGGCGCGGGCGTCAAGATCGTCCTCTCGCGCGTCCACCCGGAACTGATTATCCGCCTGTTCGAACTCGAGGTGCCGGAAGTGGCCGACCGCGTTATCCGGATCGAGACCATCGCCCGGGAGGCCGGGCACCGGACAAAGGTGGCCGTCTCCAGCGTGGACAGCCGCGTGGATGCCGTCGGGGCGTGTGTCGGCATTCGCGGCAGCCGCATCAAGAACATCGTCGAAGAGGTGGCCGGCGAGAAGATCGACATCGTCCGGTTCAACGAGTCGCCCCAGGTCTTCATTGCCAACGGCCTGAAGCCGGCGGAGGTCAAGGAGATCCTCCTGAACCGCGACATCAACCGGGCAACCGTCCTCGTGTCCGAGGACCAGTTGAGTCTGGCCATCGGCAAGAGGGGCCAGAACGTGCGGCTGGCAGCGCGATTGAGCGGCTGGAACATCGATATTATGACACCGACCGAGTACGACGAGCAACGGGCCACGGCCATGGAACAGATGGCCGACATCGAAGCGGTCACTCCGGACCTGATCAATGAACTCATGGCCGCCGGATACATCAGCCTCGCCGACGTGGTCGAGGTGGACCCCGAGACGCTCTCGCGTCTGGCAGGCGTCGATGGGGAGCAGGCCCAGGAGATTATCGCCCAGGTGGCCGAGCGCGTCGCGGAACTCGAGGCCCAGGCGGCCCAGCGCGAAGCCGAAGAGGCCGCCGCCGCCGAGGAAGGCGGCGATGAGGAGGCGCCGGCCCAAGAAGACGCTGACGCAGAGACGCCGACCGAAGAAGGCGGCGACGAACAGGCCCCGGACGAACAAGACGCTGACCAGGAGACGCCGGCCGAGGAACCTGAATCCGAGGACACGCAGACCGACGCACAGGTCTCCGATGACGTGGAGCCCGAGGGGGCCGAACTCGAGGAAACCGAGGCGGAACCGGCCGAGGACGAGCAGGAGGCGGCCGCAGAGCCGGGAGCCGTGGAGTCCGTCGAAGAACCCCACGACGCCGGCGCAGGCGACGACCGGGAGCCGGACGCGACGCCCGAAGCGTAGCCGTTCAGGGAGGTAAGCGGTGTCGGTACGCATCTACGAACTCTCCCGCGAGTTCGACATGCCGAACAAGGAGGTCATCGAGATCTGCCGCGAGGCGGGCCTCGAGGTCAAGTCGCATTCCAGCACGATCGACGAAGACGAGGCCGACCTGATCCGCCGCCGCCTCGCCGCGCTTCTCGGTGACCAGGTGGAGGAACCGGAGCCCGAGCCGCCGCCCGAGCCCGGCCCCCCCGCCATCGCGGTGGCCGAACCCCCTGAGCCGCCTGAGCCCGAACTCACGCCCGAAGAGCAACTCGAAGAGGCACGCAAACGGGTCATCGCGCTGCCCAGCCGCGGACGCAGGAAGCCCAAGGCGGAGGGGCTGAAACTGCCCAGCCGCCGCAAACCACCGGCCCGTAAGCCCCAGGCCGCGCCCCAGGTTGTCGAAGCCGAAGCGCCTGCCGCCCTCGAGGAGGCCCCTGTAGCCGAGGCCGCCCCGGTACGGGTCCGTATGGACGAGCCCGCCGCCGTCGAAGAGCAGCCCGCTGCCCAGACACCTGTGGAAGCGCCCGCGGCCGCACCGACCGCCGAGGCGCCCGCGGCGGAGGCGCCCGCGGCGGAGGCACCCGCGCCTCCTGCCGAGAGACGCGAGCGCAGACGCCTGCCCCGCAGGACGCCGGGACCGAAACTCGCGCGCAAGCCGCTGCGCCATCCGCAGAAGGTGGCCGAGCCGGCCGCGCCGCCCAAACCGCATCCCCAGGCGATCGGCGTCGGCCCGCCCAAGAAAGGGAAACCGCCGGCGCGGCCGACGAAACCCAGGGCCAGACCGGCTGCCGCCCGTGCCGATGAGGGCGTGGCGGCCCCCGCCAAGGAAGCCGCTCCGGGGGCTCGCCGCGGACGACGACGGGGCAAGCACGCTCCCGAACCCGAGACCGAGGGCCTGAAGCGGGCACAGGCGTTCCGCCGGCGCGAACGGATCCGCAAACGCGAAGAGGGCGAGGACATCGCTGCCATGGGCGCCGGCGCCGGCGCCGCCTCGGCCCTCTCGAGCGAACGCGTCCGCATCGGCCGCGGCGGCAGGCCCCTTACGGCCCGACCGTCGCGCGCGGCGCCGAGGCCGCACGTCCCTGAAGGGCCGAAGAAGGCCGTCGTCGAAACGCCCATCACCGTCAAGGGCCTCTCGGCCACCCTCGGTATCAGGGCCGGCGACATCATCAAGCACCTCATGGTGCAGGGCGTCATGGCGACCATCAACGATACGCTCACCGACGAGCAGGTGCTCGACGTCGCTGTGAGCCGCAACATCGAACTGGAGGTCCGCCGGGAGCGGGGCCTGGCAGACGTCATCCGGGAGATCGAGCAGCGCGAGGACCCGGCCGAGGCACTCCAGCCGCGATCGCCCATCGTCACGTTCCTCGGGCACGTGGACCACGGCAAGACGTCGCTGATGGACTACATCCGCAAATCGCGCATCGTGGAGGGCGAGGCGGGCGGCATCACGCAGCACATCGGTGCGTACCGCGTCCACGTGGGCCAGCGCTGGATCACGTTCCTCGACACGCCCGGCCACGAGGCGTTCACCGCCATGCGGGCCCGCGGCGCCAGGGTGACCGACGTCGCGGTCCTCGTCATCGCCGCCGACGACGGCGTCATGCCGCAGACCGAGGAGGCCATCAACCACGCGAAAGCCGCCGGCGTGCCTATCGTCGTGGCCATCAACAAGTGCGACCTCCCGCAGGCCAACCCCGACCGGGTCAAACAGCAACTGACTCAGTACGAACTGCTGACGGAAGAATGGGGCGGCCAGACGATCTGTGTCGAAACGTCGGCCACCACCGGACAGAACGTCGATCAGTTGCTCGAGGCGCTACTGCTCGAGGCCGAGATGATCGAACTGAAGGCCAATCCCGACCGACCCGCATTCGGTACCGTGATCGAGGCGGAACTGGCCGAGGGCTTCGGGCCGATGGCCACCCTGCTCGTCCACAGCGGGACGCTCGAGGCCGGCAACGCCGTCCTGGCAGGATCGGCTTACGGCAAGATCCGCGCGATGACCGACGAGAACCGCAAACGGATGCGAAGAGCCGGCCCCACGGTGCCGGTCCGCGTGGCGGGGCTCTCCGCTGTCCCCGAGGCCGGTGACCGGTTCTACGTCCTGGACGAACTCTCGTTGGCCAAGCAACTGGCCGGGGACCGGCAACGCAGTCGGCGGGAGACCGTGCTGGCCGAGCGACGCCGCCCGCGAACCCTCGAGGCCGTCTTCGAACAGATGACCACCGACGAGATCAAGGAACTGCCCGTCATCATCAAGGCCGACGTCCAGGGCTCCGTCCAGGCCATCCGTGAGAACCTCGAGAAGATCGAGCATCCGGAGGTCCGCGTCCGAGTGATTCACGCGACCGTCGGCGGGGTGAACGAGAGCGACGTGCTTCTGGCCGACGCATCCAACGCCATCGTCATCGCCTTCAACGCGGTGCCGGACCAGGCGACCCGCCGCATGGCAGAGGCTCGCGGCGTGGACATCCGCCGCTACAGCGTTATCTACAACGTGACCGACGACGTCCGCAAAGGGCTCGAGGGGCTGCTTGCGCCCCTCGATGAGGAGCGAAGCCTGGGCGAGTGCGAAGTGCTTCAGACGTTCAAAATCAGCCGCGTCGGAACCATCGCCGGCTGCCGCATGACCGACGGCATCATCAACCGAAACGCCAACCTGCGCATCATCCGCGACGGGTTGGTCATCTACAGCGGCCGGATCGAGTCGCTGAAACGGTTCAAGGACGACGTCCGCGAGGCCCGCGCCGGGCAGGAGTGCGGCATTCGTGTCGCCGGTTACGATGACATCAAAGTGGGCGACCGGATTGAGGCGTTCGAGGTGGTCTCCGTGGCCCGGACGCTGTAGAAAGCCACGCCTGGCGATGCTCGCAGTAGCCGCGAGTGTGAGATAGCGGACGGAGACCGGTGATGGTGGTCGGCGTTCTGAAGATGCGGCTGGCGATCCGCGAGGCGACCTCCCTGAAGGACAAACGCCGCGTCGTCAAGAGCCTCCGCGAGCGTATCCGCAACGAGTTCAACGTTTCGGTCAGCGAGATCGACGCGCTCGACCGCCGCCAGAGTGCGGTCCTGGGCGCCGCGATCGTGACCAACGAAGCGGCCTTCGCCGATAAGGTGATGGCGAAGGTGGTCGATCTGGTCCGGCGTACCGGCGGCGCCGAACTCGTCCAGTACGAAACAGAGTTGCTTTAGGTTAGAACTCGACGGATGAGACGAGGCCATTGCAAACAGCCAGGGCGACGCGGGCGACGCGTCGCCAGCCTTATCCGCGAGGTCGTCAGCCAGGCCCTCGTGACCGAACTGAACGACCCGCGCATGACCTTCGTGACCGTCACGGGCGTGGACGTTTCGGCCGACATGCGGGTGGCCGATGTCCGAGTCTCCGTCATGGCCGACCCGAAGCAACAGAAGGCGTGCCTGCGGGCCATCCGGCACTCTCGCGGCCACGTGCAGCAGCGCGTGGCGGATGCCCTGGCGATGAAGTTCTGCCCGGTGCTGCGGTTTCATCTGGACGACTCGGTCAAGCGGAGCGTCTCCTTGAGCGCCTTGATCGCCAAGGCCCGGGCCGAGGATGAAGCCGCCCGCGCCGACCGCATCCGGCGAGGCGTCGAGAGCCCCGATGCCGAACTTCAGGATGAGCCGGCGCAGGCGCCGGCCGAACTGCCCGAAGACAGTCCGTAGAGAGGGTCCGGGAGAACGGACAATGCCTACGTTCACCGACAAGGTCAAACGCCTCGAGCGCATCCGGCTGGCGCTGCGGCGCCGCTACGGCGATGAGCCGCGCGCCCCTGTCACGCATCCGGTCGAGCACGCGGTCCGAACGATCCTCGCCGAAGAAGCGACGGGCGATGCCGTCGAGAAGGCCGTGGAGCGGCTCCGCCGACACTTCATCGATTGGAACGATCTGAGGGTGAGCCGGCCTCGCGAGATTCGCGAGGTCCTCGGCGCGACCTTCCCGCGGGGCGGGTACAAAGCACGCGTCATCCCGCGCCTGCTGGACCAGGTGTTCAAGCAGCACAACAGCATGGTCTGGGATTTTCTGGAAACGATGGGCAAGGTCGAGACGCGGGCGGACTTCGAGAAACTGGAGGAGGTCCGTCCGTTCGTGGCCGCCACCATCGCCCGCGATTGCATCGGCGCCCACACCTTCCCGGTCGATAACGACGTGGCCCGCGTGTTGGGGCGGCTGGCCATCGTCGATCCGGCCGCCCAGCCCGAGGCCGACATGCAGGGGCTGCTGGAACGCGCCGTCAAGTCGAACCGCGCCTTCGAACTGCACCGGCTTATCAAGCACCTCGCCGAGCAGTTGTGCGTGGTCGGCACGCCGCTGTGCGGCAAGTGCCCCTTGAGAAGGACGTGTCCGTCGGTGCTGCGCCCGAGAAAACGCAAAGCCCGAAAGAAGGCAAAGAAACCGCCGGCCGCAAAACGCAAAGCGAAGAAGCCCGCGAAGAAAAAGGTGGCCGCAAAGAAGGCGAAGACGAAGGCCGCTGCGAAAAAGGCCAAACCAAAGAGCAAAACCGCGCCCGGACGCAAGCGCGATGCCGCCAGGAAACCCGGGCGAGCCGGGCGCAAGAAATAGCCGATAAGGTCCTGAAGGAACGGCGCATGAGAAAGCCAACGAACATCCTGAAACTCGGCCTGCCCAAGGGAAGTCTCGAAAAGGCCACCCTCGACCTGATGGCACGCGCAGGCTATGAGGTCGAAGATTCCGAACGCTCCGACATCCGAAAGACGGCCGATCCTGAGGTCGAGGTGCTCATGTTCCGCGCCCAGGAGATGAGCATCTTCGTCAAAGACGGCGTTCTGGACGCGGGCCTGACCGGCAAGGACTGGATCGCCGAGAACGCATGCAAGTCACAGGTCTGCGTGGTGCGGGACCTCCTCTATGCCAAAGCGCGCATGGTTCCTGTCCGGTGGGTGCTGGCTGTGCCCGAGGAGAGCAACGTACGCAGGATCGAGCAACTGGACGGAGGGCTCGTCGTCACAGAACTCGTGAAGGTGACGAAACGGTTCTTCAAGAAGCGCGGCGTCGCCGTCAAGGTCGAGTACTCCTGGGGCTCGACGGAGATCAAGGCCCGCTTCCCCGGCGTCAGCGCCATTGTGGATGTCACGGAAACCGGCTCGACGCTCAAGGCGAATCGCCTCCGCGAGGTCGCCACCGTCATGCACTCCAACACGCAGTTCATCGCCAACCGCAACAGTTGGCAAGACCGCTGGAGGCGCGACAAGATCGAGAACTTGGGCCTCCTCCTTCAGGGCGCCATCGACGCCAAGGAGATGGTCGGCCTGAAGATGAATGTTCCCATAAAACTGGAGAACAAGATCATGGCGATGCTCCCGGCCGAGCACAGTCCGACCGTCAGCCTGCTGGCCGAGAAGGAAGAGCAGGAGGGCTGGTTGGCCTTCGAGGTCATTCTGCCCGCCGCCAGGGAGCGCGAACTCGTGCCCAAGTTGAAAAAGGCCGGCGCATCGGGTATTATTGTATACCCCCTCAACAAGGTCATTCACTGACGTACTTCGGCGTGCACGTCTGAGAGGGCCGCAGGGAGGACTCGCGCGGGAGTTGTTATGCGCAGCAAGGCACGACCGACAATGGCGCTGGCAGTGGCGCTGGCCGCGATAGCGGCGGCCTGCGGCGGTCCCGTGCGCGCCGCAGCGGCCGAGGCGCCCGCCCCGAAGCCCTTGCCGCGCGCCTGCCTTCCGCCGCCCAAACCGCTTGAACCGCCCGGCCCCGACCCGCTGGGTCAGGCGCTGCGCCATTACGTGCGCGGCTGTCTTCTGATGGGCAGGCAGGAAACCGTCCTGGCGGCCGAGGAGTTCCGGCAGGCGGCCGGGCTCCGGCCGAACGTGGCTCGCATCTGGATGAACCTCGGACTGACGCAGTACGATGCCGGAAACGTCAGCGCGGCGGTCAAGTCGCTGGACAAGGCGCTTGAGTTGGCGCCGTCGGATCCGCCGACGCTCTATTTCCGCGCCCGCATCGCCATCAGCCAGGGCGAACTCCCGATTGCCACCGACCTGCTCAACCGTCTGACGGCCGCTGCCAAGAAGGAGTCTCCCTACCACATCCTCGGGACGTACCACCTGGCGCGGGCGCGGCACAACCTGGCCGACATCGAGGGGGCCATCGCCGCCTACAGGTCGCTGTTGGAGATGGTGGCCACGCCCAAGAGTTTCTTCCAGCGGTACCCGGAACTGTACCTGGTTTACCGCAGCCAGGTGAAACTCAAACAACGGCTCGCACGCCTGCTGTTGGATCGCGACAAGAACGACGAGGCCATCGTCGTCCTGCGCGAGGCCATCGCCGCACGACCAGGCAACAAGGACCTCTTGGGCCTCATGTGCTCGGCCTACCTCAAGAAGCGCGACTTTGCCGCCGCACGCGAGTGGGCCCGCAAGGTCATCGACAGCGATCCCCGCGGCGCCGGGGGGTACCAGCGGCTGGCGGAGGCCTACAAGGCCGAGGGCAAGGCCGACGACGTCATCGGCGAACTCCAACGCTACCACAAGCAGCGCCCCGACAATCGATTCCTCGCCATGCAACTGGCCGCCGCTTACGAGTCCGTCGGCCGCGAAGACGAGGCGACCGCACTGTATCGCGAACTCAGTTCCCCGTCGGCGGAATCAAGCGGCACGAGCGTGGCGGCGGCGTTGAAACTGGCCGAAATCCACATCGAGGCCGGCCGGCCACTCGATGCACTCGAAGCACTCGGCGCCACCATGGTCGGCGAGGTGGCCGAGTCCACCGTCCTCATCCGGGCCGCACGCCTCATCGACGGCCTCAAGAACCGCGAGCAGGTCTACCTCCAGGCCCGACGCCTTGTGGCCGACGACGTGTCCCACTACGGGCCGTTCGTCCTGGTCGGCATGCTGGCCGAGAGCGTCAAGCGGCCGGCCGAGGCCGTCACCCTCTACGACAAGGCCATCGCCCGGCAGCCTAAGGCGGCTATCGCGTATTCCCGCAAGGCCGACCTGCTGATTCGGGCCAAGCGCCACGAGCCGGCGCTGGACGTTTACAAGGCTGCGGTTTCGGCCGGGCTCAACCTGCCCATCTTTCGCCGCAAGATGGGTATGATCCTCGAACACCTCGGCCGGATCGACGAAGCGCTCGCCGAGTACCGCCTCGCACGCCGCGGCGCATCCGCCGACAAACACACCCGGTACCTGCTGGCAGGGGCACTCGCCAAGAAAGGCCGGTTCCAGGAGGCCGAGAAGGAACTCACAGAACTCCTGAAGATGTTCCCGAAGGACGTCCAGGCACGATGTCAACTCGGCGACCTCCATCTCGCACAGGGCGACCTGGCCGCCGCCGAGGATGCCGTCCTCATGGCACAGGTCGTGGATCCCAAGGCCCTCAACCCGAAGGTCCTCTTGGCCGAGATCCGCTTCCGCCAGAAGCGATACGACGACACCGTGACACTGGCCCGCGACATCCTCGCCACCTTTCCCCGGGAACACAACATGCGGCTGCTGATGGCTTACGCCCTTGCCGGCCAGAGGCGGCATGAAGACGCGGTCAAAGAGGTCCGGGCACTGCTCGCCGCTCAGCCCGAGAACATCGGCTGGCGGTACCTGCTCGCGGGCCTTTACACCGAGATGGGCGACACCGCCGTCGCCGAACAGGAACTCGAGCGCATCCTGCAGACGAAGCCCGACCATGCACCGTCGAAAAACGATCTCGGGTACCTGTGGGCCGAGCGCGGCGTGAAGTTGTCGCAGGCAGAGGCCATGATCCGACAGGCCCTCGCGGTCGATCCCAAGAGCGCTGCCTACCTCGACAGCCTTGGCTGGGTCATGTACAAGCAGGGGCGTTTCCAGGACGCCGTCAAAATGATCGAGCAGGCCACACGCCTGGCGCCCGAACTCGACCCCGTTCTCTGGGACCACCTCGGCGATTCGTACTGGCGGCTCGACCGCCGCACCGACGCCGCCAAGGCCTGGCAGGCGGCTGCGAAAATCCTGGAATCGCGCGGCGGCGAGGCCAGGCCCGACGACCTGACACGCGTCCGCGAGAAACTCAAGAAACTCGATGCCGGCGCGAAACCAGAGGTCGCTCCCATCGCCACCAACCAGCAGGGCGGCCGATCCAACACGCGCCTCAACCTGCCAGGCACCACCCTCAGCCCCAAGCACTAGGAGCCCGCCATGTCCGGTCATTCGCACTGGTCCACCATCAAGCGGAAGAAGGGCGCGGCCGACGCCAGGCGCGGAAAGGTCTTCTCCAAGTGCGCCAAGGCCATCACCGTGGCAGCCAAGACGGGCGGCGGCGACCCCGACATGAACCTCCGACTCCGCTACGCCATCGACGAGGCACGCGCCGTCAACATGCCGAGCGCCAACATCCAGAGGGCCATCAAGAAAGGCACCGGCGAACTCGACGGCGGCACCCAGATTGAAGAGGTCGTTTACGAGGGATACGGGCCCGGCGGCGTTGCCATCCTCGCCGACGCCATGACCGACAACCGCAACCGCACCTCCAGCGACGTCGGCAAACTCTTCGAACGCCACGGAGGCAACCTGGGCCAGCCGGGATGCGTCGCCTGGATGTTCTCACAGAAAGGCGTCATCACCGTCACCGGATTCGACGACGAGGAGCAATTGATGGACGTCGCCCTGGCGAGCGGCGCCGACGACCTCAACCAGACCGACGACGGCTTCGAGGTGCTCTGCGCCCCCGACGCCTTCGAGGCCGCCAAGAAGGCGCTCGCCGAGGCCGGCATCCCCATCGAGCGGGCCGAAGTGTCGCAGGTGCCGCAGAATTACATCTCACTCGGCGAGAACGACGCGCGCAAGGTCCTGGCGCTGCTCGAAGGCCTCGAAGACCACGACGACGTCCAGAAGGTGCACTCCAACTTCGACGTCGCCCCCGAAGTCCTCGAAAAACTCCAGTCGGGATAGCGCATCCCCGCTTGGACATGCCGTCTGCTCCATAAGACTTACGTCACATTTCACCTCGCCGAAACACCCAAATGCGCGCTTTTTTTTGCTCGGATCCTTGATTCTGGGCCGTGAGGGGCGATTTGGGGGTCGAATGTTAAGATAGGTAAGGCAAAACGCGCTGGTTTCTGTTCCGTTTTTGCGATTTTGGTGTCCGTTTTGTTCCGTTTTTGTTCCGTTTTTGTCCCGTTTTGGAGAGGTTTTTGAGAGGGCAAAATCGACGTAAGTCACTATGCCAAAATGGCAGGTGGCGCGCGCGGCCGCGAAGGGGCCAAAAAGTTGTTAGAGTTCTAACAAAATCCGGGGAGGGCGAAAAAGTAGTTAGAGTTCTAACAATCGGCGGATTGACAACGGCCTGGAACGCAGAGCACGCGGAGGGCACAGAGAGAACGCAGAGAACGGCCTGAATCAGGGTAACGGCGAACGGCAAACGGCCCGTTCGAATGCGGAGTGCGGAACGCGGAATGCGGAACGAACGGCAAAACGGCAACAGCCCTTTTAGCCGCGATCCCGGCGCGCCGGGAGAGCGCGTGCCGTTGGCGGACGGTGGCTCGCCCAGCCAATGCCAAATGAGAAATGCCAAATGCCAAAGACCCGCCTGCGGCAGGGAACGGGGCGAAGCCATTTCGGATTTCGGATTTCGGATTGAACGGCCAGCGGCAACGGCTTTGAATGCAGAGAACGCCGAGAACGGCATGAATCCGTGTAACCCGCCTTCGCCCCGGTACGGGTCCGTATGGACAAGGCTTCGGTGGGCAAACGACAAACGGCAACGGCCCGCTGCCGAGCCGCGACCGTAAGGTCGCGGGTATCTTCATGCGCAGTGCAAGGCGCACTGCCCCCTGGTGAGTACCCGCCATCTTACGATGGCGGCTCGGGGCGTATTGCCGGCGACCACGCGCTTCGTTTATACGACCTGGGCCCGCCAGCCGCCAGGGTTTAGAGCACTTCGCGGTCGACGGTGCACCGCAGACGCGGTAGCATGGGGGCGAACGAACCGCCCGAAAGGAGTCCCCCATGCGCTCCACCGCCATGCTGCTGGCCGTGCTCGTCCCGCTTGCCGGAGCGGCGGCCGCGCCGGCGCCCCGCGCCGACACGATTCGGCCGCTGCGGCTGGAGGTGGTCCCGAACTTCCAGGCGGCCAGCGTCTACGCCTTCTACGAGGACGACGCGGACGCCGACGCCACCTGCCGCCTCGAGTACCGCACGGGCGGCGGCGAGGCGCGGCGCGAAGGCCATCCCCTGGCCCGCACCGGCCACACCAAGACGTTCCCGGACACGGGCCGCTTCGCGGGCAGCATCTTCGGCCTGGAACCCGACCGGCCGCTGTGGGTGCGCGTCACGCTGGCCGACCCGGACGGCCTCGCCGACGGGGCCTCTGCCACGCTGACCGCTCAAGTGCGGACCCGCACCGATACGTTTCCTACCGGCACCGGCAAGACGTACTACGTCGGCCCGCAGGGGGACGACGCGAATCCCGGCACGCGCGAGAAGCCGTTTGCGACCATCCAGCATGCGGCGGACCTCGCCGAGCCCGGCGATACGATCTACCTGAAGAATGGCACCTACCGCGAGAGCGTGACGGTGACCCGCTCCGGCCGGCCGGATGCCTACATCCTGTTGGCGGTGGACCCGGAAGAGACGGCCCTGCCGATGCACGTCATCACGCAGGACGGGGCCGGTTTCATCAAACGATTCCACGCCCGTGCCCACCTGGCGGGCTGGGTGCACGCGGCCAACGCATGGGAGGAAGAAGGCGACGGCTTGCACGTCCTGGCCGAGAGACGCCGCGTCGGCACCGTCACGATGAGCCTGTCGCACCCGAAGGACGCGTACCGCCCGGTCGGCACGCGGATTTACCATCACGGTTCGCTGGAGGAACTGAAGGAGGCCAAGCCACCGCTTCTGCCCGGCTGGTGGCAGGACGAGGAGGCCGGCCGGCTGTATGTCCGGATGGACCCATCCGCCGCGCCGCACACGCCGAACGCCACCAAGACGCGCCTGGGCGTCCTGCCGATCGGCCTGGAGTTCCAGGACGCCGCGCACTGGGTGGTGGAGGGTCTCGGCTTCGAGGTCTTCGGCGGCGGCCCGTACCCGCGCGGCATCGAGGTCACAGACAGCCACGACGTGGCGATCCGCCGGTGCCGGTTCGACTGCATGCGGACGGGCGTCCGTATCCGGCGGGGGAGCGGGCGGTGCCTGGTGGAGCGGTGCCACTTCCACGACAACGCCATCTGGGAATGGCCGTGGAAGGCCTGCAAGAGCCATGACGTGGAGGGCTGCGCCGTGAGCCTTTCGGGCGGGGCCGGCAACGTCGTCCGCGACAACTACATCGAGGGCTTCTTCAACGGCATCGCGCCGGCCACCTGGGGCGACCTGGAGAACGACCGCATCAACGCCGACATGGACGTCCATCACAACCGGTTCTATCACGTGGCCGACGACTGCCTGGAACCCGAGGGCTCGTGCATGAACGTCCGGTTCTGGGATAACCGGGCGTTCGACTGTTTTCAGTGCCTGTCGGTGGCCCCGGTGACCGTGGGGCCGTGCTGGGTCGTCCGCGACCGGTACCTCCACTTCAAGGTCGGCGGGCTGAAGGTCAGTTGCGAGTCCCGCGGCGTCACGTACGTGTACCACACGCTGTTCTGGCAGGACAACCCCGGCCGCAACGCCACGAGCGTGTGCGGGCCGTGGGGGAACATGCATTTCCGCAACTCG
This sequence comes from uncultured Anaerolineales bacterium, assembly GCA_964539385.1. Lineage (GTDB taxonomy): Bacteria > Planctomycetota > Phycisphaerae > FEN-1346 > FEN-1346 > JAUVZF01. Next base: position 5,020 of record CAZIJC010000041.1, on the reverse strand, counting down.
ATCTTCCGCGGCACGAAGTACGCCGTCGAGGACAACCGCGAGCACACGGCCCCGTGCTCGTTCGATTACTGCTGCCTCTGGGCCACGCGCGGGGACCCGCTGGTCAAGTGGGCGGGCAAGCGGTATTCGCGCCTGAAGGACTTGCCGCGCGAGGAAGGCTTCGGCACGCACAACGTCCGGGCCGAGCCGTACAACCGGGCCAGGGACCATCGGCCGATCGACCTGGCCGACGAGCTCATCGACGCGGGCGTCCGCCTGCCCGGCATCAACGACGGCTACCTGCGCGGGGCCCCTGATATCGGGCCGGACGAGGTGCGGTAGCCGCAGGCTGTAAGAAAAGGAATGCAACCGGCGAACTTCATGCCATTTCTAGCGACGCTTCGGTCGGTAGTCTCGCTCGGCCAAACACGGAGTATTCCGGGGACACTATCCTATTTTCTCCTCTTGGGCGGGCGGCCGGGGGCGCCGGGGAGGCAATGCCCAAGTCGGCCGGGCCGCCTGCTCTCAGCATGATTGCCGGGGCGAATATCGTCATCTGGTGCGTCCCAAGCGCCGACACCGAACAGACGGCGGAAAGCAATCCGCTTCAGACCCGGTTCGGACCTGACAGAGACTTGCTCATAGATGGGTGTCCCCGGAACTCCAATAGTCGCTGACGCTGAATGGGCTTGCTCAGGCTGTTTCTTTAGCCCTTTCAAAGGTCAATAGGTGTGGGACGCCATTCCTCTTACCGCCACAAACAGAACGGCATAGCGCGGTCTTGCCTCTTCGCTTGGGACCAGCACAACCGCCTTGCCTGGCTCAAGTACCAGATGCCCCTCCGCCCTACCGTAGACATCGCCTGACTCAGACATCCACGAAGCATCAACCCGAGCCGCCGAGCGGCTCTCATAACTGACGCCAGTCGCAATGCCCCAACCCGGAGAGCGAGCCCCAGATCCTCGCAAGACACAATGCCCCCTAAACCGGCCTTCGCGAAGCTCCTGCTCCACAGTCTGTACAAGCATACGAGATCTCAGAACCCTAAACTCCGTGAGGTCTAGAATAACTACTATCACACCGACCTCCCGGCCTTGCGCCAAGGCCGCCGGGTCCTGCTCAGGCGGCCCGCAACCCGCATGAATGCAAGCCACAAGACAAGGCCAGAATAGGGAACGCGGCCCAGAAAAACGTGAGCGAAACCGCGTCATCGGCGCTCTCCTTCCCGCCGCAGAACCTCATCCACGCACTCGTTCCGTGACGACCTCAACCTCTACCTTCCCCCCGACTCTCGGCGCCAGCTTTGCATCATCTCTCGAAACTGTGGGTACTCACTAGCATCCGGCATATGTATTCCGGGGACAGTGTATTCCGGGGACAGTATCCTATTGTCTCCTCTTGGGCGGGCGGCCGGGGGCGCCGGGGAGGAGGCGACGGCCGAGACGGCGCTCCAGACGCCGCACGAAGCCCGCCTCGCCGAGCGGCCGACCCGTCCGGCCGTGCAGACGGATCGCGTGGAGCGTGGCCTCGTCCTCATCGGCCATGAGGGCGAGGTACGCCTCGTAGTCCTCTTCGCAGAAGAACGTGGGCAGCCGCCGATTGCCCTGCTGCGTGATGTGATGCGGGTAACCGGGAACCACGACTCTCGCCAACCGTGCCATACCCCAAGCCTAGCGGTCCCCAGGATCACTGTCAAGGAAAAACCGTATCCTGTCCCCGGAATATCCCTACGACTTATCCAATGCCTGTTTCAGGTCAGCAATAATATCGGCCGGATCTTCGATACCGATGGACATGCGAACGTACTTGTCGGGAATGCCCCAATCGGCGCGACGCCCATAGTGGGAAATGAGCGTTTGCACGTCTCCCAGACTGGTCCAGGGCCGGCATAACTTCACGTGGCGTGCCACCCCGGGAGACTTTTTCATTTCGAACCCGAGCATGCCGCCGAATCCCTTCACCTGCTTGCGCGCTACCCGATGGCCCGGGTCACCGGCCAGTCCCGGGTAATGTACCCTCGCCACCTTGGGATGTGATTGGAGGAAGGTGGCCACCAGCATCGCGTTGGCGCAGTGGCGCTCCATCCTCATCGGAAGTGTCTTGAGCCCCTGGTGCAGTAGAAAAGCGTTCATCGGCGCCATGATTCCACCGAACACGCCGCGGCTGGATTCGATCCGCTTCATCAGCCGCCTGGACCCGCAGACGATCCCCCCCAAGCCGTTGCCGTGACCCATCATGTACTTCGTGGCGCTGTGCAGCACAATATCCGCGCCCAGTGCCAGCGGTTGGATCAGGTACGGGGTCAGCCAGGTGTTGTCCACGATGACCATCGCGCCGGCCTCGTGGGCCAGCGCCGACGCCTTTTTGACATCGACAACATCGAGGGCCGGATTCGAGTGCACCTCGAAATAGACCACGGCCGTCTTTCTCTTCAGAGCCGTTCGCAGTTCCCCAAGATCGGTCATATTGATTCGTTCACATCTAATACCGAGTTCGTTCAACGGCCCGTCAACCAGCATCTCTGTGCCAACGTAGACATTCCGGTGCAACACCATTCGGGAGCCGGGCCTGAGGACGGTCAACAGGGTCTGGCTGATGGCGGCCATCCCGCACGCCGTCGCAATGCCGAACTCAGCGCTCTCGAGCCGCTTGATCTTGACTTCAACCGAATTGATGGTCGGGTTGCTGCCGCGGGTGTAGGCGCCGTGATTGGTCGTGCCCTGATAAATGGGATAGGACGAACAGTTGCTGTTTTCGCCGGCGTGAACCGCATCGGATGTAACGTCATGCCCAAAATAGGATCGGTAGGTCGGCGCCAGAAAAGTGTCGGCCTTCGCCTCACCGGCCCCGGCGTTTTCGGCCTTTGTTGGCCCAACGCCTGCCGTGGCCAACCCCACGGTTGCTGCCGCACCCGCACCCAGAAACATCCGTCGTGAAACATGACTGTTGCTGCTCATGGCATCTCCCTTCGGGGTTAGCGAATTCGCCCCCCCCATGCAAGTGAAAAACATGGGTACCGTCCCCAGGTTTCCATAGACCTTATCTCCCTTTGCCCTTCGGCTTTGCTCGGGCCAGCCTGCGAGACGAAGGGCCGGCGGTTCCGCAACCGGAGCGAACGCTACCATAAGCGTATCTTAATCTCTGGCAGTTGCTTGGGCAAGGGCCGAAGAACGGCGAATAATGCGCGGCGGGCAGGAGTGCTCACCGCGCGGAGTGTGCGGCGGGGTGATGTCAAGGGCCGGGTCATGGGCCGCGTGGGTGCAGCGCACCCACACTACGTCCGGCCGGAGGGACGAACATGGCCACGCAAGCGTGGCCATGCCACCCGGCCGTTCGCGGGCGGCGTCGGATTCGACATCGCGCTTCGTAGCCGCGACCGTCAGGGAGCGGTCGCTTACGGCCGCGGCTCGCACTGCTGCGCACCGACTCCAGCCGCAAGGGAGGCAATACGTTTGAAAGGGCGTCTGCATGGTGTAGAATGGCCGCCTGGCATCGCTTTTGGGGAAAGGCCGGGGCGCATCGGTCATGCCGGAAGGTGCACGCAATCCGGGTACGGACGGGGGGCGGAAGTCGCCGGAGGCGTCGGCTCCGGGCAGCGCCGCGAAGGAGGAAGCGGCGGGCCGGACGGGCATCATCTTCGACATCAAGCGGTTCGCCATCCACGACGGGCCGGGCATTCGGACGACCGTCTTCCTGAAGGGCTGCCCGCTGGCCTGCACGTGGTGCCACAACCCGGAGAGCCTTCTGCCGCAGCCCGAACACGCCTGGCGCCGGGACCGTTGCGTCCGCTGCGGCGCCTGCGTCGAGGCCTGCGACCGCGGCGCCATCGCCTGGGAGGACGGGCGGCCGGTTCACGACCCGGCCAGGTGCGTCCTGTGCGGGCAGTGCGTCGAGGCGTGCCCGACCGGGGCGCGCGAGATCATCGGCCGCCGCGCCAGCGCCGCCGAGATCATGGCAGAGGTCGAAAGGGACATCATCTTTTACGACGAGTCGGGCGGCGGCGTCACCTTCTCCGGCGGCGAACCGCTGATGCAGCCGGCGCTGCTCCGCGAGTTGCTGGCCGCATGCAGGCGGCAGGGCATCCACACGGCCGTCGACACGACCTGCCACGCGCCGTGGGACGTGCTCGAATCGCTCAGGGGCAGCGTGGACCTGTACCTCTGCGACATCAAGCACGCCGACTCCGCCGCCCACGAGCGACTCACCGGCGTCGGCAACGCGCTTATCCTGGAGAACCTGCGGAAACTCGCCCATCTGGGCGAGCGGATCACCATCCGGATGCCCGTCATTCCGGGGCTGAACGACGATGAGGCCAACGTTGCGGCCACGGGGCGGCTGATTTCTTCGCTCGACGGGGTGACGCACGTTGACATTCTGCCGTATAATGAGGGCGGCCGGAGCAAACTGGCCCGGCTCGCGCGGGACGAGGTGCACCCGGACATCCAGGCCCCCTCGCCCGAGCGCATGGCGGCCATCGCGCAGCAACTGGCCGCACTCGGCCTCACCGTAAAGACAGGCGGCTAGCGAATGAACGAACGAGTCAGGCAGCTGCGGACACAGAGCGTCGAGACGAAGCCCTACCTCTCCTCGGAGCGGGCCGAACTCATCACGGCGTTCTACAAGAGCGGCGAGATCGAGAAGGTCTCCGTCCCCGTCGGACGGGCACTCGCCTTCCGCCATCTCATGGAGCACCGCACACTCTACCTCGGCCAGGGCGAACTGATCGTGGGCGAACGCGGCCCGGCCCCCAAGGCCACGCCCACCTATCCGGAACTGTGCTGCCACAGCCTCCAGGACTTCGAGATTATGGCCACCCGCGAGCGGACGCCGTTCCAGGTCAGCGACCAGGTGCGCCGCGTCTACGAGGAAGAGATCATCCCGTTCTGGTCGGGCCGGACGATCCGCCAGCGCCTGTTCGGCGGCATGGCCAGGCAGTGGCATCAGGCCTTCGAGGCCGGCGTCTTCACCGAGTTCATGGAACAGCGAGCCTTCGGCCACGCCATCCTCGACGACAAGATCTACCGCCACGGGTTCCTCGATT
>CAZIJC010000040.1:30092-30391 GCA_964539385.1 uncultured Anaerolineales bacterium | reverse complement strand
CAAGGTACGGTGTACCCGGTGCGTGCCGATGCCGGTCGGCGGAGCCGCGATCATCGCCGTGCAGCCACGTGCCGTAACAGGTGAAGGTGATGAGATAGGCCTTGGGGATGCCGCGGTCGGGTTCGGTGTTCATGGCCCCCCCGCTCGCTTGCGCTCGCGGCTCGGATCGTTGCGCTCGCGGCTCGGATACAGTCGTGGCTTGGATACAGTCTCGACTCGCACTCGCGCAGTCGAGCCCACCGCTCGCTTGCGCTCGCGGCTCGGATACCAGTTGCAGCTCACACTCGCTCATCCGAGCC
>CAZIJC010000040.1:0-29992 GCA_964539385.1 uncultured Anaerolineales bacterium | reverse complement strand
GCGAGCGCAAGCAACCGGCCACCCGGCTTCGCGCATCCGAGCCGCGAGCGCAAGCAACCGGCCACCCGGCTTCGCGCATCCGAGCCGCGAGCGCAAGCGAGCGGGCGCACTGCACAAGCCACGGCCCATGCGAAGCGCGGCGGGTCCGGAGACCCGCCGCGCAAAAGGCCTCCCTATTTCCCGATCGGCACGAGAACGATGTTACGGAACTCCTTGGGCGAACCCTCGGACTGGAGGCATATCTTGCCGCCCGCCTCCTCGACCTCGGTGGCGGTGTTCTGCAGGAGGTTGTTGACCTTGATTTCGAGGTCGCCGCCGTCAAGGGTCATCGCGTAATCGTTCCACTGGCCTATGGGCCGCTCGTTCGACTCGTGCCGCTTTCGGGTGTGCCGACCGCGGGTGCGGTCCTCGGCAACCTTCATCGAGACCTTGTCGATGTTCCAGATGTCGCCCATCGACCCGGACTGGCCCTGGGCCTCGATGGACTTCGGCCACACCTTGTCGGCACCCACCATCCTGAGCAGGACGCCGCTGTTGCCACCCTTGATGTGCTTGAGTTGCAGGTGCAGCGTGTAGTTGGCGTGGTCCGTGGTGGTGCGGAGGTAGCCGGCGGGCCGGCCGGTGTTGGTGATGACGCCGCCGGAGACGGCGAAGGTCTCCTTGCACTTGTCGCTCGATGGCACCCATCCGTCGAGGCTCTCACCGTTGAACAGGCGCACCGCCTTGCCGTAGTTCGACTTCAGGTGCCTGACAGAGATGTCCTTGAACTCGACGACCATGGGCGGCCCGGCGTGAATCTGCAGCGCCAGCAGCCCCTCGCGGATCGAGCCCTTGCGGTCCTTCGGGTCGGCGGGGTCGGTCGGCTTGTCGTTATCGATCAGCGCCATCGTCGGGTAACCGTTCAGGTAGTGGCGGAGGTAGTTGCCCTGGGCGATGATGATGTACTCGTTCCAGTCCTTCATCTTGTAGTACCCGGCCTCTTTGAGGGCCTTGACGTCGGCGACCTTGCTGACAACCTCCTTCTTGCCGCCCTCGTCGATAATCATGAAGTCGCCGACGTGGACGAGCCAGCCGCGTCCGCCTTCATGGTAGAGGAATCCGACCTTGCCGGGGTTGTTCTCGATCTCGGCCTGGTATCCGTTAATGCGCCACTTGTCGTGCTCCTTGGAGCGGTACTGGATGCCGGAGTTGCCGTTGGCGATGCGGAACTTGATCTTGAGGATGAAGTCCCGCAGTTTTCCAGCCCGCCAGACGCAGAACGTGTTGCCGCGGGCGGGGTTCTCCTTGGTCGTCTCGCCGCGGATAACGCCGTCCTTGACGGACCAGAGCCGGGGGTCGCCGTCCCATCCGGTCAGGTCCTTGCCGTTGAAGATTGCCTCGAAGCCTTCCTCGTCGGCCGCCATGGCGGCGGCGCCGAACGAAAAGACCAGACCAAGCACTACCAGACAACCGATGATCGAACGCATGACACACCTCCCCTTGGACTCATTTGCCGATGGCCGGCGCCGGCCCCCGTTGGGCCGCGCCTTCACCGGCCGTTCGTACCTCTCAATACAACCCGCGCCGAAGCGACGCGCATCGGTCAGAATAAGCGCCTGCGGCGGCGGATACAAGTTTTTCGTGGGGTGCCCTGATCGGTCGGAGGTCTCCTGCGCCGGCGGTCAGTTGCTCCTGGCGGCAGCGCCGATGCAGTACAGGTTCTTCGTGCCGCGGATGACGATCTGCCCGCGTGAGACGGCGGGCGACGCGCGGCACGGTTCGCCGAGGTCGTTCCTGGCGATCACTTCAAAAGTCGGTTCCGCCTTCAGGACGTGCGTCACGCCCGCGTCGTCGAGGAAATACAGACGCCCCTCCGCCAGGACGGGGCTGGCGCTGTGGTGGCGGCCGAGGCGCTCGGACCACATCTTCCTGCCCGTCTTCGCCTCCAGGCACGTCGCAACGCCCCCGTCGCTGACGAGGTAAAAATACCTGCCCCGGGCAATCGGCGACGGCACGTACGAGACGATCTTGCGATCTCTCAGGTGCCACGCGACGTGCGTGTCGGTCACGTTGCCCGTGCCGTCGGGCCGAATGCCCAGGATGTGCAGCGTCGGGAAGCCGCCCGTCATCATGAAGACCCCGTCGGTGTAGACCAGACTGGCGACGAACTGCTCGGTCGGGCCGTCGATGATCCAGTGCTGTTTGCCCGTGTCGGGATCATACGAGGCGACGCACTTCGAGCCGGAGACGACCATCTGCATCTTGCCGGCGGCCTCGAAAATGGCGGGCGGCGTGTAGGAGCGGACGCGGTTCGGCCGGTCGATGCGCCAGCGCTCCTCGCCGGTCGCCTTGTCGAGAGCCACGATGTAGGCGCGCAGCGGCAGTTTGGCGTCCTGGTCGGCGTTCAGGATGACGGTATCCTTGTACGGGATGAGCGAACTGCAGAAGCCGTGCACGGCGTGGAGTTCGCCGGGCGTCTTCCGCCACACCTCGTTGCCCTCGGCGTCGTAGCAGACGACGCGGACGTGCGGAAAATCGAGGAACGCGACCCAGACGCGAGCGCCGTCGGTCGCGGGCGTGCTCGAGGCATAGGAGTTCAGCCGGTTCAGCCTCTCCAGCCGGGCCCTCAGGACGACGCGCTCCCACAGCCGCTTGCCCGTCCGGCGGTCGAAGCAAAGCAGCACCCGTTTCTTCTCGCTCTCCAGGCACGTCGTCACAAACACGCGGTCGCCCCAGACGACGGGCGAGGAATGGCCCGTGCCGGGGACGGCCGTCTTCCAGACGATGTTCGCCGCGGCGCTCCACGTGACGGGCACGCCCGTCTCGGTGCTGGTTCCGTCGCCGCGCGGGCCGCGCCATGCCGGCCACTCCTCGGCCGGCGCCCGCGCTGCCGCCACCGCCAGGATCATGCCGAGAAGCGCTGACTTCACTGCCATTGGCCGCTCCTTCCGGCCCCGCATCCGCGAGGCGAGCAGTCGTGTCTGCGGCGGAGTCCTGCCGTGCGAGGGTGAGCCATTCCGCCCGCCGCGCGGCCGCCCGCATACCTTTAGCATCCCTTTGGGGCAATCGCATCGCAAAAAAGCCGGGCGTTGCTGCAACGGGTGTGGCGGCCTGGCCCGCCTCAAGGCAAAACCCGCCTCCGGCTGCGGAATCGCCCTGGCGCTGCCGAGAACGGTGGTTGGACGGTCCGTCGGAGGGAATATCCTTGCATACCCGGCCGGACGCGCCTAGACTTCGCCCTTTACGCAGGGGGCGCTGCTAACGCCTGGGATGTCGATATAAAACCTGAAGTGGATGAGGGAGGGCGCCGTGGCCAAGCACTTTGCCGACCGGATGCTCGATGCCGTCGAAGAGAAACAGGCCCCGCTTTGCGTCGGCCTGGACCCGATGTACGAGCGGCTGCCGAAACAGATCCGTGAGATCGCCTCGAAGGCGCCCGGCGGGCTCAGCGAGCAGGCGGCCGCCGCCAAGGAGTTCTGCCAGAGCGTCATCGACATCGTTGCCGAACACGTGCCGTGCGTCAAACTCCAGACCGCCTGCTTCGAGCGATGCGGGCCGTCCGGCATGCACGCCTATTTCGACGTGGCCGACTACGCCCACGAGGCAAACCTGGTGGTCATCGGCGACGTCAAACGGGCCGACATCGGATCGACCGCCGAGGCCTATGCCGCCGCACACCTCGAGGAGGTCTTCATCGGTAAAGGCGACGACGAGCATACCGTGACGGTCGATGCCGTGACGGTCAACCCGTACTTCGGCATCGACGGCGTGCAACCGTTCATCGACGTGGCGAAACAGGGCGGCCAGGGCGTGTTCGTGGTCGTCCGGACGACGAACCCGTCGGCCACCGATTTCCAGGATTTCAAGGACAACGAGGGACGACGCCTCTTCGAACGCGTTGCCGAACGCGTCAACGACTGGGCCAACCAGGCCGGATGCGTCGGAGACTCGGGCTACAGCCTCCTCGGCGCCGTCGTCCCCGCAACCTATCCGGAAGACACGAAACTGCTCCGCGAACTGATGCCGAACAGCCTTCTGCTGGTGCCCGGCGTCGGCTCGCAGGGCGGCACGTCCGCCGACGCCGCGATTGCCTTTCACGAGGATGGATGGGGTGGCATCGTCACCGCGTCGCGCAGCATCATCTATGCGTGGGAACGCCCCGAGTACGAGCACCTCGGCGAGGTCAACTGGGAAGACGCCATCGAAGCCGCCGTCCTGAACACCAAGGCCAATCTCGCCGAGGCACTGGCACTGCGCGCCGCCTCGGTCTGACACAGACCCCACGGCGCCGGCGCCTCCGGCGGCCACCGCCTATGATCGCGCGGGGGGCCGTCGTGCCCGCCGTGCGGCCGGCCGGTGGATAGGCGCCGCGCGGAACACGGGGCGGCCGCGCAAGTCGCACGAACCCCTTTCGGACTCACCGGATGGCAGCGCCTCACAGACCGCCGAAGGCCCGCACCGAGCGCACCGCTCCGAACCCGTATCGCGGGCGGGCCGTCACGGTCATGGGGCTCGGCCTGTTCGGCGGCGGCGTCGGTGCCGCACGCTTCCTCGCGCGACACGGTGCGCGCGTCACCGTCACGGACCTGAAAGGGGCCGACGCGCTCGCCCCGAGCATCCACGCGCTCGAGGGCCTGCCCATTACCTTCCATCTGGGCCGGCACGACCCGGCCGATTTCACGGGCGCCGAGGTCCTGGCCGTCAGCCCCGCCGTGCCCAAGACGTCTCCCTATCTCGCCATGGCCGAGAAGGCCGGCGCGGACATCACCTCCGAGATGAATCTGTTCCTCGAACGGTGCCCCGCGCCGATCGTGGGCGTGACCGGCACGAGCGGCAAGAGCACGACGACGGCGCTTCTGGGCGAGATGCTCTCGCGAGCGGGCCCTGCGCGCGTGGGAGGCAACATCGGCAAGAGCCTGCTCGACGAACTCGACGACATCCGCCCCGACGAAACGGTCGTGCTGGAACTGTCGAGTTTCCAACTCCAGGACGTCGCCCGCATCGCCTGGAGCCCGCCGACGGCGGTCGTTACGAACATCGCCCCCAACCACCTCGACCGCCATGGAACGATGGACGCCTACATCGAAGCCAAGAAGAACATCCTGCGGTTCCAGACGCCGGACGGCATCGCCGTCCTGAACGCCGACGATAACGAGGTCCGCACGTGGCCCGTACGGGGCCGAGTCGTGTTCTACTCGAAGCGCGAGGCGCTGCCGCAAGGCGTTTACGCCGACGGCCCTGAAGCGGTCTTCCGGTTCGGCCAACACGAGCAGCGTGTGGACGTGGCGGGGAGAATGAGGCTCCGGGGCAGCCACAACCTGTGGAACGTCCTGGCCGCCGCCGCTGCCGCACGCCTCCTCGGTGTGACGCCGGAGACGATCGCCGAGGCCGTGGCGGCGCTGGAGCCGCTGCCGCATCGCCTCCAGACCGTCGGGATGCTGGCGGGCGTCCTGTTCGTCGATGACAGCAAGGCCACGACGCCGGAGGCTGCGGCCCTGGCGATGGCCGCCTTCACGGAGCCGGTCGTTTTGATCGCGGGCGGTTACGACAAACATTCGGACCCGCAGACGATGGTCAAGACGATCTGCCGCCGCGCGAAGGCCGCTGTTTTGATCGGCGCGACGGCCGGCGCCCTCCAGCGGGCCATCGGCACGGACGGGCCCGTGGTCGAACGGGCCGAGAGCCTGGAGGATGCCGTCGCCCGAGCCGCGGCGCTGGCCGAGGCCGGCGACGTCGTGCTCCTTGCGCCCGGGTATGCCAGTTGGGACATGTTCGAGAACTACGAGCAGCGCGGCGACGTGTTCCGCCGGGCGGCGCTCGAGGTCGGGATGAAGGGGGTTCCGTGATGGACCTGCTGCGGCGATTCCGCGAAGCCGGGCACAAGAACCGCTCGCTCCGGCCAGCGACGTTCTGGTCGTGGAACGACAAGTTGGACCCCGAGGAGATCCGCCGCCAGATCCGCGAGATGGCCCGCGGGGGGTTGGGCGGCTACTTCATGCACGCCCGTCGCGGCCTCGCCACGCCGTATCTGGGACCCGAGTGGACGGAGGCCGTCCGGGTGGCGCTCGACGAAGGCCGGCACACGGCCGTTACGCCGTGGCTGTACGACGAGGACTGCTGGCCGAGCGGCTCCTGCTCCGGGCGCGTCTACACCGGCCGCGAGGCGTTCCAACAGAAGTATCTCGTGTTCGAGGAGATTCAGTCGCCCGACTGGGAGCCGACCGAGAACACGGTGGCGGTGTTCATCACGAAGATCGACACCACGGGCCGATACGTCTCGTTTCACCGCCTGGAGGAACCGCGGCTGGCATGCGGCAAGGCGCCGGCGCTGGATGAGGCGTTGATCCACTTCGCCTGGCGGCCGGGCGAGTGCGTGGACGTCTTCAACCGCGAGGCCACCGAGGAGTTCCTCAAGCAGACGCACGAACGGTACCGCGAGATGGTGGGCGGCGAGTTCGGGCGGGCCATTCCGGGCATCTTCACAGACGAGCCGCAGTACTCCGGCGCGGGGCATCGGGTCCCGTGGTCGCCTCACCTGCTCAGGTTCTTCCGCCGCGCGTGCCGCTACGACCTGTTGGACCGGCTGCCGGAACTGTTCTTCCCCGTCGGCCACTACCACAAGACCCGTTTTGACTTCTACGAGACGGCCACGCGGCTGTTTCTGCTGGCGTGGACGATGCCGGTGTACCAGTGGTGCGACCGCCACAACCTGAAGTTGACCGGCCACATGATGGGCGAGGACACGCTGCTCGGGCAGATTCAGTTCGTCGGCGCCGCCATGCCGCACTACGAGTACATGCATATCCCGGGCATCGACCATCTCGGCCGCCGCCTGGGCAGCGCGGTCCTGGTGAAGCAGGCGGCGAGCGTGGCGGCACAGTTGGGCCGGCAGCGCGTTCTGGCCGAGACGTTCGGCGGCAGCGGGTGGAACGTCGGTCTGGACGATCTGCGTTTCATCGCCGAGTGGCAGTTCGTTCTCGGCGTCAACTTCCTCTGCACGCATCTGGCGGCGCTGTCGCTTCGCGGGGCGCGCAAACGGGATTTCCCGCCCAGCCTCCATTATCATCAGCCCTGGTGGCCGCACTACCACCTCTGGAACGATTACATCACCTCGCTGCTGTCGGTGCTGACCGCCGGGACGCCCCAGGTGGACGTTCTGGTCATCCATCCGATCGCCAGCGCGTGGGCCGACTATTGCCCGCTCGATCACGACTGGGTCGAGATGCTGGACGCGCGGCTGCGGCGTCTGGTGGATGCCGTGCTGGGCATGCACGTGGACTTCCATTTCGGCGACGAACTGGTTCTGGAACGCCAGGCCCGCGTCGAGAAAGGACGCCTGGTGGTCGGCCTCTGCCGATACCGGACGGTCGTCGTGCCGGACGCGACGAACCTGCGGACGAGCACGGTCGCGCTGCTGCGGCGTTTCAAACGGGCGGGCGGGCGGATCTGCTTCGCCGGACGCGTGCCGGGCCTGGTGGACGGCAAACCGTCGAAGAAGGTGGCCGACCTGGCGAAGGAGTGCAAGCAGGCCGATGTCTCGACCGCGCGCGGCCGCGCCGCCCTCCGCCGGCTCCTGGCGCCGCGCCTGGAAGTCGTGACGGCAGCCGGCAAGGACGTGACCGACGTCCTGGCCCAGTGGCGGACCGTCGAAAACGATCACGTGTTTTTCTTTCTGAATACGGACCAGCGCAAGAAGGTCCGCGCGCATCTGCGGCTGCCGGTCTCGGGGACGCCGATGGTTCTGGATCCGGCGACCGGCCGGTGCTGGAAGGTGGAGAGGCGACTGCGCGGCAAGCGGATGACGGTATCGCACACGTTCGGCCCGCGCGAGAGCCTGTTGTTGGTAGTGCGGCCGACCAAGGCAGCGGCCGACGCGCCCCCGCCCCCGCCCGGGCCGCCGAGACGCCGGCGCGTCCTGAAGGGCCGGTGGAACGTCAGACGCCAGGACCCGAACGTCCTGGTTCTCGACACGGCTTCCTGGCGAACGGACGAGGGCGAGTACTCCGAGCCGATGAACGTCCTGGACATCCAGCAGGAACTGATGCAGCGCGGCACGCAGGGGGTGGTGGTGCTGCGGTTCGAGTTCGACTGCGCGCTGTCGGATCCGAAAGGCGGCCGCTTTGCTCTGGTGATGGAGCAGCCCGACGCGTGCGAGATGTGGTACAACGGGATGCGAGCGCCTCTGGCCGACACGGGTCCGTACTGGGACGGCGCCTTTCGCCGGATCGACGTCACGCCGTACGTCTGTTGCGGGCGCAACGTCATCGAAGTCAAGCGGTCCTGGCATATCCAGGAACGCCGGCGTGCCGTGGTCCTTGGCCGCACCGGCGGGTGGGAGGCCCGGACGGCCGCTCCCGACGTCGAACTCGAAGCCGTTTACTTCGTCGGGGATTTCGGCGTGGCGTTTCCGAACGGCAGCCGCCGGGCCGAACGCGGGGCGCGGTGGATGCGGGGACCGCCAAGACTGATCGACGAGCCGAAACGCCTGACGGGGACGGACCTCATCCGGGCCGGCTACCCGTTCTACGCCGGCCGCTTGACGCTGGAGCGAGAGGTGACCCTGAAGAAGGAGCCGGCCTCCGGGGCGGTCCTGGAGTTGCCCCACGTCAACGCGATCACGGCGTCGGTCCTGGTCAACGGGCAGGAAGCCGGCACGCAGTGGCGGTTCCCCGCGACGGTTCCCGTGGACGGGCTGTTCGTCCGCGGCCGCAACCACCTGGTCATCACGCTTGCGACCAGTCTGCGGAACCTGCTGGGGCCGCACCACCATGAGAACGGGGAGTTATACTGGGTGAGCCCGCAGTCCTTCGCCGCAGGCCCGGGCTGGTTGAGCCGAAAGGCCAACCATCGGCGGGCCAGGCAGACCTACAACGTGGTGGATTTCGGCTTGGCCGGAGACGTGGTCCTGCGGTTCTGAATGCCGCCCGCGCCGGGGATAAACCCCGGCGCTACGGCTGTTCGGAAACACTTTCTCGATCCTGCCAGCGCGAGCCCTCCAGGGGGCTCCGGCACGCGAAATAAGTCAAGGCACACCGGCCGCAACGCCGATTTAATGGCAAGCGAAAGTGCCGCATCGGCAGAGGGGCATTGGTTTCCGAAGGTGCACCGCCTGACCCGTTTTCGGGCGGATTGGGATGGCAAAGGGTGGCCGGGCCTCTAACTTGACACCCGGAGCGATGCGGCATAGAATGAGGAGCGCGTGCAAGGGGCGGACAGGCGAGGCGGCCGGGAGGTTTCCGTGTGCCTGTGGGTCGCGCGGGCACGCACTTCCAGCCAACTTCGACGCAACGGCGCCCGGGGGACTCCGAGAACGGGTTGGCGGGTTACCATGATGATAATGAGAGGCGTCAGAACGACCTCAGGGCAAAGGAGCCGAGACTTGGGTATTGGCCAACGCACGGGATTTCGGATCCTGACCGCCGTTGCCGCTGCGGGGCTGCTCCTGTCCGGCTGCGGCCAGAACGAATTGGGCCGCTACACCGGCTATCAGGCGAATAGGTGGGTCGTCAACGACCCCAAGCGAATCCGGAATCAGATCGTCAAGTCGGAGAACTATTGGATTCAGAAGGAGGTGGAACCCGAGGAGCAGTTCCCAGGCCCGACGCCCGACGACCTGACTTCTCCCGAAGAGGACTACATTCTCGGCCCCGGCGACCTGGTTGACATCACGGTCTTCGAACTGATGACCCCCGGTCAGCCGTACGTGACACGGCAGCGTATCAGCCAGAGCGGCCAGATCACATTCCCGTACCTTGGGACGGTGAAGTCCGCGGGCCTGACGACGCGCGGCCTGGAAGAGAAGTTGGCCGACATCCTCGAGCCGGATTACCTGGTCGACCCGCAGGTCACGGTTTTCGTGTCGGAGTACCGGAACCTGAGCGTCTCGCTCCTGAACGGCGTGATGCGGGCCGGCCTCTACCCGATGAGCAAGCAGGAGATGACGCTGCTGGAACTGGTGGCGATGGCCGGCGGGGTGCTCCAGTTGGTCGAGGACTATGGATACGTCATCCGCGAGTACTCGCCTCAAGAGGCCGACCTGTTGATGCTCGAGGGCGGCGTGGCCCCGATCGAGGACGGGGAAAAAGCCGGTCCCGAGGAAGCGGCTGAGAAGGCCGTTCCCGAAACCGGTGCGAAAGGCGCCGACGAGAAGGCGCCCGCCGCCGAAAAGCCGCCCGCCGCCGAAAAGCCGCCCGCCGCCGGCGAACCCAAGAAAGCCGACGAGAAGGCGCCGCCTGCCTCGGTAGCCCCGACTCCCGCCGCCAGCGATCCGGCTTCGGCGCCGCCGCAGGAGTCCACCACCAGGGACGTCCGCAGACTTCTCGAGAAGATGGCCGAAGGCGAGATGCCCGAAGTGAAGAAGATCGAAGCGGCCGAGACGGCTGCGGTGGCCATCACCAAGCCCGAACCCTCGACCGCGAAGCCGCCGGCCGGCGACGAAGAAAAACTCGGACGCTGGATCTGGTCGGACGGCAAGTGGATCCAGGTCAAAACCAAGAAAGCCGCTGCCGCAGCCAAGCCCACCGAACCGCCAAAGCCTGCCGGCAAACCCGACGACGAGGGCAAACCCGTCGAGCCGGTCCGGGTCGCCAAGGGTCCCGAGAAGCCCAGGGAGCCGATCTCCGACGATGCGCGGCTGACGCTGGAGCGGAAGTTGCGGCGGCTGGGCGTGGTGCAGGGCAGCGGTCAACTGAAACGGATTATCCGGTTCGACGTGCGGGCGCTGCAGGCCGGCGACCCGACGCAGAATATCGTGCTGCGCGACGGCGACATCATTACGATTCCGTCCCCGCCGGTGGGCGACTTCTACATGGCGGGCGAGGTGGCCAGGCCCGGCGTCTACAGTCTGACCGGCCGCAAGATTACCCTCCTGCAAGCGGTGGCAGCCTCCGGCGGACTGACGGCCGTGGCCGTCCCGTGGCGGACCGAGTTGGTCCGACGCCTCACGGAAACCGAAGAAGAGATCATCTACGTGGACCTTGGGAAGATCTCGCGGGGTGAGGCGCCTGACTTCTACATCCAGCCGGAGGATCAGATTCGGGTCGGGACGGACCAGGGCGCGGTGTACAACGCGGTCTTGCGAAACGCCTTCCGGGCTACCTATGGCCTCGGGTTCGTGTATGACATGAACTTCGCCGACTTCTACCCCTGGACCGACCAGGCGCGTCCTGTCTTTGATCAACTATTCTAGTCGGGGCGCCCGGCATGGTCCCGCCGGGCCGGACTCGCGCGATCGCCCAGGTCAAGGTCATCCCGGAAAGGAAGCCGATTGGCTGCGGCAGGTATGGCAGGCGGCGGGGTGGCGCCGGGCGGCGCGGAATCCGCCGCTACCGATTGGGACTGGAACCGCATCCTGACGCCGCGCGTCGTCTTTCTGATTCTGCCGGTGGCGGCCCTCGTGCTGTGGGCGTATCCGTACTGGTTCCCGGGGCAGCGGTGGGAACTGACCTGGCGAAACTCGAGCGCCTGGGGCCACGGTTACCTGATTCCCCTCATCGCGGTCCTGATCGCCCACTACCGTCTGAAGGAACGGCTGCCGCGCCGCATCGAGCCGTGCATCTGGGGCGTCGTGCCCATCCTGGCCGGTTTCGTCTTTCGCATCTGGTCGCGGGTAATGAAGTACGGGTATCCGGGCGAGGCGACGTTTCTGCTCGTCGTAGGCGGCGTTGTGCTGCTTCTGCTGGGCTGGGAGATGCTCAAGGCGTTGTGGGTACCCGTGCTTTACCTGGGGCTGATGATCCCCTGGAACACGAAGTACTACGAGGGTGTGGCGCTGCCCCTTCAAAGGCTTGCTGCCGCGGCGGCCGACACGATCCTCCGTCTGATCGGCATCAGCGTAACGCGTCAGGGCAACGTGCTGGAACTGGAAAGCGGCGACATCGCCGTGGCTGAGGCGTGCAGCGGCCTGCACCTGCTCTTTGCGTTCGTGGCCTTGGGCGTGATGATGGCCTTCATCTATCGCCGCCCACTGTGGGAACGGGTTGTCATCATGGCCTCGAGTGTCCCGATCGCGGTGTTCTGCAACATGGTCCGCGTGACGCTCATGGCCATTTCGAGCGAGCACCTGTTCTCCGAGCGCAAGGCCGTGCTGGCGGGAAGCACGACGTGGATACCGGGCGCCGTCCTCGGGATGTTCAAGGGCGTCACGGTAACGGACCAGATCGAGGACTTCCGGCAGACGGTGTTGAACCCGGAGAGTTACCTCCATCAGAGTTTCGGCTTCGTCATGCTGGGGCTGGCGTTCGTCATCATGTGGGCCGAACTGCGGCTCATCGACATGTTTTTCGTTGAGGAGAAGGCGCCCGAAGACGGTTTTCCCGCGCCGACGGACGCGCCCGGCGCGGAACCGGCGGCCTGACGAGCCGTCTAAAACAGGTGCGAGATGGACGCGACGCAGGCGACAACGAGGCGAGGCCCGGCCCTGGCCGGCGCCGCGGCGCTGGCCGTGGCGCTGGTTCTGGCGCTGGTTGAGGCCCTGGACGGCGGGGCCGGGGCGGCTCTCGCCTGGCTGGGCGTGCTCGCCGCCGCGATCGGGGCGGCCCTGCTCGTCCTGGCGGCGGCCGGGCGCCCGGCGTCGCCGTGGATCGTGGTGGCGGCGATCGCGCCGATCACTTACCTGGTGCTGAGCACGGCGCCGACCGCCGTGACGCGCGAAGCGATGCCGGCGGCGCGGCTGCTCGTGTCGCTGGCGGCGGGGGGGGCGTATCTGCTCGTTGCGCTGCCGCTGGCGTCACGGGAGCAGTACGGCCTGTGCTGCGGGTGTCTGGGGGTGGCGGCGGTGTTCTTCATGGCGTGGGAGCCGCCGCCGCCGAAGCCGGCGCCGATCGCCAGGCCGCTCAGTCAACTGAAGGACAGCCTGCTGGCGAGGATGCCCGGCTGGACGGGCGACCATCAGGAACTTCCGGAGGCCATCAAGGAGGCTCTCGGAGCCGATGAGTATCTGAACCTGAATCTGAAATCGCCCGACGGGGCATACGAGGTCCTGGTTTTTATTACCTACAACGCCAACGCGATGTCGAATATTCCTCACGTGCCGTGGGTGTGCATGACGCAGGCCGGATTCCGCCTGGTCACAAGAAGGCAGGATGAGATACCGCATCCGACGAAGCCCGGCAGGGAGATCAAGCCGAACGTCATCTATTTCGAGCCCGGCACGGGCATGGCCAGGCGGGAAGCCCTGATGTTCCAGTACTTTAACGTTGGCGGCCAATACGAATGGAACCGGCAACTGGCGCGGATCATGGCCACCTCGGGCGCCATCGGGCGAAGGGGCAGTTACCTGTCGCAGACCCAGGTGGCTGTCTATTTCCCGCCGTCCGAGGGCCAGGACCCCCTGGCGAAAGGGGGCCGGCCGTACCAGATCGGCCTGGAATTCCTTAACGCGGTCATTCCGCTGCTGGAGCGTGAGCACTACCCGGACCTGAGCGGGACCGAAGGAGGTTGATCGCACATGGCGCGGAGGCTGAACAAACGATTGCTGCTGATGGTGCTGATCTTCATCGGCGTGCCGGTGGCGGTCGTGATCTGGGCCTTCTCGATGGGTTGGTTCTCGGCCGGCGACCCGAAGCAACTCCACGCTGAGGCCAAGAAGTTCTTCGAGCAGGAGGAGTACGCGCAGGCCTGGATCGCCATACGCAATGCGGCCAATGCCGGCGGCAACCAAGACCCCGAACTCATGTTCTTCCTGGGCCAGGTAGCCATGAAGCAGAACCCCCCTTCCATCGGCCAGGCCCTCCGGGCATTCAAGACGGCGGTCAGTCTGAAGCCCGACCACGTGGAGGCCCAACGCCACTTGGCCGAACTGTACCTGGCCGTCCGCTACTGGAAAGAGGCCAAGGCCGAGATCAAACGTCTCAAGGAACTGGACCCGTCCTTCGGCAAGGCGTATCTGTGGGGTGGCGCTGTGGAGTTGGCGCTGGCAGCGGCTGAGCCCCTCCAGGCCAGGAAGGTCCCGTACTACGAGGCCGCAGCCGCCTCTTGCCGCGAAGGCATCGAGAAGGCGCCCGACCTGCTGGAACTGTATCGCCTCCTGGCCCAGGTTTACACCCGACTCGAACAGGATGACAAGGTGGAGGAGGTGATTAACCTCGCCGTCGCCAACAACCCGACCAACGCCGACGCCTACATCCTGAAGGCCGGCCGACTCATTAGCCTCAACCAGAGCGATGAGGCCGCGAACGTTCTAAAACTGGCTGTCGAAAAGACCGGCGAAAGCGCACGCCTCTACATCGCCCTCGGCGAGGTGGCAATAAAGGAAAACGACATCGACGCCGCCAAACAGCACTTCGTCGGCGCCATCGCCGCCGACCCCAAGGACGTGACGGGCTACCTCCGCCTCGCCAGCATCCACCGCCTCCAGAAAGATCGCGAGAAGGCCGTCAACGTGCTCGGACAGGGCCTCAAGGAACTGCCGGACTCTACGGCCCTGATCGCTCAGCAGGCCGACCTGTACCTGGAGATGAATGAACCGGAGAAGGCCGATGACCTCATCGCCCGCCTCGAAAAGGAAACCATCAGACCCGGTGTGATCGAGTACCTGAAAGGCAAACGTGCGATGTCCAGGCGGCATCTCCGCCAGGCCATCACGTACCTGGAGCAGGCACGCGAGAAGCAGCCCGGGCCGCAGAGCCGACTGCTGCTCGGGCGGGCTTACCTGTCGGCCGGCGAATTGGGCGCCGCCCAGAGAGAACTTCAGGAACTTGTCGACGCGCATCCGCGTCTGACGCCCGCCTGGCGCGACTTGGCCCAGGTCCAGTTAAGGCTCCACAACTTCGACAGGGCCGGACGAAGCGCCAGGGTCATCCTGGAATCGAATCCGGACGACACCGAGATCCGGCTGCTTCTGGCCCAGACGCTGCTGCTCCGGGACCGTCCGAACGACGCGCTCGCAGAGGCCCGAAAGGCAGCCGAACGGGCCAAAAACGACCCCGATCCGTACCTCATGATGGCCGAGATCCACGAGAAGCAGAACCGAAACCCCGAGGCCGAAGCCATGTACCGCCGGGCCGTTGCCGCCGACAAGGCCCTGCCCCGCGTGTACCGGCGGTTCCTGCGGTTCTTCCGCAACACGAAGCAGCCGAAGAAGGCGGACACCCTCATTGCCGAGATCAAGAAGAAACTGCCCGAGGAGCAGGTTGCCGTCATGACCGGCACCCCGGCCGAAATCGAAAAGGAACTCCTCCAGCGGGTTGCGGACGATACCGCCACGATGGGCGACTTCCTTGCGCTGGCTCGCCTCTACCAGTTGACCGGCCGCAACGATGAGGCGAAGGCGGGCTTCGCGAAGGTCCTCGCAAAGGCCGAAACCAGTTCCCGCGAGTGGCGGCAGGCCTGGCAGCAATTGTTCCTGAACCATCTGGGGGCCGGCCAGTACGATGAGGCGTCCAAACTGATCGGCCAGTTGAAGGAGGTGGAAGCCGATGCGCCCGAACTTCTGGTCGCCGATCCGCTGGTCCTGCTCGGCCAGGGCAAACTCGACGAGGCGATCCAACTGCTCCAGACCGTCGTCGCGAAACACAAAAGCCTGTCCCAGGGCCATTTCCTGATGGGCCAGGTGCTGGCCCGGCAAAGGAAGTACGACGAGGCGATGGTATCTCTCGGCAAGGCGTTGGAGGCCCGTCCGAACCTGATCCCCGCCCGGTTGCTCCTCGGGCGTATCTACCACAGCCGCGGCAATTACTCCGGAACCAAGACGGAAACCGATGAGGCCCTCCGATTCAATCCACGACTCGTCCCGGCGCTGGAAATGAAGGCTGCGGCGCAGGCCGGCCTGGGAGACTGGAGCAGTGCACTGAAGACCCGCGAAGAAATCGCCGAGATCGTGCCCAACAACGTCAACAACCTCATCGCTCTGGCCACGCTCTACGTTCAGCAGCACGAGCCTGCGAAGGCGGAGGAGGTGTTCAAACAGGCCCACGAACTGGCGCCCGATAACGCCCTGCTTGTCCGGACTTTCGCGGACTTCTACACCGACACCAAGCGCCCGCAGAAGGGCGAGAAGATCGTCGATGCCTACGTCAACCAGCATAAGGACAAGAGCAACGCCCAGTTGGCCCGTGCCGAGTTCACCGCCAAAGCGGCAGGGCCGGCCGAGGCCGAGAAGTATTACCGAAAGGCCGCTGAACTGGCGCCCGACAACCCGTACCCCCTGGTGCTTCTGGGCGACCAGTACAGCCGCTTGGGCCAGTGGGCCAAGGCCGCCGAGGTCTACCAGGAAGCCGTCAAGCGGGCCAAGGATGACAATGTCCCGAGGAAACGTCTGGCGGACGTTTATATGCTCCTGGGCAAACTCGACGAGGCCAAGGCCGTCATCGATACGGTGCTGAAGGCCAAGCCCAACGACGTTGCCGCTCTGGTTGTGGCCGGGCGCATTGCCGCACGCCAGGATAAGGAGGATGAGGCCAAGCGCTTCATGGGGCAGGCCATGGCCCTGAACCCCAACTACGGCGAGGCCAAGATCCGACTGGCTGAACTCTACGCCGGCCCCGACCCGATGCAGGCCCTCGACCTCCTGGCGAACGTTGACCCTTCGGACAATTCCTTCGAGAAGGCCATGCTCCTGCGGGCCGACATCAACACCCGCCGCGTCCAGTTGACCGAGGCCATCCTGGACTTGAGGCGGCTCCTGGACTTCCGGCCAACCAGCATTTCGGGACGCATGCAACTGGCCGCCAAGTACATGGCCATCAAAGAGCCCGGCCGCGCCGCCGAGTTGCTCGCGCAACTCTCGAAGGAGCGGCTCGACCGGGATACGATGCTGCTGGCGGCGTTGGGCGATGCCCTCATGCGCGGCGAACAATACGAGCCTGCCCTCGCCGCCTACGCGAAGGCACGCTCCATCCAGCCTGAGAATGCCGATGCACTCAGCGGCGAGGTCCGGTGCCTCGTGGCGCTTGGCCGCAAGAAGGACGCCCTCGACCGCGTCCACCACGTCATGAATACGTGGCCGAACGAGGTCTGGCCCCGCATGGCCCTCGTGGCGCTCTACGAGAAAACAAACGAACTCGACAAGGCGTTCGAGGCGCTGCGCACGGGCCTGCTGCGGCGCCAGGATTGGGAACGGGGGTACGTGTACCTGGCGGACCTGCTGGTCCGGGCCAAGCAGACGGACGAGGCCCGCCAGATTCTCTTGACGGGACTCTCGAAGGTCCCCAAGAGCATCCCCATCCGCGCCGGCCTGGCCGCCCTCGACATCGGTGAGCAGGGCGCGCCGTCTGCGGTCAAGATTCTCAAGCCACTGGCCGATGAGTTTGAGGCGCAGTATAGCCGCATGCCCGACAAACTCAGTAAACTTCGGCCCTACATGACGTCGATTCGTATTTACAGCCTCGCGCTCTACAGCCTGGGACAAACGGCGGAGGCCCTGAAGTGGGGCATGATGCTCTGGTCGCTCGACCCCACGGATGTGGCCAACGCCAATAACATGGCCTGGATTCTGGCAACCGAGCACAAGGACTTCATTCGGGCCAGAGACATGATTCAACGCTGCATGCGACTGGTGCCCAACCATCCACAGGTGCTCGACACCGCCGGATGGATCGCATTCCTGGACCACCGGCACGACGAGGCAACGGAAAACCTTCTGGCCAGCATCCGGTACGGCGACAACCCCGAGGCTCGCTATCATCTGGGGTGTGTCTACGAGGCGCGCCAGCGACCCGATGAGGCCCGCGCCGAATATCAGAAGGCCCTCGAACTGGGCCTGAAAGGCAAGGACAGAACCGACGCCGAACAGCGCCTGAAGCAGTTGGCTTCGGTGCCGTAACACGCGCCGGCGAACCGATAAGGCTTGAAGGCCTGCGCTTCAGACCGCTACACTCGTTCCAAAGACAAAAAGGATGACCCAAATGTCGCAGCAACCGACCGTGGCCCAACCCGCTTCCGCAATGGCGCTGACGCCTGCTGACGTCTGGCGCATCATTCGCAAACGTCTGTGGCTGATCATCGCCTGTTTTGTGGTCTTCGGGTTGGGTGGAACAGCCGCCATCGTGGCGTGGTGGTACTGGGCGCCCTACTACACCGCCGAGGGCGTCATCGAGATCGAGCCCGGCCAGGCACAGACCCTCGACCTGACACGGGGGTACCAGGATCAGATTCCCGTCCAACTGTTCCAGCCGTACGTGGAGTCGCAGGCCAGGGCCATTCTCAGCCCCCGGGCGCTCGCCGCCGCCCTCGAAGCCCTTAAGGGCGCCCAGACGTTGTATCCCGGTCCGATTCCGAACGCTACGTATGCGATTGGCCAGGACCTGCAGGTTATGCACATCGTCAACACGCAGAACATCGTGGTTACGCTTAAGGGCACCGATGCAAGGCAAGTGCGCGACATCGTCCGCGAGGTGCTGAAACAGTACATCGACCAACTCAAGGCCGACCGCCAGCAGGCCGACGCCGACCGCCAGCAGGAGTTGCGAGCCGAACGCGATGATTTGCGCAGACAACTCGACGAACTCGGCCGCAAACTCGCCTCCTATCGCGACGAGTCCGCCGTCATCGTGGCCGACGAGCGGGGAGGCGAGTACGTTGCCGCCCTGAACGCCCTTGTCCGCCAACTGACGGTCTCCCAGGTCGAACTCGCCGCCGCCCGCGCCGACTGGACGCAGTTTCAGGAACTCCGAAAACAATCCGAGGAAACCAAAGACCTCTCCGCCGTGCTCATGGCGTTTCCGGAGGTCATGGAAGCCATGCGGCGCGACCCGACGATCACTCCACTGGCGACGACGTCGGCCCGCCTCAACCAGGAGTTGGGGAGCCTGGAACAGCGGTTCGGGCCGCAGCACGAGACCGTCCGCAGGATAAAGGTCATGGCGCAGGCCAGCGCCAACGACCTCGAGGCCAAGCAGAACGAGACCCTCGGCCAACTCATCCAGCAGCAGGCCGCCGTCCTCAAGAACCGATACGACAGCACCCGCGGCAGCGAGGCCGAACTCCAGACCCGCGTGTCCGAGGCCCGCGCCGCCGCACTCAGCGCCGCCAAACTGACCGCCGAGTACCGTTCCCGCGAGGATGAGTACCGCCGCGTCCAGACCCTGCTGAACACCGTTCTGGACGGGCTGGAGCGGCTGCGGATCGGTTCGGCGCTGGCGCGGCCGAACGTCAGGGTCGTCGTCCAGCCCGAGATCCCTTTGGAGCCCACCGAGCCGCGCCGCGTCCTGTACTCGCTGGCGGCCGTCTTGTTCAGCCTTCTTCTTGGTGTCGGCTTGAGCCTGCTCATCGAACTGATGGACACCCGCCTGCGGACGCCGATGCAAGTCGCCCGGCAGGTCGGCGTGCCCATGCTCGCGAGCGTCCCTGACCTGACGGAGGACGAACGGCTGTCGCTCGACACGAACCTCGCCCTGGTCAGCCATACGGCGCCACACTCGCTGCTGGCGGAATCGTTCCGTCAGTTGCGGACGCACCTGCTGTTCGCCTCGGATCAGCCTATCCGGAGTCTGCTGGTCACGAGCCCCAACCCCGGCGACGGCAAGTCCACCGTGGCGACGAACCTTGCGATCGCCATGGCACGCACCGGCGAGCGCGTGCTTCTGGTCGAGGCCAATTTCCGCCGCCCCATCTTGCCGCGCGTCTTCGACGTCCCCGACGCCATCGGACTGTCGAACGTCCTGGTTGGCCTCAACCGTATCAGCGAGGCCGTCCAGGCCACCGCCATCGAGAACCTCGATGTCCTTGTCGGAGGCCCCCCGCCGCCCAGCCCCGCCGGACTGGTCGGCTGCGAGACCATGCGGCAGTTGGTCGACGAGGAGGTCAAGGCCTACGACCGCGTCATCGTCGACGGCGCACCCATGCTCGTCGTGGCCGACAATCACCTGGTCACGCCCATGCTCGACGGCGTCATCATGGTCTTCCGCGCGGGCGAGAACACACGCGGTGTGGCCCAGCGCGCCGTGCAGCAGATCCTGAGCCTGCATGGGAGGATCTTCGGCGCCGTCCTCAATCGCGTTCGGGCAACCAAGGGCGGGTACTTCCGTGAGTCCTTCCAGGCCTATTACGATTACTCGGGCGCCCGGCCGAACGGACTCGCCCCGGCCGCCGCACCTGCCGGACCCACCGACCGCGACCACGACGAGACCGAACGCACGACATAGCCCGTTCGACGTGACGTGCCGACCGGACACCGTCGCGCCGGCGACGACCCGTTAGGGCTCGGCCCCGCTGAGTGCTGATGCGCGAGTCTCTGCCATCGACGACCACCCTGCCCGCGCCGCTCATCCATGGCGTGGTTGGCACGTTTCAGGTGTCGCTGCGAGCGGCCGTCGTTCTGCTGCCTACCGTGTTTGCCAACCTTCATCGCTTCGGAGGCTTCCATCTGCTTTTCGTCGTCTGCCTGCTCTGCGCGTTCTGGGTGGTCTCCGGGTTGCTCGGGGTGCCGCTCTGGCATCTTCGTTCGTGGGCCAACCTGTTCGTGTGGGCCCTTCTCGGGCTTCTGCTGGTTCAGGTGGTGCCGGTTCCCCTTGGCCACGCGGTAGCCGACGCGGACCCTCCGCTGGGGACGTCGGCCAGCATTCTGATCGAACCGCGATTCCAGCCGCCGGGGGGCGCCGGCACGGCGCCGCCGGTGGCCCGTTATGCCCGGCGCCCTGCCGCCGCCGTCGGCGTGTTGATGCTTGCGACTGCGGTGGCGGGGCTGTACTGGCTTGTGGCGTCGGCGGCGGTGGGCCGCAAGGGCCTGCGACCGACAACGTGGGCAGCGGTTGTCGGCCTCGGGCTGCTGGCCCTCTGGATGGCGATGTCGGGCATCAGTTCGCCGGTGCGAGCCGAGGGCGCGGCGCGGCGGGTCGGGCCGGCGTTGATCCTCGGAGGCGACAGCCTGGTGCCCGCCCTGCTGGCCGCCCTGCCGCTCTGTCTGTTGGTGGTCCTTCGCCCGCTGGGTTGGATGCCGCGATGGCACCCTCTGCGGCGAGAGTCACGGTGGGGCTGGCTCGACCGGGCGCCCACCGTCTGGGCGGCCATCGGCCTCCTGTTGACGGGCCTTGTGGCCGCCGCACTCGGACTGTGCAACGTCCCGAGGTACATCCTGGTCGTCTGCGTGCTGCTCGCGATCGGATTCGTATTGGTCGGGTACGCCATGGCGGGTCCCGGCCGCCGGCGCCAGCGCCGGCCCGTCCGGATCGCCCTGGCCCTGGCGCTGTGGGTCGTGCTAATGGTGGGAGTCGGCTCCGCCGTCGGAAACAAGCGCCGGGGCGCCACGCGCGCCGACGACCGGCTCAACCGGCTCGTGGGCGCCCTTCCTGCCGCTCGTGCCGTGTTCGGCCTGGGTGCAGGGAGCGTTTCGTCGCGTGCGATCTTCGGCAACGCCGGATGGCCCACGACCGAGGGCGACGACGCCGACACGGACGGTTTTCTGGTGCTTCGAGCGGAACTGGGATGGGCGGGGCTGCTCCTGGTGCTGGCTGCCGTCGTTGCGCTGGGCGTTCGCCTGGTCGCGTCCTGGCGGCGCGAGCGGGGACCCTGGTCGAGAACCGCTATCCTGGTCGGCCTTGGGGCGTTGGCGGCCAATCTGCTGTATTTCCGGCTCGACGCCGTGGCGCTGCTGGCGCCGAACCTCCTGGCACTGGCGTGCGTGTTGGCCGTCGTCACGGCCTGGGCGGGTCACGGCGCTGAGTGGCGACCGCGACGGGCGCGCGAACTCGGCGAGTCGCGATGGCCGCTTGTCGTCGGCGCGGTCGGCCTGCTCGGGGCCGTCGGGTTGGCGGAGAATGAAATGCTGTCTTCAGCGGCCACCGGGGCGGAACTCGGCGACAAGTTCCTCCATTTCGGAACGTTCGGCGTCATCAGTCTGCTGCTGTGCTACGCCCTCGGGCCGCAACCCACCACGCACTACCTGAAGACGCGCATCTTCCTGGCCGTCCTGGGGACGGCGGCCCTGGGGTGCCT
Source organism: uncultured Anaerolineales bacterium (assembly GCA_964539385.1). Taxonomy (GTDB): domain Bacteria; phylum Planctomycetota; class Phycisphaerae; order FEN-1346; family FEN-1346; genus JAUVZF01. The sequence goes on along the minus strand of CAZIJC010000040.1, from coordinate 8,143 downwards.
GGTGGAATTCGGCCAGATGGTGCTGACCGCCGGCCGCGAGTTCGAGGGGCTCGATATCCTGGCGAACGTCCTTGGCGCGGGCGCGATGGGCCTGCTGTGGTGGGTGGTGCGTGTGGGTCAGATCTCGCCGCCGGAACCCGAGTCGCTTGCAGGCTGATCCCTGCGCGGGCGTTGCTCGCGGGTCCGGCGCGTCTTTCGCTTTGCCGTCTTGCGCCGCGCCAGATCCCTCGCCCCCTTTTCGCCGAACAGGGCCTTTCGCCGCAGCAGATGGTGATAGTGCTGGGCGAAACGGTGGGCCTCATCACGGACCGCCTGGAGGATCTTCAGGCCCGGGTCCGTTCGCGGCAGGCGCAGGGGGTCCGCCTCGGCCCTGCCGAGGACGTAGACCTCCTCCTGGCGTTTCGCGAGCGAGACCAGGTGCGGCCGCTCGGCATCGGCCGCCGCGATGGCCTCGGCGGCGGCGTGCAGTTGGCCCCGTCCGCCGTCCACCAGCACGAGGTCCGGCAGGACCGACAGTTCCTCCGTCAGGCGGCGAAACCGGCGGAACACCACCTCACGCATCATCCCGAAATCGTCCGGGCCACGGACGGTCTTGATCCGGAACCGTCGGTATCCAGGCTTGAACGGCCGCCCGTCCAGGAACGAGACGATGGCCCCGACGGCCTCGGTCGGCCCGAGGTTGGCGATGTCCACGCCTTCGATGCTGCGGATGGGCGGGGCCGCCTCGAGCATCTCCGTCAGGGCTTTCATGCCTTCGGCCGGGTCGAACGTCGGTGCAAAGACCTCCGGCTGCAGGTCCTCTGTGATGCTGCCGCGGCGCGAAAGGGCTTCGATGGCCCGCAATTGGTCGCGCACGCGGGCCGCATCCTCAAAGTGCAGGCACTTCGCCAGGTGTTTCATCTCGCGCGCGAGGTCCCGCACAACCCGCACGCGCTTGCCCTCGAGGAACCGCCGCAGCCGCGCGATGCTCTTGCGATAAGCCTCCCGGTCGATGCGCCCGGCGCACGGCGCGGTGCATCGCTTGATCGCGTACAGGATGCACGGACGGAAGTAGCGCCGGTTCGGATCGTCCTGGCGGATCTCGAGCGAGCAGGTGCGGAACCGGAAAATCTTCTGGAGTTCGCCGATCGCCGTCCGCAAACCTGCCGCGCTCGAAAACGGGCCGTAGAGTTTCGTCCCCTTCGAGGCCGGCGTCCGGGTGAAATACACACCGGGGAACGCCTCGCGCACCGTGATCTCCAGGTACGGGAACGTCTTGTCGTCGGTCAGCCGTACATTGTGCCGCGGGTGCGTGTCCTTGATGAGGCGCGCCTCGGTCAAGAGAGCGTCCACCTCGCTCTCGGCGGGCAGGAACTCGATGTCGGCGACCTCGGCGATCATCTGTTCCTTCTTCGGCCCGAGGTCGGCCGACGGCTGGAAATACTGGCCCACCCGGCTGCGCAGGCTCACGGCCTTGCCGATGTAGATAACGCGTCCGCGCGCATCCTTCATCAGGTACACGCCGGGCGCCTGGGGGAAGGACTTGATCTTTTCGATAAGGGCGTTCTGGTCCACGCGTCTGCCGCTCCTCAGCCCGCCGCGCCGGCTCTCCATCCCCTTGGGCAGATCGCTTTACCCCCCCGCCAGCCGCACGCCGACGTAGATGCCGACGTAAAGGCCCAACAGCAGCACCCCCACGCCGCTCATCAGGCTGTAGAACCGGCGATCGAAGACGAAGGCGGCCCACGCGAAGTACAGGATCAGCGCCGAGAGCGCCGCCAGGCCCATGGCCCAGTCGCCCAGGGCGCGCGGCTGCCGCCATACCTCGGTACCGAACGTCGGCGAGACGGCCAGGGCGACGGCAAAACCGGTGCCCAGCATCCCGAGGATGACCGAGCACGCCCGCGCGGGCGTCGCCAGTTGGAAGATCTCGCCCCGAATCGCATGCAGCCGATTCCCGAATCCGAGCCACACAATCGCCGAGACCGACATGACGAGCGCGTTCATGTTAAGCCGGTGCGGGTCCCACTGTGTGGGTCGAGCCGTGTTGTGCCAGATGGCCAGGATCGCCAGCGTCAGCATGAACACGGTCGGGTACAGCATCTCGCCGCGAAGCCACACGAACGACCATCCCAGGAACACCACCGCCATCAGCCCCAACATGACGAGCGACTCGGCGCTGGAGAGGCGAAACATCGCCAGAATCGCCGCAATGAAGCACGAGATGACCGCCAGCGTAAAGATCGTCGTCGAAGCACGCCGCTCGTCGCGGTACAGCGCGCACGTGTGCGACAGCGCCGCCATGAACTTCGCCTCGTACAGGTACACCAGCAGGTGCGCCGCACCGTAGCCGCCCACCGCGTAGATCAGGTACGCGTACAGGTCAGCGGTGTGCCGGAACAACCCCACGTAGATCGTCGCCATGATGCCGAAGCAGTAGAACAGGAACGTCCTGGCCGTGTGCCGCAGCAGCCACATCGACAGCAGGAACGCCAGCAGTACGGCCACCCATCCCACGAGCCCCTCGTCCGGCCCGAGCAGCGCGAGGGTGGCGCTGGCGCCGCCCGTCAGGAACTCCGAAAACGTCCGGACCTGCTGGACCGACAGGTACCCCGCCAGCGCAATCGTCCCGCACATGCCGAAGACGGTGAACGGCTCGATCTCACGCCGGGCCTGGCGGTCCGAGTGGGTCCGCTTCAACACCTCTCGCGCCAGGATCGCCACCACGAGCCAGCCGGCAGAAACGGCCGCCGTCACGTGGATCAACCGGTGATGCCACGCCTGGACGGCCGCGTCCGCTCCGACGTGGCACAGCGCGGCCACGCCTCCCGTCGCCAGGGCGGCGACCAGGTAGTTCACCCACCTCGGCGCCCCGTGGGCGTGCGCCAGCACGACGACCGCCGACACCACGAGCAGGTCCACGCCCAGATACTTCGCCGTTGTGCCGAACGGTTCCAGAAACAGTGCCCCGATCGCCGTGGCGACGCCCGCCAGATACAGCGCCCGCGGAAACCCCAACGCCGTCCGTCCCCTCAGCCCCAGCACCAGAAGCGATGCCAGCACCACCGCGCCGAACGCAATCAGCAGCAGCACCGACGCGTACCGGCCCCAGTACCCCCCGATCTGGTCGCCGCCGAGGACGGCAAAGGCGACGACGGCGGCCAACGCCGCGCCGACGCACGAGAAGCCGAACAGATCCGCCTGCTTCAAGCCGATCGACGAAACCAGCAGCGTCGCCCACCACGCGCCCAACGCCCACACCGTGTGCCACGACACGCCGTACCAGACAGCGACGTATCCGGCGCCCATGGCGGCGAGGCTCGAGACGACCAGCGGCACGATCAGCAACCCCTGCCGGTACCACTTGACGTTGAACTCCTGCCGCGGATGAACCGCGAGCAACGCCGCCACAAGCACCATCGCAAGCGACACACCCGCCGCCGTCGAAGTAACCCACGCGCCGGTCGCCGTCCCGGCATCGGCCGCCACATGGTTCCGCACGCCCAGGACCACCGTAACGGCCAGGCCGAGGATCGAAAGGTACACGAGCGGCTCGGCGCGGAACCGCCACACGGTCGCGATGAACAGCATCGCCAGCGGCGCCTGGACCACCAGAGCGATCTCGCTCTGGTACGCCGCACGCACAAACGCCACCCCCATCAGCGCCACGCCCGCCAGCACGTTGCTCGATTGCCGCCACCGCCGCTCCGCCCACCGGAAACGCAGCAGACCGCGCAGGTAGAAGATCGTGCCGACGGCGGCGATTGTCTCGGTGGCAAGTGTGCTCGTCAGCAGGTAGGCCGAGAACGTCTTCTCCGTCCCGACGAACCCGTAGGCGAGGCATACGGCGACCCAGACGGCGGCGACGGCGGCAAGAAACCTGAGCGGCACGCCGGCCTTCCGACGCGGACGGGCAACCAGCCACAGCGCCGCGCCGGCCGCCGCCCCCAGCGCCGCCCACCAAAGCGGCGCAAGCAACGTCTCGCCGGTGCCCAGGATCGTTGGTTCCAAGATACTCCCCGGAGTTGCGGGCGGCAGAGACGCATCATAAGTCGGCCCCGGAGAGGCTGTCTAGCGAAAATCGGCCTTCTCTACGGGACTGTGGCACGGCAACGCGAAGCGTGGCCGTGGGCGCGCGGCGTGCGACCCGGCCGCCCTTCGGGCTGCCGTGCCACCCGGCGAGGTGGTCCGCCACCCGTAACTGAGGTGTTACAGAACGGCAAAAATTCGGTTGCAATGGGTTTGGCGTTTCCTACAATGCAGCAAGAGTGGCGTGCCGTCTGCGCGGGGCGCGAGATCTATGGCCGACGTGTGGCGGCTCGCCGCAAGGAGGAGTTGCCATTCTCAGTTCGCGCCGGACGTGGTGTTTCGCGCTGGGGATGCTTGGCGCCGGGATGGCGCTGGCGGGGATAGGCTTGGTGATATCAGGCCGGCCGGAGTCGCTGGCGTTGGCGGCAGGCGCGACCGGCCCGGGGCCGTCCGGGGACGCCTCGGCGAACGTGGTTGTCTCGACCACGTCCCTGGGAGACAGGGAGGTGGTCATCTGCCTGGTTGACACGGCCCGGCAGCGGCTGGCCGTGTACCTGGCCGACGGTCGGCGGAGCCGGCTGAAACTGCTGGCGGTCCGCGACATATCGGCCGACTGGGAACTGACGGACTGGAACAACGATCCGCCGCTGCCGAGCGAAATCCGGGCACGCCTGAAACAGCCGAACCGGCCAAGCGGAGCCGCCGCGAGCGACCCGAGCGATAAGAAGCCGGAGCACAAGCCCTAATCGTATAATGTCTATGGAGGGCCGCATGAGGCGGCCGACTCCGGGACTCAGGAGGCATACAGAGTGGACTTCGCCAATTTCGAAGAGGCCAAACAGCGGCTTGGAAAGACGGATGAGGAACTCCAGGCGATCATCGACAAGGGCGAACTTCGCGTCTTCCGCGACGGCGGCGAACTGAAGTTCCGCAAAGAGGACCTCGACGCCATGACCGGCGGGGCCCCGACCCCCGGCGGGGCCGCCGAAGAAGCACCCGACGCAGGCGACACCCTGATGAGCATCGATGCCGACATCCTCTTCGCCGAAGAAGAGGAGGTGCCGGCCGACAGCGCCGCCGAAACCTGGATCGCCGCCGACACCGAGGGCGTCTTCCCCACCGAGGCGGCGCGGGGCGTTGAGGAAGCCATGGCGGCGCCGGAGACCGAGCCCGCGCCGCTGGCGCTCAGCCCCGAGACGGACGAGTCGAGCCTGGGGGCCGTCTTGAGCGACGAAGAACTCGGCGTTGCCGAAGAGACCGGCGAAGAGCCGGTTATCGCCGTGGATGCCGAGAGCGGCCTGGCTTCCGTCACGGGGCCGTCGGGCGCCTCGGCGGTGGCGCCGAGCCGCACGCGCATCGTTACCCTGGTCGAGCCGCCGGCGCACCACGCCCACTTCACGTTCATGCTGGGCCTGGCCGTCGTGGGGCTCGGCTTGGCGGTCTTGGGCCTCATCGGCCTGTTGCAGGGCTCCGTGCCGGGGGCGCTGCAATCCCTTGCGAGCGAAAACACGCCGCTGATCATCCTGGTGGCCGGGATCGTGATCGTAGGGATTGCTGCCCTCGTCGGCTACGTACTCGACAAGCAGCGTGCGGCCCGGGAAACCCTGGGCGGCTAACGGGAGAGTCTTCAGATAGCCGCAACCCGAATGAACGTGTCCTTCGGGGGAAGGCCCCGATTCAGCAAATGTGAACAGTCTCGATGTCGAGCGTTTGACCCAGGAAAGGAGTCGAAGATGCCACGCTTTTCGGCGGTCATCGTAATGGCACTGGCGGCTTGTCTGACCCTCGTGTCGGTGGGCTGCGTGAATGAGGCCAAGTACAATGCGGTCCTGCTCAGAAACCGCGAGCAGGAAAAACTGCTTCAGGAAAAGGAGTCTCAACTGGCTACGCTCAACGAGCGGGTCAGCGCGCAGCAGGCCCTGGCGGCCAACGCCCAGCGGATGCTCCAGGAAAAGGAGGATCACCTGGCCACCGTCATGCAGGAACGCGACGAGGTCCGCAAGGCCTTTGATGAACTCACGGAGATCTATAGGAAACTCGCGGGCCGAGGCTACGCGCCCGAGGGGAAAATACCCAGGGAGGTGGCCATCTCGATCCAGCAACTGGCCGACCAGTATCCGGGGCTGTTCGAGTTCGATCCGGCGACCGGGCGGCTCCGTTTTGCCTCCGACATCACGTTTGATTCCGGCTCGAACGTCGTCAAAGCCGGCGCCCGGACGGCCATTGCGAAGTTGGGCGGCATCCTGGCCTCCGAGATCGCCAAGGGCATCGTCGCCGGCATCACCGGCCACACCGACACCGATCCCGTCAAGAAGGCCGCGACCAAAGCGCTGCTTGCGGAACTCGGCAAGCCCGCCACCAATCAGGGCCTGAGCGAGGCCCGGGCCGAAGCCGTGGCCGACATCCTGAGGGGCGCCGGCGTCGAAGCGACTCGCATGAACACGCGCGGCGTCGGATCGGCACAGCCGATTGCCGACAACCGCACCGCCGCCGGGAAGGCCAGAAACCGACGCGTTGAGATCTTCCTCTCCATGGGACTGTAAGGCCCCATCGGTCGAAACATAGGTGTCAGGAAAGCGGTGCACGCACGCAGCGCCGCGGGCCGCTTCTTCACGCGCGCTGGCACCAAGGCCGCAGTGCTTCCGCCAAGGGTGTGCCACGGCCGGCCCTGAGGGCCGCATCTCATTTTGCCTGGCCGACGTCGCGCTGGTCGAGTCCCAGCCCTTCCGAGAGCGCGGGCCACAAACCGGACGTGCTGAACGGCCGCGCACAGGCACGCAGCAGCGGCACATCAACGCCGAAGACTCGGGCCGTCAGGATGGGGATCGCGCCCCACTCGTCCGTTTCGCCCACGTACCACCCCCGGTCGCCGACCGCGTGGAACCGGACGTTCAGCCGCTGGAACGGGACCGAGTGAATCTCGGCGGCGCCGACGGCACCGAGGCCCGCACGCAAACTTTCGAGCCACGCGAGCGTTTTCCCGTTGATCGTCCCGCCGTCCGATTCCAGATGCAGCACCAGCGCAGGTGCCCCCTGCCGCGGCTTCGCGCAGCGAACGCCGAGGTTCGCCGTGCCGGTGATGGCCCCCCCCGGCACACCCTGAGTCCACTGCGAGAGTTCGATCCCGCGTGCGGTCACCTTAACGGCGGCGGTGTCGGCATCCGCCTCGGGCCAGTACCAATCGACCGCCAGGTCCGCCGTGCCGTGGACGTCTTCGTCGGCCTCGTCGCCTCCGCGGACGAGCGCTCTGCGGAGCGACCCGAGCGGCACGTCTTTTACCTCCGCGTGCAGGCCGTCGAAGACGCCCCTGCGGGACGTGGGATTCAACCGGACGGCGGCCAGCAGGCCGAGGTCGGCCTCGGTCAGCGTGGACCGTCTCGCGCCCTTCAGCGTGTCCGGCTCGAACAGGGACACGACCAGCACGGTCATGTTCGAGAGGGCGAGTGCGCGGACCTCGCGCTGGACCTTCAGCGGCCCCAGATCGAGGCTCAACCGCAGCCGCTCGACGGCCAGCGCCATCAGTTGCGATGGGTGTTCAACCTGGACCAGCCGCTGGTTCAGCGCGGCGAGCGCGGACCGCGGATCAGGCCCCGTGAGCGAGAGGTCGCCGCGTGCGGCCGTCACGTACCAGCCGTACGCGTTATGTTCGGCTTTCAGATCCGGGATTTGCAGCGCCAGTTTTCCGTCGGCGGTGGTCCACGAGAGCCGGACCTCGTCGGCCGCTGCCGTGGACGGGCCCGTCGGCCGGCCGCGCCGGACGTCCGCCTCGCATCGCAGACACGAGACAAGCGCCTGCTCCACCGCCTTGCCGTAGGCCCCGCCACGCACGTGCAGGCCGTACAGGACGAGCGCAGCCACCGGCCCGAGAACGCCGACCACCAGGAGCGTGAAGACGATGCGTCGGACGTGTTTCTTGCGTAAGGGCATGCTGAGCCTTGGGCTATGCGGGGTCAGGCAAGTCTTTTGCTGTCGGGTGCCATGCCTACGTTTGCGTGTGCATGCCGTGGCGACAACTGATTGGGCTGGTAGCCCAAGGGGTTGCGCCGCTTACTTACGTGCGCGGCTAGTTTTCTCACGTGGCTGGTCGGGCGCGAGTGTAACTAGCCGCGAGCGTAAGCGAGCGGGTGCCGTTCTC
>CAZIJC010000039.1:0-30614 GCA_964539385.1 uncultured Anaerolineales bacterium | reverse complement strand
TGCCGTCCACGGCGCCCTTCGCGTCGGGCTTCAGGTCCGGCGTGGTGACCTGGTCCGCCTCGATGAGGCGCAGGTCGAGTTTCACGGAGGACGGGAGTGCGTCGTTCGAAACCAGCATGGCGAACGCTTCGCCGTCCTCGGCCCGAGCCATCCGCATCGTCCGGAGTCGCTCGGCGAGGCCCACGGCCCTCGACCACTCGGCGAACTCGCGTTCGATCCGGCGATTGGCTTCCGGGTCGTCCGTGAGCATCTGGAGGCGCGGCCCGGTGCCGACCAAGTCGTTCGCGAGCGTGAGGACGATGCCGCGGGCGTAAGAGTTGTTGGCGACCTCGTAGCGGGAACGGTTCCGCAGCGTCCGTCGGACCTGCGGGCTGTTGGCGACGTCGGCCGAGAGGCCGTCGGCGCTGGCCCAGTGGCGGCGGTTCTCGTCGGTCGTGGTGGCCGCGTCGTACCGGCCGCGCAGGAAACGGAAGAGGAGGCCCTGCCGGTCGCTGACGCGAGCGGGTGTCGATGAAGAACGGATTCTCCTGAGCCAGTTGAACAAGCCTTGTCCTCCGTAGCCTTGGCGAAGGAAGACTATGCTCCCGGCGGCACGAGCTTCGTGAGGCGCCACCCTCGGCCCTTGCGCACCGCATCCTTGGAGGCGAGGTAGCGGTCGGCCTCGATCTGGGCCTTCAGGTCGTGCTGCCGCATCGAGACCGAGTCGCCGCGCGCCTCGGCGGGCCCCTGGGCGTTCTCGCGGATCGTCTGTTCCAGGTCGTCGGCCACCTCTTGTCTCCCGTCCGACAACCAGGCCGGGCGAACCGAAAGAGAAGGCCGCGTGGGTGTGTGGCCCCACACGGCCTTGATTCTTTCGGTGGCAACCCGGTGGGGATCAGCCTCCGGATCGTCGCCTGGTCTGGTTGTCTACCCGATCATACGACCCGCACCCGGCGGCAGGAAGAGGTTTTCGGGTGGTGGGGTGGAATGGTTACAGATGTGGACTTTGGGGGTGATTTCACAGAGTACAAGCGGTAAGCTGCTCACTAACGCCGGACGAAGCTATTGACGGCCTGCGCGGGGCTTCGCCCGGACAGATGAGCGAGCCACGCCTCCTGCACGGCATCCCTGCGGTCCGGGTGCGGTACGAGGCGGAGTTCGGTTTCGCGCCGCGCCGCATCACCGGTTGGAGGAAGTGCTTCCATTCCCCATCCTCTATCAGAGCTTAACGGACTTTCAACAAGACGAAGCGCTCCTGTTGTCCGGCACGCACCAGCATCGGGATCCCCTTGGCCAGGGTCGAACCCTGCAGCGCTTTCCGGAAGTCTTCCACAGACCGAACCTGCTGGCCGGCAACCTGGACAATAACCATGTTCTCCTGAAGACCCGCGCGTGCGGCAAGGCTCTCTGGTTTCACCTGGGCAATTCTCACCCCCTGGAGCGATTCCTCTGCGCCACCCGACGGATCGGCCGCAATCGCCAGACCCAACTCAGGGACCGGACCTCCTGATTGAGCCTTTGCCGGCGAAGCATTGGCATCGATGAAACTGACCGGGTCTCTCAGTCCGGCATCGAGCATCTTCTGTAAGTCTTTGTAGTAACCAGTTACGGTGCCTCCGACCCGTGCCCAGTTCGCCGTATTCTTCGATCCAGATGACGATTGTTGCTTGCCGCGCGAGAAGATCTTCTCCAGGGTGGAGAGCAAACCGCCGCTCGCGTCGTACACCATGGACCAATCATTGCTTGGGCTCGCCTCCGGGTGACGAATCTCGAAGTGGAGGTGGGGGCTCAAGGGAGAAATATCCGCAATCGCCCCAATGACTTGCCCTCGTTCCACGGTCCTGCCTTCCGTAATACCACTGGCGGGCGTGACGTGCACGTAGATGGAATAAACCTTGGACACCCCCTCGGATGCATAACTGCCCTCGCGGCCGCTCTCGGACTTCCTCCAATATGGAACCGTATAAGGCCTGTTTTCGTTTGGGGCGTCATGTTCTATGGCGACGAGGTGACCTCGGTTGCCCCGTAACTGCGATACGTGGGCGACCGATCCGTTGGCGACCGCGTACACCGGTTTGCCGAGGTCGGCCGAGCCCGGCACGCTCCAATCCACCCCCGAATGGAAACCGCCCATCTTGGCGTAATAAGCCCCGAATGCCTGCGTGACTCGCCAAGTGACGTTACCCCCCGCATCATCTTTGACGGGGTAGGCGAAGCCCGGACCTCCGGTGGCATGCGATTCTGGCCGGTCCTGGAGGTCACTCTCCCCTTGCCGGTGTGCAGGAGAAGTGGGTTGCGTTGGCGGCTCCGGTGCAGGCTTCACCTTGCCCCCGGGGGCACTCGGCCGCTGCTTCCTCGCCTCCCCAACCTGATACCCCGTCACGCCGTTATCCGTTCCAATCACTAACATATTCTCGTAAACAACGTGCCGATCCCCAGCATCACTCGGGAACTTCTCTTCGCGGGCAAATAGCTCTCCCGAAGAGGCGTCCAATACAATAAGTGTTGAACCCTGCGCAACTAATAGGCAATTTCCCACAACCTCAGTCCAGTCCGGCGCAAAAAGCGGCCCAGGCCGCTGGCCACGGGGCGCAGCCTTTGCCCACTTCTTCCACGTGACCTTCCCCGTTCTCGAGTTCACGCCGACCCATAACCTGTATGGGGTATGGCCGTGGGCAACCTCGCCGTGCACGATAACCGCCTCGCTACTAGCACCAGCCATCCAGGCGTGTGCACACGATGCTAGTTCGTCAATCCTCTCGCTTTCCCACTTAGTGCGCCCTGTCTTAAGATCGCAGGCTGCTAACTTGTATGCTCCGTCTGAAGACTGCTTGGCAGCTTCTGTCGTTTCTGAAATTGCAATATGAGCAAAATGCCGCGGGTGGTTTACCCAGACAAAACACGAGTTGCTGGCCACCGGGAAGCTCCCAAGAAAGAACGTATGCGGGAGGCGTAGTTCGCGACTCCACATTGTTTGCCCCGTCGCCAGGTCAAGTCCTTCCAGCAAGCAGAAGACATCCGTACTAAAAGCGCCGCCGCGGCCTGTCCTCATCATATTCGAAGAGGACACCCGGAGTTGGGCTTCGCCATTAATCCTGTCGCCCCCGAATCCTCCTATGCATATAAGCCCATCACGCTTGTCAAGCTGCCTGTTCCAAACGGGCTGGCCGGATTTCTCCGCCAGTCGCCCCGTTTCCGTAATCCATCTTCCCTTCTCTTGCGCGAGTCGAACGCCTCTTTCGTAATAAATCCCTTGGCGCACAATGAAAACTCTCTTCATATTCTGGTCGGCAAACGAAGCGCTCCAGAGCGGGGTTAACGTTGCCTTGTCAAGAGCCAGGATAGAGCCCACTCGGCGTGTCCTCTTGAACTGCGAGAACGGCCCCAGATAAACTGCACCTGCCGAGACACCAAGTACCTCGTAACCAGGCTGAAGGTTCTTCGTTGCCAAGATCTTTCCAGACCGCGTGTCGATTGCGTGCACCTGCGGGCCTTGCGGTCCCGCAACGTCAACGTACACAGTGCGGTCGCCTGCCAGATGGTCGGGCCGCCCAATAGTCGCCTGCTCCCACTTCAAGGAGATGGACGGTGCAGGCACTTCTTCCGGTTCCCGCTCGATTGGCACTTCAACTGGCTCGTGGTCGTCCTTGCCCGTTACGTTGAAGTCGCCGTGATCGGCATCTCGACCGGAGCGGGCACGTTCTGTTTGCGTACGCTCCTGCCGTGGTTTGTCTCCCTCCGAAGGGTCCTTCTTTGACGCGAGCCTGCCTGTATCTGTCTCTCTCGCCTTGAGCACAACACGAGCGTCCCCGAGTTGTGGTCGAGGTGCTTCCTCCATCAGCGGGATGTACAGGTGCAATCGCTCGCTTTCCCATCCGTAGTTGGCCTTCCACTCCTCCTTGACATCTTCGAGGTCCACGTTCGCCCAGACCACCTTCTCCTGCTTGTCAAGAACAACCGTCAGCCTACCCAACTCCGGCCGAGAGATTTCTGCGTAGCCGATTCCCTTCAGAGGCTCTTTGGCTATGAGCGATCCCAGCCGTTTGGCTGCTTTTGTAGCCGCCTTTGTGCCCCACTTGCCCGCTTCCCCAAACACCCCTCCCAAAGTTTCGGCCATAGTAGAAAGGGCGGAGACCACCTGCTCTTCCTGTGCGGTCAGCACAATGAGATTCTGAGGGGCAGATGCATCGGTCAATCCGTGTTCAGCGTACTTCTTCCGCACCCAGCCACCGACGCCTTTGAACATCTCGCCGGTCTGTTGGGCTTCGATTGCGAGGGACTGGGCGCGGAAATTGGCCAGTTTCCTTGTTCGTCCCTGTTCGAGTTCATGGGCAAGGGCGGCCTTGACGGCCCCGCCGACCTGTTCGAGTTCTGCGCATGAGAGGTTGGCTACCTTGACCGTGGGACGGGTGTCGGTCTGAGCCAAGGCAAAACCCACACCGGCGATCAGCAACACACAGAACGTGAGTATGACATGGGAGGGCTTCATGGCTATTCCTCCACTTCTTGGGCCCGGTTGGAAAAGGCGATTTGCTTCGCCTTGGCGAGAAACGTTCCCGAAACAACCAGCATACCGCACCCCGCGAGGTACATGTACAGCCCTTCCCGCGTGTGAGCGAGTTCCGTGTACATCCTACCCAGCGTCGCCTCAAGTTCGGCCGCAGCGTCGCCGCCGCCGGACGGCCAAACGATGAGCCACACGGCAAGGGCTATAACGGCGATGGCTAGGTGAGCAATAGACCGGAAGCGGGCTCCTGCCAGGAAAGAGACCGCGAGCGCCAGGATGCCGCCCACAAGCCCCACGGCGAAAAGCGTATCGCTCACCTCTGTGAGCGAAAAGGAAGCGAGCCGTGGAACGGAGAGCCACGTGAGGCCCAGACTGATCAGAAGCAGCACGCCGCCCGCCAAGCCGGGCCACCGCCTCCTATCCGCCAAGACTAGAAGCGGATTCCCCACGTTTCCAATCCCAAGTGGCAAGGAGAAGACGGTTTCGCCTTGGCCATGGGCGCTGAACCAATTGTCCATATCCCCCGAGGATTGGGCCTCGATCAGCCGCTGCCGGCTGCCGATACGTGCCTCTAGGCGTTCGATCTTCCTTGTCGCCTTTTGCGAGGCCTTCTGAAAGGCCTTCGGTGGGATCTCGCCGACTTGATGTCTGACCTCCAGATTCTCGAGTTCCTCCCGGCGTGCGACGAGTTCCTCGCGGTCTTTCTCGACGTGCTGAGAAAGGGTTTCCCGCAGCCTTCCGATTTCGGCATCGCTTTCTGCCATCTGCTGAGCGTACCGCTCGGAAAGGCTGTGATATTGCTGCTCGGTGACCGACCCTGCTTTCTGCATCTCCTGAAGGTTGGTCTGAAACTCCCGAACGCTTTTCTTCTTCAGTAGAGCCTGATGGAGTTGCTTAGCGATCTGGCGCATAGCCCTTCCCCCTGTTGAACAGGGCAGGTTTAAGACACAGCAGCTGAGCAGTTTTCGTTAGAAGCCAGCCCAAGAAGAACGAGGTGGCATCGAAGCTTCGGCAAGGGTCTGTTGCAGCGGAAACCATGGAAGAGAGCGCTGTCCCGGTCCATGGCTTGGTCACCCCCAATTCTCACGCGCGTTTCCCGGGCATTTGCTTCACCCGTTCGGGCGGCGGATTTATCTCTGCAAGGGACGTATCATTAAACCGATTATTCACGTGTCCTGCTGATCCCGCAAGAGGAATCTCTTGCCCTGCTCCCTACCAAAATGGTCCAGGATGCCAGCGTCGATGACGTGCCGGCGGCAGAGGTGGAGGAATTCTGCCTTGGCATACCCAATAGGAGGAACGTGATCGCGATAAGACTCTGTTTCTCTCTCACCCCGTTGACTTCTCCCACGTCGTCATCCGCTTCCCGCAATTCCGACACTCCCGCCGCCGCAGGATGCGCCCGCCCCAAGCGGGGCGGGTGTAGATGACGCGGAAATGCTTGCAGCCGCAATACCTGCATTCCAGGCCGCGTTTCTCCTTCGTTGCGTTCTCACTCACCGCTTGCTCCTTTGAAGCTCAGACAGCCTGATCCGTTTTCGCTTCTCCTGCCGGCCTGTGTCCGTCCCGAACAGCACTGCTCCCTGAACCGACGCCGCTACCGCGCAACCCACCAGACAGTCCAGCCAGTGATTCTCCGGGTGACCGGCGCGGAGTTTCCACTCGTCCACCGTCCGGTTCCTCGCCTCGGTCCGGACGCAGTACTCGGCCGTGACGTGCTCGGCGAAAAGGCGGTGGCGTTTCGGGGCCCGGCCGAAGAGCGAGAGACACCCCTTGTCGCCCATCGCCGCCTGAAGCCGGGCGTGCACGAACGACTTCCAGTAGTTCGTGTCCACGAGGACGTGACGGATGGCCCGTTGACCGCGCGTGTTCGGAATCCGCCAATGGTGACCGACACGCTCGCCGGGCTTGCGCTTGTACTCGGCGAACGGGACGCTCGATGCCCCAACGTACCGGCCGTGGCTCGGCAGCAGCACCGCCGCGTGAGCCGATTGCCGGCAGAACTGGTACACGACGTCGGTGGATTGGCCCCAGTTAGCGTCCACCAGACACCGCTCGACCCGCATGACCGTGCCGTCGTCCCGCCGCCACTCGCGGCCGAGAAGGTCACCAGTCAAGGCTTCGAGGCCGGCGTAGATCGAACCCTCGAGCCCCGCGCCCGGGCTTGCCCTCGCGAGCGTCCGCTGGGCGTCCCGGAGCGTGAAGTACGCCCGTTTCTGGTCCGGGTACGTGCCGTAATCGACGACGTATCCGGCGAAGTCGCTTCCCCACGCCGCCACGACGTAGAAGAGGAGTTTCTGCTGCACGTCGATGAACGCCGTCAGGTGGTCGCAGCCCACGGGCACGAGGCATCGCTTGTAGCCGTTCGTCTTGGCGGCGACCTCGTCGGCCGTCAGTTGCTCCTCATCGCCCTCGTCCTCCGGCAACGGCTCGTTCTGATACTCGGCGAAGAACGCTGCCTCGTCCTGCAACCGCAAGTTCATCGCGTGTTGCAAGGCCGACAGTTCGTCCTCGTTGTACCGTTCGGGCCAGGCCACCGCGGCACCTGCGTCCATCTCACCACGGTGCTTGCGGTAGAACTCGGTGGCCTGGGAGCCGTCGCCGCCGTTCTGAAAACTCTCCGCCCGGATCTGGGTGTATTCGGCCCAGAGCTTCTCGTTCGCCGGGAACGAGTAGACCATCTTCGTCCGTTCCCCCTGCCACTGGGGGTGCTTCTCGCGGTCGAGGATCGAATCGGCCATGTCGCCGGGCCGGATGACCGTGCAGGGCATGACGCCGGCGATCTTCTTCTTGGGTCCGGCCAGGCCGAGCACCGCCCCGGCCAGGACGCTCTCGCGCGTTTCGCACTGCGAGGCGCTTCGGGCAGACTCGTCGGTCTGCGGGTCGTCCAGGACGACCAGCGACGGCCGGACGCTCCGTCCACCGGCCCGCTTGAACTTCATGCCGCGGATACGGCCCGTCAGACCCGCCACGCGGATGATGGCACCGGAAGCGGTGCTCCCGTCGATGGTCGGCAGGACGATCTCGCGGGCCGTCCAGCAGATGTGGGTCCGTTCGCCGCGATACAGTTGCCCGCTGCACCGGTTGGCGATCCCGTCGAGGCGACGGATGGGATAGACCGCCTCCGGGAAGTCCTCCAGGAGCCGGTCGTTGCCGTCGAGTTCGGTCTTGATCGAGTCGAGCATGTCCTCGGCGTGGCCCTCGTCGCTGCCGATGAGGCACACGAACTCGCGCGCCCCGATGAGCATGGCCCAGATACAGGCCGTCTCGCACAGGCTCGTCTTGCCGCTGCCGCGCGGCATGGCGAAGGCGAACAGGCCGCCCCGCATGACGGCGTCCTCGATCCGGGCCATGGCCTTCAGGTGGTCCTTGGACCAGGGCAGGTGGAAGACTTGCGGGAAGTAGGCCTTGCAGAAGTACTCGAAGCCCTTCTGGGCCTTGCGCTTTCGGCGCGGGTGCTGGACCTCGGGGATCTCGCCGATGTCGCGGCCGATGGCCGAGAGACGGGCATTTCGGGCTCGGGCCGCCTCCTTCATCGCCTCGTAGTCGGGTTCCGACCGGGACGGCTTGGGCCGCCTGCGCTCCTGGATCAGCCAGGCGGCGTAACGGATGAGGTCCACGTGTCGGCCGTCCCCGATGTGAAACCCCGCTCGGTCGCGGTGGCGGTACAGGATGTGTGGCCGCAGGACCTCGCCCAGAGGCGTCGAGTTAAGGAGCCGCACGAGTTCGGCGGGCCGCAGGTTGCGCGGATCAACCTTCACCGGAGGTCACCTCCCTCGCAAGCCACGCCGTGTAATGCACCAGGTTGATAGTCCCGTCAGCATTCGTGGGCGCACCGGCGTCGATGTCGGCCTGGATCATCTCTGCGGTGACGGCCTCGCCACCGGCGGCCGAAAGAATTCTGGCAGCGTCGGCCACTGTCAGGGCTGCCGGGTTCAGCTTTTCCGCCATTTCTGGGCCGTCATTGGCCATCCGGGCACCTCAAAGAATTATGCAGGAAAATCCATGAATTCGCCTTGCTTTCCGGCCCAAAGCATGCCCCTGTGTGTCATGGAAGGCGCGAACAAAAGGAGGACGCGATGAAGAGGACTACGAAGCCCAAGACGTACGAGGCCGAGGTTGACGGCCGCAAGGTCCGGGTCACGGTTCCGGACGACTTCGACTCTTGCGAAGAGCGGCAGAAACTCGCCCACGCCCTGGCCGCCTGGAAGACGGCCGGGTGGGTGGCCTCGGGCAAAGCAACCTGGTGGCACCGCCGGGTCCGGCGCCTCGCGCGGGCCTGCGCCACGCCGCTGTCGAAGGTCATGGCCGACCTCGAGCGCGACGCCAAGGCCATCCTGGCCGAGGAGCAGAACGAATCGCATGTCGCCCCGGAAGATGCCTGCCCGGCCTGCGGCGAGGACCGCACCGATTGCCTGGTCTGGGACGAGGGCGGCACGCACGTCCAGTGCCAGACCTGCAGCCACACGTACAAGCCTGGGAAATGAGTCCCGGGCGCAACAGCAAAAGGAGACGGAACCATGGCGAAGAACCAGCGAACTCGGAAGAAGGCGACGACCGCGAAGCGCGGCGCTGCGAAGCCCAAGAAGACCAGCGCCCTCGACGCGGCCGTCAAGGTCCTCGGCGAAGCCAAGAAGCCGATGACCTGCAAGGAGATGGTGGAGCAGATGCTCGCCAAGGGCCTGTGGCAGACCAAGGGCAAGACGCCCGCCGCCACGCTGTACTCGGCTTTGTTGCGGCACATGCAGAAGAAGGGCAAGGACGCGCGGTTCAAGAAGGTCGGCCGCGGCAAGTTCACGCTGGCCCCGACGAAGGAGCGTTGAACCGTGGTCTACCCCCGGCGACTCGGCAACCTCAACGCCTGCCCGGAGCGCTTCCGGTTGACCGTGGCCATTACGGAGCGCGGCAACCTGAAGGCCTGGCAGGTCGCCGACCTGAAGGGCACCGTCCTGGAGGAATGGACCGCCGACCTGGGCGCTGAGGTCCACCAGTACACCTGGGAGGTCGGGTGGGACGCGTACCTGGTGGTCCGTGACGTCCTGCGGTTCATCGGCGAAGCAGACTGGCAACCCGGCACGGTCATGTGACCGAGTATCAAGAAAGGAGTCCGAACCATGACACGCACGACGACACGCCCCCCGCGGCTGCCGAATGGCACCCGCGTCCACGTCCGCAGCGACCACTTCGCTGAGGAGTGCGACGCCATCATCACGAAGGGCGAATGGGACGACGGCTGGCTCTACCGCGTGAAGGTGACCGCCGGCCAGACACCCAACGACGCCCAGCACAAGGATGGCACCCTGTGGGTGTGGGACTTTGAGGTCACGCCCATCACGTAGCATCAACTTGCCTCCTTCGAGCGCCCGGGGCTGATGTGCCCGGGCGCCTCTTCGGCCTGAGCCAAAAGTGGAGCGGCGTGTCGGAACTGACCCGACCCCTGGAACCTGGGAGGTTCCCGGCTCTCCCTTGAGCCCTCCGCCGCCCTCTCGTCGCCCTCGATTGTCCAAATGCAGTCGTCCCTCTTCGGGTAGTCCTGACCCCACTGAAATGGTGACTCGCGCAGGAGCCGTTTCCGTTTCGCGTGATCGCAGAGGAACCGCACGTAGCGGAACTGCCGGCCCCGCACCCGCCTGAGACCCACGCTGCGGGTGAAAGCCCGGTCCCTGCGGCCGCAACGCGTGATGACCTGTCGCGGGTGGACCACCTCGTTCTCGGCCGTGATGTAGAACTCCGTGCGAATGAAGCCGCCGTAGAGCCAGTTGTCGCCCTGGTAGACATAGCCGGGCTTGCCGCGCATGCCGTCGGCCCAGGTGAAGAGCACTATACGGCGTGGCTCATGACGCCGGATGAATTTGCGGCAAAGCTTGAGGAATTGGCTCTCGCTGTTCCGGGGCTCGGAGTCCAGCATGCAGAGGCGGTTGAGTTCGTAGTAATCGCCCGTCCCCAGCGACGGGAAGAGCCGCTGGATGGTGTGCCGAGGCCGGACGCCGAACCCCCACGACGCCACGCCGACGAGGTCGGCGTCGGAGAAGCACCCCAGCGACAAGAGGCAGTGCGGCGGCACGCGGACCGCGTAATGGTGCGCCGCCACAAAATCGGCCATCACCCGCCGCGGGATGGGTTTCACCTGGTAAACCATCACGCTCCCCTTTGCGGGTCGCCCACGAAGGCGAGGTCGTCGTCCGGCGTGGCGCTGGTGCGACGCGGAAATACCCGGGCAATCCTCACGCTTTGCCCTCCGCCGCCACTGCCTGCTGCCGCTCGGCCTTCTGCCCCGTGAAGTTCTCCCACCGCTGCCAGATGACGTCGCAGTAGAGCGGGTCGATCTCCATCAGGTACGCACGCCGCCCCGTCTGCTCGCAGCCGATGAGGGTCGAACCGCTCCCGCCAAACAGGTCCAACACGTTCTCGCCCGACCGCGACGAGTACTGGATGGCCCGCACGGCCAACTCGACCGGCTTTTCCGTCAAGTGGACCATTGCGGCGGGGTTGACCTTCTTCATGTGCCAGAGGTCGGTGGCGTTGTTCGGGCCGAAGAAGTGGTGGCCTGCGCCCTCGCGCCAGCCATAGAACGCCAACTCAAAGGCACCCATGAAGTCCTTGCGCGTGAGGACCGGGTGCTGCTTGTCCCACACGATGCCCTGAGCGAAATACAACTCGCTGGCCTTCAGTGCCGGCGGGTAGTTGCCGAGGTTGGCGTAGCCGCCCCAGATGCAGAACGACCGGCCGGGCTCGAGCACGCGGGCCACCTGGCCGAACCAGGCGAGGAGCGATTTGGCGAAGTCCTCGTCCGACAGCCAGTCGCCCTCGAGCGGCCGGTCCTTCGGCCGCATCTTCTTCCGGGCCTTCTTCGGATCCGCCGCGCCGCGGGCCACGTCGAAGCCCTGGTGGTGCATCTTTTTTGCCAGCCGCTGGCGGTCCTTCTTGCCACGCTCGCTCTTTGACCTCTGACACTGCAAATCTGCGCGGCGCGAGAAGGACGTGATGCCTGCCGCGATGGCCGTGTTCGACCGCGGCTCGACCTTCACGTTGTACGGCGGGTCGGTGTTGACGAGGTGGATGCGCGCGCCGTCCAGGAGCCGGTCCACGTCCTCGGCGTTGCCGGCGTCGCCGCACAGCAACCGATGGTCGCCCAGAATCCACAGGTCGCCCGGCTGGGTCGTCGCCTCGTCCGGCGGCTCGGGGACAGCGTCCGGGTCCGTCAGGCCATCCGTCACACCGGGATTGAGGAGGCTGGCCAGTTCGTCCTTCGAGAACCCAAGCAGGTCCAGATCGAAGTCCGTGGCCTGAAGGTCCCGAAGTTCAATCGGCAACAACTCGTAATCCCACTCGGCCAGGTCGGCCGTCTTGTTGTCGGCCAGCCGGTACGCCTTCGCCTGCTCCGGCGTCAGATCCGTGGCCACGTGGACCGGCACGAACTCGAGGCCCAACTTCTGCGCGGCCTTCCACCGGGTGTGCCCGACGACGATGACACCGTCGGTGTCCACCACGATGGGCTGCCGAAAGCCGAACTCCCGGATACTGGCCGCCACGGCATCCACCGCGTCGTCGTTCTGGCGAGGGTTCTGCTCGTACGGCCGGATGTCGTCGGTCTTGCGCTTCTCAACCTTCATCTCTACCTCCGTTCTTGCCCCAGGGCCGTCCCACGCCGCCCCCGTTGGCCCGTGTCGCGTCCGGGTGCCCGCGGCGTACCAGCCATCGCCCGGGCCGACAACGTGGCCACACGGGCGAACGTCGCGTCATTTCCACGCCGGGCACGTTCCCGGCCGTTCGGCGCTAACATTTCCGGACCCGAATCCGCGTTTCTGGGCCGAAAACGGCAATTCGGCGTTTTTTCTCACACGAAAAGAAACTGTACCTAAGACCGCGACTGTTCCCGCGGCCGTCACTTCGGACCGGTACCGGCTGCCAAGTACCTATGCCGATATATCACGTTCCCTGGTTGCCCCCGTTCGCCCGTGTTGCGACCGGGCACAAGCCTTGGCCTCCGGTACGCCCTCGGCTGCCCTCGCGGCACACGGGCGACCGTGGGCCGTCCTGCGCGACACCACTGCCACACCGGCCCGCGATGATGCGGCATGACCTTCACGCGACCGTCGGGCAGCGTCTCGACCGTGGCGAGGCACACCGTCATGACCGGCTGCCCTGGCGCTGCCTGCTGCACCGGCAGGTCAAGCGGTATGGCATCGACATCGATTGCTTCCGCGTTGCCCTGCATGGTCCTGCCCCGCCCCCTAACATCGAATTACAGTTCGTGAATATTCCCTGTTGATCTTCTTCCTGATAACGTCGTTACCTGTTCTGTACTGTTCTGTAGTCCGCATTCTGTCCGCGTTTTGTCCGCAGAATGTCCGCATCGGAAGCGGACGCGGGAGTATCACGGATCCCGGGCCTTGCGCTTGCGGGCGGCGTCCCGCAGACGCCGTTTCGCGCTCTTGGCGTTCCACCGGTCCCAGTTCGGGAAGATGATTCCCCGCTTGTCCTCCTGGAGCCAACCCACGTCGAGCATGGCCTGTCCGAATCCCGGAACGCTGGTTGCGGCATCAATGGCTTCGTGCATGACCGCGTCGATGCACCCGTCCTCGGTGTTCGAGTCGGCCCACTCCCAGACCTCCATGCAGAGACAGGCGACCATCCTGCGGTCGAGCCCGAGACGGCCGGCGATGGCGATGACCTCGGGCTTGAGCGCAAGCCCCTTGGTCCACGCAATCCAGTCCCCTGCCATGTCACGGCCTCCAGTGCTGTGCGTTCGCGATGACGGTATCGACGACCGCCCGCGTCGCGCCGGCACGGACCCAGGCCCTGGCGTCCTTGCCGACGAGTGGCCGGATGACACGGGGTCGCCGATGCGCCAGCGTCAGTTGCTCGGCCAAGCGATCCGCTCCGTCAATGCCGGGCCCATCAGCGTCCGCAACGATGACGACCTCACGGCGCCGCAGGCGCCTGGCGACCTCGATGACCAAGTCCACCGCGCCGGTGCACGATGGCCGTCCGATGGCGTCGTAGCCGAGGTCCAGCAGCGCCGCCGTGTCGGTCGAGCCTTCCGAGATGAGAAGCAGCCCATCGCTGTGAAGACCGTCTGGCCAGAACAGGCCGTTGCGGCTGCCCGTGACGGCCCACTTGTGGCCGTCGTCGGCCCGGAGGCGGATGCCTATCGCCCTGCGCTCGGCGTCGAACATCGGGAAGGCCCATGCGCTGTAGGCAACCGCCCACGCGATGCCGAGACGCTTGAGGCTACTGGTGGAGACGCCGAGGTCGGCAGCCAGGCGACGGATCTCGGCGGGTCTGGTGTCGCGGGCGAACCGTGTCAGGATCGCCTCGCAGTCGAGCCTGGGTCGTCTGCGCGGCCGCGGGACGTATTCCGGCGACCGCGTGGGCATCGTCACAGCCGAAAGCCGGTGCAGCCACCCACCGTTGCGCGTTGGGCGGTCGGAACGGACCCGCATACAGCAGACGACCTCACCATCGGCACTGATGCCACACCAGTCAGACTTTTCACAGATAGGACAGGGCCGATGCCGGCTGACGCGGATCCACTCGCTCTTCCTGTCACACGTCGCCGTCACGTCAGTACACCTCCACCACCTCGACGGGGTCCGGTCGGCGCCAGCCGTTGGCCGCGATCCGGTCGATGATCCGGCTGGCTTCGGCAAACGGGACGTCTGTCGGGTAGCCGAACCGCGCAAGGACACGTGCCTGTTTGTAGGTGCACGCCTTCCGCTCGAACCGGGCGATGACCTCGCCGACCAGTTGCCTGGCCTGGGTGAACGTAAGGCCACTCGTGTCGATGCCCTGTCGCTCCAGCAGCGCGAGCATCTTCTCGCTGGGCTGGCGGCCCTTGTCCCAGCCGCGCTCGCGCCGCGGCTCGACGCCCAGCACACCGAACGGGTCCACCGCCTGCGTGCGGTAAGTCGCCTTCATACGCAGGGCGGCCCGTCTGGCACGTGCTCGTTCCTCGGCGAGTTGCCGTTCGGCGTCGGCCAAGGCGTCGAGCATGTCCACCGGCGCGCCGCCCGCGTCCCGCGCGGCCTTGCGCGCCCGTTCGAGCACATCGTCGGAGTAGTTGCCGCCGAGGATGTCGGCCGTCGTGATCAGGCGGTGACGCCCGGAGTTGCCGACGAAGTCGATGATCTCGCAGGCGGGCTTCGGGCTGTCGGCGATGCAGGCGCGGCGACCTTCTGCCGTGTCAATGCCGTCTACAAGGCCGGGTAACGGCCGCGTGCCGCGCCCCGCCATCTGGGCATAGAGAGCACGGCTCTTGGTGGGCCGCGCCATGACGATGGCCTGGATGCCCGGTTCGTCGAACCCCTCGGTTGCCACGCCGACATTGACGAGGATCTGAAAGCCGCCGCGGGCGTAGTCAGCGAACATCTCGCGCCGCTCGTCCTTGGGCGTCGTCCCGGTGACGAACCGGGCGCACTCGGGCTTGTGGCGGTTGAAGATCTCGCAGAGCCGCTCGGCGTGGGCGACGCTGGCGGCGAAGACGAGCGTCTTTCGACCCGCGGCCAGTTCCATCGTGGGGTAGGCGATGCCGTGCAGGGTCTCCTCGTATTCGAGCACCCGGGCGAGGTCGGCACCGTTCAGGTCGCCGGCGGTGGTGCGGACGCTCGAGTAGTCGAGGCCCTCGACGTAGACGGCCCGCTGGCGGATTGGGACAAGCCAGCCGTCCTGGATAGCGTCCACCAGTTCGTAGTCGTGCGCCACGGACTCGAAGATCTGCCCAAGGGCTTTCTCGTCGTGGCGGTCCGGCGTCGCGGTCACACCCAGGACTCTGAGGTTCGGGTTCTGATGGTAGTGCCCAAGCACGCGCCGATAGGTGGGCGCCGTAGCGTGGTGTGCCTCGTCGATGATGACGAGGCTGAACTCGCCGGGGTCGAACCGTTTCATGCGCGCATCGCCGTTGCGCCCGGCACACTGGGTCTGGATGGATGAGACGATGACGCGCGAGCGGTCCCAGAGCGGCCCGTGGTCGGCCCGCATCTCGGCCATCTCGATGTCGGGCGGGCGGCCGGTGACGCAGCGGATCTTGTCGGCCGCCTGAAAGATGAGTTCCTCGCGGTGCGCAAGGACCATTACCCGGCCCGCGGGCAGGCGGTCGATGACGTGGGCAAAGACGATGGTCTTGCCCGTGCCCGTGGGCTGGACGATGAGTGTTGAGCGCGCTGCTTGCCACGCCTCGAAGACGGCGTCCACGGCAGCCTGCTGGTAACTTCGGAGTTTCACGCCTTCAGTTCCTTCGGTGCGGCGTCCCAGGTGAGCTTGCCGACCCAACCCCGGCCGTGGCACGCCTTGCAGCCAGCGGCGCGGCAGTACGGGCAGGCGGCGTAGGGCAGCGCGGCTGCGAGTTGGCCGTAGACGTTCTTGCAGTCGGCCTGGAACCGGCTGGCGAGGATGCCCGCGAACAGGGGGTCGCCCGCCTCAATGGCCTTCAGGACGGTCGACTTGATTTTCGAGACAGCCGACATCAGGCCCGTGATCTCGGATCGGCGGCGGAACGCTTCCGCCACCTTGCCTTCGACGGGACGACCGAGCCTGTCAGTGACTGGGGCATCCGCGTCGCCGGTGGTGTCCTGACCGTCTTCCAGGTCCAGGGGAATGTTGTCAGGGTCGGCAGCCTCGCCCGGATCGTCGTCGAAATAGGTCTTCGGCTGGCCGGACTTGCCGATCTTGGCGGTGTCGGTCGTCCGGCCGTCCTTGCCGGTCCGCCGGCTCGACTTCGGAATTTCCGAAGTCGCCTCGAGTTCGGCACGGTACTTGGCGACGGTCTTGTCGGAAACACCGCAGTGGTCGGCGATCTGCTTGTCGCTCAGTCGCGGCCGGGCTTCTAAGGCCACCTTGACCACACGGGCCTTGTCGGCGTTCGTGCGCGGAAGCCCGTGTGTCTTATTCGCCGCCAGGGACATCCAGAAGGCGTCGTCGCGGGTGCCATCCCAGACCTCGGCCTGGAGGGTCTTGAAGCCGCCCTTGCGGGCCGCATGGACGCGGTGGAAGCCATCGGAGAGCCAGTACTCCTTACCGTCGTGGTACACGGTGACCGGCGGAAACTGGTCCCCCTCGCGCATCCGCTCGACGTACTCCTGGACCGTGGCGACGTTGATGGCGGCCCGGGGCTGCGTGCCGCCGTCCATCCGGATAAGGTCAATCTGGAGGTCCATCAGTTTCGGGAACGGTTCGGGTCGGGTCATCGGATGCTAAGCCTCCTGCCACGTTCACCATAGTGGGCGCCGGGCACGCTGTGGCCGGCGTCGAGGGTCTCGCGGATCGCGTCGCGAGCAATCTCAGGCAGCGTCCGTGTCATGGCGTAGCCCTCTAGTACGGCACTTCCTCGGGGTCGATGCCGGACGTCTCGGCCGCCTGGGGCTGCCGGCGGATTGGCGTCACGTCGGCGTACTCCTTGCCGTCGCCGCCGGCCTTGTACTTGAGGTCGATCCGCAGCCGTCGGCCCACGAGGTTGGCCGTGGCGAACCCCTCGTCGGCAAAGTCCTTCGGCTCGACACCGTCGGCCTTCATCCGCGTCAGATTCGCACCGGCCGCCGACAGGAGCCGCGCCAAGGCCCACGCGGCCTTCTGCGACAACGTGACCATCTGCGCCGCCTCGCGGCCTTCGCGGTCCGCAAGGATCAGCATGATCTGCGGATCGCCGGCCCGGCTCTGAAACACCCCGCCGCCCTTCGACCCGAAGATGACGCGGGTGATCTCCACGTCGTGGACGCCCGCGGGTATCCGTTCGGCATAGTCGCCGCCTTCCTTGCTGGCTTCTTGTTCCCAGTCGAATGCCATGTCCTCACGCTCCTTTCCCTGCGATAGTGCGTTCGATCTTCGCCACGATGGCGTCCACCTGTTCCTGCGAGAATTGCTCGAGCCGCTCGACCTTGAAATGGCTGCACCACTTGGCCTGCTGCTCCTCCGTGAGGCCATGCTCGGCGATGAGGTCCTTCAGGCGTGAGAGGTCAGGCTTGACGGGCTTCTGGTCACTCGCCTCAGACCCCGGTGTGGTCGGCGATGCTGGGGCGGGTTGCCCCTCCTGGAGCCACTCCGCCAAGGCCCGGCCGAAGGCCTCGTCGGGCTTTTCGATCATCGCGTCCTGGTACTTGCCGGTGCGGTCCTTGATCACGTTGGCCACGTGGTCGGGGCTGAGTTCCAGGAGCAGGTCGAACTCGTACTCGATCCCTTTGCCCTGTTCGGGCGCAAGGCCGATGCGGACAGGTTTCGTCTTGCCCCGGTTGTCGGTAGTCGTCTCCCAGGCGGTCTTCGATCGGATGGTGGCGATGATGTGGCCGGGGTAGTCCAGGATCGCGTCGATCAGCCGGCGCTGTTTCGGCGTCCCTTCGGACCACGCCGACCAGGTGTTGCCGCGGTACTTGGCCCTGGCAAGCCGGTCGACTTCCTGAAGGAGTTCCTGCCACCCGTGACTGAGGGAGTCGATGACCAGGACGTCGTAGCCGGCCTCGACGGCAGCCTCAAACGCGGCGACGTACCCCTCGATGGTCCGATCCTGGAGTTGGCACGTATCGAACGTGAACCGGTCGGCGTACTTGCTGGCCGAGCCGCGTTCGGTGTCGATGACGACGATGCGGCCACCGATGCCGGTGGCCATCCGCAGCGCCGAGTAGGTCTTGCCGCTGCCTGACGGGCCGAACAGCGCCGCCTTGAGCTTCGCCTGGGCCTTCGAGGCCGGTTGGAACTGGACGGTTGTCATGCGTCTCCTCCTTCTCTGGTCTGTCACTGGTCCTTGCACCCCTCATCCCAGCCCAGATACCGTCGCTCTTTCTCGATCCGCCGCATCGACTTCTCCGTCCGCGGCATGCCGCGCGGCACCGTGTTGAAGCCGCAGTACGGGCAGGTCATGGAATCGAAGCGCCGTCGCTTGAAGTCCCGTCCGCATGCTTCACAGGTCCTCATCGCCCGCCCTCAACCGGGCCAGTTCCCGGCGGCGCTTCAGCTCCAGGTGCTCCTGGTTCGGCCGCGTCAGGCAGCACTCGCCGTACGTTCTGCTGCTGCCGCACGGGCAGGGATGGCTATGAATCCGCGCCTCGTGGGCGGCCAGGCGTTCCGCGTGGTCCGGCACAGGAATGTCCGGTTGCCGCTTGGCCGGCTCCTGCATCTGTCGCAGGACGTTCCGGAGATCGTTGGGGACCTGATTCATCGCCGCCTCGAATTCACGCGCCTCTATTGGGTTATCTATGCCGTGTGCGCGCAGGCTGTCCGGGAAAGTCGGGTTCACGCGACGCCGGCCTGCCGGAATCGCTCTTCGATCTCGGCCGTGGCCTTGCGGACCTGCCGGCGGGAGATGCCGAGGTTTCGCGCGATCGAGACTTCGTTCTCTCCATCCATCCAGAGCCGGGCGATTCTCCGAAGACGGGCCGGCAGGCGGTCCAGGGTTCTCAGCGTGTCGGACGACGCGTCGCGCCGTTCTTCCTCGGAAGCGCCGTATCCCCCGTGGCGGCGACGGAGGTCGTCGTCGACGAGGACGTCCAGGAGCGTCCTTTCCTCGCCGTCATCCTTGAGCGTGCTCCCATCCAGCGACTGAAGGTTGAGACCGGCAGCGCGCTTGCGCCGCTTTCGGTCGCGGCACATCATGGCCGCGGCCGATTCAACCACCGTGGCGACGAACGTGTTGACGCTGCCGCGGGCGGGGTCGAAGAGGTGGGCCCGCTGGAGGACGTGCAAGATGAGTTCCTGCCGGATGTCCTGTACGGGCGTTCGCCAGAACTCAGGCCGCCGCCGGAGCTGGCGGGCCTTGATCCTCAGCAGTGTCCGAACGTACTCCGTGGTGAGTGCCGCGTGGACCGGGTGGTCTTCCATGGTTGCCTCCGTGGGCCGGAGGCAACCGCCCGGACACAGTCACTCAGGGTCCGCGCGCGAGAGGGCTGTGCTGCGGCACCGTGCCGCATGAAAGACACAGGCGCGGCCCACGACTTCCGGGTTATGGCCTCACGGCCTTCACCCGGCTGCCGCGGTGTCGCGGGCGCAAAGAGAATCCCGCACCATTTGGCGATGCGGGATGCGAACGTACGTGCTTATGCGATAAGGAGTTACGGCGATTTGCGGATTATTCTTCGGCCGTCGCGTCGTTGCGACGCGACAGTGCGATGTATGGACGGGCTATCGGCGGTCTGCGCGACCTCCCTAAGTCCGCCGGCCCGCAAGACGGCCCCGCGAACCTTGTCCTTGCAGATCTTCCTGCCAAGTTGCTCCGTCAAGGCATCGCCTGCTTTGCGGTACGAGCCATACTGCTTATAGGCTGCCACAAGAACGTCGTCCTCCAGGTGGGCCTTCGCTTCGGCTTTCACCTGCTGCCGGATGGCGCGCTTCTGCTCCGCAGCTGTCACCGGCACCCCCATGATCGAGGCAACGCGCTGGTCGGCCTCGTTCACACGAGCGGCCACGTCCACGGCGTCGATATCGATGCCGTTCTCGCCTAACACAGCCACTTGCGCCAGTACGACGGCGGCCGGAGGTCGCCCCGCCCAGACTCCGTCAGGAGGCGCTTGTTCGGCAACCAGAATGATCGGGCGACCGTTCGGGCCGACATGACAGACGATGGTGCGGGCATCGGGCCATGCAAGGCCACGGGCAAACAGAACCTCGCGGTTCGCACCGTGCCACGGCGTCTTGCCCAAACGCCACAGCCTGCCCGGCACGAGGACCTTTGGGTGCCCATTGAGCGCGAGGGCTCTGGCCAGCCCAGCAGCAACCGCATCGAAATCGACCGTCCACTGCCGCAGCAGTTCGGCTGGAACCTCGACGCGCAGGGCCTCGGGGCAGCGGATGAAGAAACGCACCTTCCCGTCGTCGCCTTTCCGGGGCATGACCTCCTCTACGTGGCCCTCGTCGCACGCGGGGCATGTGACGTGCGTCGCGCTGGTCATCAGGCGCAGGAGCCCCAGTTTGATGAGCCTATCGGCAGCGCCGGCCGGCCAGCGGCGAAGGTCCACCACTGTGAAGGTCGGGTTGTCGGTCTTGACGCTCGTCCAGAATACCTCCAGTGGGTCACTCATTGGCGACCCTCCAGAGTTTGAGGCACCGCTCGCCTACGGCCCGCATCTCGTCGGGCTTGCTCTTGAGATCGCAGGAGTGCAGGCCGACGTTGAACGTGAGGCCCTTCGCCCGACCCTCGCCCTCGTGCATGAAGGTCACGTGGAACCGGACGTGAACGACCCTCAACTGCGAAAGCGGCAGGTTCTTCGCATCGAGGTACCATTCGATCATCTGGTAGATGTCGCCGTTGAAACTTTGCGGGTTGGCGTCCAGCGTGATTCGGCGCCGGGGCGACCCGACGACCTCGAACCGAAGGCTCCGCACTTGGACCTCGGCGACCCTGTCCGCCGGGTCGGTCGGAAGTCGCACGCTGCGTTCCTTCAGGTGGTCCAGATTAAAGGCCGGCTTCGCGGGGTCGGCCGGTTCCACATCGAGTCCCAGGACAGCCTTGCAGAAAAGCGCCTGGAGCGGATCGATGACCTTACGGCCGCCCTGGGCGTACAACTCCAGGGCCCCCTCCTGCGGGCCGTAGGCGAAGACGTTCGTGAAGGCGTAACGATCGGCCCGCTTCTCGAAGTGGCCGGCGTCGTCGAAAACAACGCGGCTGTCGGGGTAGTCGTCCAGGTACGCGAAGAAGTACTCGGTGCCGTTGGCCCGCCGGTAGTGCTCGATGTGGCAGTGCCGCCCGCGCATTTGCGCCGGCCAGTAGAAAGCCGTGAGCGCGTCGGCGAGCGACTGGCGGATCGCCTTGTTCGCCTTGATCTTCTGCTTGGGGAGGCTGTTCCGCTTCACCCAGTATCGGCCGGCGGCCAAGGCGTCGGCACGAGCGAAGAGCGCCGCCTCGTCAAAGGCCTTCGGCACATTGAGATACACCCACACGGCCTTGTCGTGCCGTCCCTCCAAGGCCGCCAGGTCATCGGCGCGGTCGGGCGCTCGCCGTCGGACTTCCTCCACCAGGACGGGCAAGCCTCGCTCATCGGCGAGTTCGTTCACATCCTGGAGGATCAGTTGGACCTCCAGTTGCTCGGCCTCGGGCATCCCCTGCCATGCCTCGAAGACCGGCTCGGCGTCCGTCTCGCCGAGTTCGTCCCACGGGACTCCCGGGAGCCCGCCCCGCCGGGCGAAGAACTCCGCGAGCAGCCGGTTCGACACATCCTTCAGCACCTTCCTCGGGTCAAAATGCTTCGCCATTTTCCACACTCCTTTCACCGGTTGTCCACGTCCGCTAAACGGTAAACGCTCTGGGCACAAAAAAACACGCTGTCAGAACAGCGTGCTCGACTTCTCCTGTCCAAGAAGGCCAAGGTTCTCCAGGCGAATCCGCATCGCCTCCCCCGAAACCTGAAACCGGTCGGCCAGCGGCCGGCAGAACCGCTTCAGGATCTCCTCCGGCGCCTCGGCGGCGCCTTTTCCCAACTCGTCCAGGAACACCGCGGTAAGGTCGCCGCGCCATTCGCGCCAGGCGGCTAGGACCATGTCGCGTGGCATGAGTAGGTGCGAGGCGAAGCGATCCGCCTGCCATTCAACGGGCCGTTTGTCGCTCGACCGGCAGACGTAGGCGGGCTTCCCCAGGCCACCGGCAAAGAGCGACCCCTGGTTCGGGTCCTCCACGTAGTGCGCGCGGTGGAGGCGCCAGTGCCCTCCCTCGTGGGCCAACGTAAAGTGGTAACGCCCCTTCCGAAGGGGATGAACGGCAGGGTCCAAGGCGGTGTCCACGCCGACGAGCCTTTCCTTGAGCCACAAAGCGCCGTGAACGTCGGCGTGGCCGAAGATCTGCTGCATGTCCTTGAACTCGAACGTCAGACCGAGGTGGAGTTCGATGATCTCGTCAATGGGGACCGGCGGCCCGGTCACCTCGCCGTGGGTCTGGCCGTACTCCGCCAGGAGCAGCGCCGCCTCCTGCTCGATGTGCGTCTCGGGTAAGAACGGCACGTCGTGGGTCTTGACCGTGCTGCGCCTTCTCACTTCTTGTCGTCCTTGGCCTTGAGCCGGCGGGCCTGTTCCGTGAACCCCCTCAGTTGCTCGGCCGAAAGGCCGCTGGCCTCCCGCAGGAACGTCGCCATCTCTTTGGGCTCTTCCTGGATGATCTTCGGGAGGTCCAGCGGCAGCCGTCCGGCCAGGGCTATCAACTCGTCCGCATTCTCCCCGAGGATCTCCGCCATCTTCTGCACCCGCTCGGCCGTCGGTGGCCTCTCCACTTTGCCCTGTTCTACCTGCGACAGGTACGTCGGGCTCAGGCCCACCAGTTCCGCAAACTTCCGCAGGCTGTATTTCCTGGCGAGCCGTTTCTCGCGCAGCAATTCGCCGAAATGCTTAGGCTGTTTGCCCATGTCTCCTGCCCCCCCCGCCGAGTCCCCCGGAATTCGCCGTTTACTGTACATGGACAGCACGTGCCTGTCAACCCCCTAGGTCATGAAATTCATGGTGCACCGCGCCTGCCCGAACACTGCCGAGAGGGACGGCATAGATAACCCAATAGAGGCGCTGTGGCAGGTGATGGCAACTGGTGACCGCAAAATCGGCGGCTCCGGCCGGAGGTGAGGAGATGAACGAGCATCTGAAATTGCTGACCGTGAAGGAACTGGCGGCCGCCCTGGGCGTGCATGAGCGGACCTGCTGGCGCCTGGCGGCGATGGCCGAGGCGGGGCAAGGCGACTTCCCGCGGCCGCTCAGAATCGGCCCCAAGACGGTCAGGTGGCGGCTGGCGGATGTGGAGGCGTATCTGGCCGCCTTGGTGGGCGCCGGGCGTTAAATATTCGCATACAGATTCAGCAATAACTGACTTGCCCCGCGCGCGAACCGGAGGTAGGGGATCACCGGTCCGTGGGGGGGCAAGAAAGGAAGCGTATGGCGAGCATCTACCGAAGGAAGAAGGGCGGCACCTTCTACATCACCTACCAGGTGCGGCATGGGCAGCGCAAGACGGTCAAGGGCTGCAAAGACCGCGCGGCAACGGATGCCCTGGCCCGGAAACTCGAAGCCGACGCCATGCTCCGCGCCAAGGGCGTCATCGACACCACGGTCGAGAAGCTGTCCCAGTGGGAAGCCATGCCTCTTCAAGAGCACCTGAAGGCCTTTGAGGCCAGAATGCGCGGCAAGGGCGGAACCGAAGCACACGTCAAGCGCACGCTCTCGTTCATCCGCGACTTCATGGAGACCTGCGGTTTCACGACGCCCTCAAACCTTGATGCGACCAAGGTGGCGGACTACATCCTGGACCTGCGGCGGGGCAATGAGAAGGGGAAGCGCAAGCCCCTCAGTGCACGGACCATCAACGCCCGCCTGACGGCCCTCAAGAGCCTCACGCGGTGGCTGTTCCGCGATGGCCGCATGCGGACCGACCCTATGATGCAGGTCGGCAAGTTGAACGTTCGCACCGACCGCCGGCACGAGCGCAGGGCGCTGGACGACGAGGAACTTGTCCGTCTCATCCAAGCCGCCGAGCGCGGTCCCGACGTGCTGGGCATTTCCGGCCCGGACCGGGCGATGCTCTATCGGCTGGCCGTCGAGACGGGTCTGCGGGCCTCCGAACTGGCCAGCCTGACGCCTGAAAGCCTTGACCTCGTAGACCTGAACGAGGCCAGCGTGAAGGTGGCGGCGGCGTACTCGAAGCACCGCCGTGATGACATCGTGCCCATCCGCCGCGATCTTGCCGAGGTCCTGGTCGCCTTCCTCAAAGGGTGGCCTGCAGGGGCTCGGCTGTTTGCCGTACCCGAGAAGACGGCGGTCATGATTCGCAAGGACCTGGCTGCGGCGCATAAGGCGTGGATGGAGGAGGTCGAGGACCCGAAGGCCCAGGAGGAACGTGGGAAGTCGTTCTTCCTGGCGTACCGCGATGCCTCCAACCGCGTGGCCGACTTCCACGCTCTGCGGCACACGTTCATCACGCGGCTGGCCCGGTCGGGCGTGGCGCCCGCCGTCGCCAAGAGCCTCGCGCGGCACTCGACCATCATCCTTACGATGGACCACTACACGCACACGCTCATCGGCGACGAACGGGCGGCCCTGGACCGCCTGCCGAAGATGGAGCCGGTCGCGCCTCGGCCCGAGGTCGCACGAGCAACGGGTACCGACGACGTCCCGGTTTGCGGGGGCGATACGCCGGGAACGCCCGAAGCGCGCAGCGCCCTTTCAGCGCGCCGACGCCCCGGCACGCCAAGTCACGTCATCACCGGCCAAGACCGCGGTCTTGACAGACGGGGTCGGAAACGCGCACAATCCCTAGAAATTGTCGCCAATTGTACGCGAGTGGCAAGACCTGTCTCGAAGTGTCGGGCCCATAGCTCAGCGGCAGAGCAGGGGACTCATAATCCCTTGGTCGCAGGTTCGAATCCTGCTGGGCCCACCAACGTCAGGCAGGGACACGTCGTGCCAAGTGGCGACACCTGCGCGACTTACGCGCCTCTTCCTCCTTGCGTTACCTAACACCCCGTCTTGGCAAGTGATGACAGGTGATGGCGTGCCGGGGCAACTGCGCGCTGCAAATGCGCTGAAAGAATCCGGGCCGTTATCTTCACGAATGGTGGGCTTCGGACGCCGGATATCGCCAAGCTTTGGCACTCGGCTGAAAGGGTGAAAGTGGCGGTAATTAAGCGCTCTTGTGGGGCTGTCGCCGCTCGTGTAGAATCCTTGTGGGTTATGGCTGGCGAGATACTTCTGGATGAGCTGCGTCTCTGTGCTCTTGCGGTGGCCGGAGCATAGGCGGCGGCTCTTGACAGGCTCAGGCGATTAGTATGGCGACGGGTTACCTCCATTGCGGCTAGGCCGTGCGTGGCAGAAATGAGCCTCAGCCAACAAGACGGATCTGTACTTCCGACGTCTGCTCCAGGTAGTGCAGAGCAACGCTTTACGCTCGGCGTCGAGCAGCAGCGAGTGTATGACATCCTCGCTGAGTGGGGGGCCGAGGTCGCGGGGATGTATGAAGCATGCCTCATCGTTCTCGATTGTTTCGACCACGACGAGAAACTGGCGCTCGCAGCACACGCTGCTCGGGAAACCATGAGCGCCGTCGCAGATGCCCATGGCGTGACTTGGGACGAGGAGCGGCTGCACGAGCAACTTAACACACTCAAGCGGAGCTTCAAAAGGGTCCCGCAGGACCTCTTGGCGGGTGGGCAACTGCCCGAGAGTATCATTTCTGATGAGGGGTTGGTGGAATTCCTTGGGGAGTTCGGCGACTTTGCGAAGTGGTATGGGGACGAAGTGGGGAACCGGAGGAAGCAGGCGGAGAACCTCTTTAGAAAACTCATCCCTGATCAGCAACCTGCCGTGTACCAGAGCTTGGGTGATGAATGGGTGGAGGTCCATCGTTTCTTTTCAGGCGTGTGCCATCACGGGAAGGAAGTAAGCGACGAGAAGTTCCGTGATCAGATGTCGGTATTTGAAAACTGGATAGCTACGACACGGCTTGAAGCCGTAGAAGACCTCGATGCGATAGACCAGTTGATTGAGGGTGGAGGGGCCGATGGTCACTCCTGAAGCTGTCGAGCAAGCCAAGGCTCTAGTCAACAAGAGCGCTGCCAACCATCGCTATTTTTTCCGCGAGCTTTCCTCTGCGGAGTGGGTGC
This sequence comes from uncultured Anaerolineales bacterium, assembly GCA_964539385.1. GTDB lineage: Bacteria > Planctomycetota > Phycisphaerae > FEN-1346 > FEN-1346 > JAUVZF01. The sequence goes on along the minus strand of CAZIJC010000039.1, from coordinate 4,580 downwards.
GGCCGCTGAGAGATGCTGGCTTTTTCCAGGAGCCGCCAAAGGACGGGGCCTTCTGGCCGGAATCGCGCTACCTTGTCCGGGTAGCAGAGGAAGACCCAGATAGCGTATATGCGGTAGCAATGGGAATCCCGCAGACGGACAATGTGAATGTCCACCGTGACCTCGTTGAGGTTGCTGTGAAGATGTCGCCCGACAAGGCCGCGGCAATCGGCCACAGATTCCTCCCATCCTTCCGAAACGGTCGTTTCTCCTGGATTGATGACAAACTGTGTCAGCTCATCGAGAGGCTCGCAACAGAAGGCAAGCCTGAAGATGCACTGGCTTTGGCGATGGCGCTTTTGGAGGTCCTGCCTCCGAGCCCCAGCGACGACGAAGACGGCGGAGCGGCGATGTCCTTCTTGGCTCGATGCCGAACTCGTTTGAGGCCCCATGAGTACGAAACCTGCAGCAGCACGCTAGCCCCCGTTCTTGCGGCCGCTGCAGGTGTTTCGGCAGTCACGATGTTCGGTGGCTTGCTTGCTGATGCCATCCGCTTCGAGGAACAGGCCGAAACGGGCGGCCCAGAGGATTTCTCGACGATATGGGTGCCAGCATTGGACTGGCCGGGCCCAACGTACTCGGATCCGAAAAGAGTCCTTGCCCATGCACTGAGCACGAGTGCCGAAAGCACCATGGAGCAGCGGCCGGGTGAGAGAGGTGAGGTTCTCACGTATCTCAGGCAAGGCCCCTACAAGGTGTTCTGGCGGATTGAGATGCATCTTCTCCGCCTGTTCCACCATGGATTCGAGGAGCGCATCAACGAGGTGATTGGGAGCCGAGAGTGCTACGAGGATAGTACGGTTGAACGCGAGTACCGCCAACTCGTAAGGGCGCAGTTCCAGTACGCACGTCCTGAGGTGCAGAGGCAGTACCTGACGTGGGTAGAAGAGCTCTTTGACTTCGCCACGGAAGAGGATAAGTTGCGCCGCTTTTTCGGAGAAGGGATTTCCGAAGATGAAGTCAAGGTGTCGGCCAGACGCCGCGCTTTGGCGCGACTATCGGGCCTAAGGGAAGCATTGCCGGAACGCTGGCAGGGGCGATACGACGACCTCGCAAAAGAAGTGGGTGAGCCAAGTTCGCCTCATGCGCCGCCCCACACCTCACAGGCTCGTTGCGTTGCGCCGATTAGCCCAACAACGGCGGAGCAGCTTGCGGGCATGAACAACGCTGAGCTTATCGCATTCCTGAGAGACTGGAAGCCGCCGCCCCGCGAACCCGGCTGCGACTGGCTTTCGCCTGAAGGGCTAGGAAGACAGCTGGAGCAACTGGCGAAGGAAAACCCCTCGCGGTTTGTTAGGAGCACAGAGGACTTGAAGCAGTTGGAGCCCACATATGTTCGCCACGTTCTTGAGGGCATCCAGGGAGCTCTTGCCAATGAAACGCAGATTGCGTGGGAGCCAGTGGTTGAATTCTGCAGTTGGGTGATGGAACAAGGGATAGAGCATGAAGCTGGTGATCGCTTTGACTTCTGGCAAGATAAGGGTTGGGATTGGGCGAAAGACGCTGCTGCGAGTCTAGTTGCAACCGGTCTGCGGTCACAATCCTGCCCATTGCCCATTGATCTTCGGGAGGCCGCGTGGAAGGTTGTGCAGGCGTTAACAACAAGCCCCGACCCGTCACCGGAAGACGACGAACGTGACATCAAAGAGAATAATAACTTGTTGGATCGGGCCCTGAATTGTCGCCGTGGTAAGGCGATGCACAGGGTGGTGCATTACGCGCTGTGGCTCAGGCGTCACTTTGAACGGGAGGAACTCAAGACAGAGATTGATCGTGGCCTTGATGTGATGCCAGAAGTAAGGGCCGTGCTGGAGTGGCATCTAAACCCCAGGAATGAGTCCTCGCCCGCAGTGCGCACTGTTTATGGCGAATTCTTCCCTTGGTTAGTGCTGCTGGACGAGACTTGGGCCCACGGAGCAAGACAAAGGGTCTTCTCGGTGGAGGGAGACGACCGCATATTGGGTCATGCAGCGTGGGGGACCTATGTGATCTTGTGTCCCCCGTACGACAAGGTGGTCGAAACACTGCGTGAGGAATACCTCTGGGCAATCTGCAATCTGGGCAGTCCTTGGCCAGTACGCATTCTGCATAACGCTGACCCTGATGGGCGCCTTGCGGAGCACCTTATTCAGTTGTATGCTCGCGCAGGCATCCGCGTAGACGACGAGTTGTGGCAGCGGTTCTGGCAGACGGAGGCTGATGAAATTCGCGCGCACGCCCTAACCTTCATCGGCAGGACAGTAGACGCCGAGAAGGAGCCTCTGGATGATGATGTACAGAAGAGGTTCATTTCACTGGCCGGAGAACGCATCCAGGCTGCAGAGAAGGCTTCGGATAGGAGCAGTCACATCCGGGAGATGCGGGCATTAGGCTGGTGGTTCGCCAACGAGGCGTTCGATGAGAGGTGGGCGGTTGAGAACCTCAATCGCGTGCTGGACGTGACCGAAGGCCAGATCGATGCCGAATTCATATTGGCCGAGCGCTTGGCGAAAGCCTCTGCCTCCTCCCCTAGATTGGCCGTCACGTGTCTTCGTAAGATGGTCCTGAGGACAACTGAAATCTGGGGCGTACTAGGGAAACACGACGAGATTCAGATGATTCTGCGAAACGCCATAGAGGCGAATGAGGCGCAAGCCACGATGGAGGCGCGTGAGGCCGTCAATGCTTTGGTCTCGAAGGGCTTCGACCAGTACCGCAACGTGCTCAAAGCTTAGATCTCATGGGATGAGTAGCGCGGACGCAGGTGCTGTGACGTTCGTGGGCACCGGGTATCAGGAAGACAACTAAGGCAGGCTCAGGCGACGTCGCAGCGGCTGTCTTCGGTCGTGCGAATTGCGCTGCATGCTCTAAGCAGCTGCTACGTGTGAGACAGAGCATCATCCGTGCCCGTGGCGCGAACATATTCCTTCGCACCCGCCTTTGTCCCCAGTTCCGGCAGCCGCGCAAGCGCTGACCGCTCGTCCTCGATGAACGTGTGTGTGTAGTGGTCCATCGTCAGCGTAATGGTGGAGTGGCGGGCCAGGCTCTTCGCCACGGCTGGGACCACGCCCGACCTTGCCAGCCGCGTGATGAACGTGTGCCGGAGGGCGTGGAAGTCTACCACCCGGCCCGAGCCGTCAGGCGTAGCGAAGAGATACGACCGCCGGCGGGCACGCCGTTCACCGCGGTCCTGCGTCTCCTTGATCCACCAGGCCTTCGCCCGGCGAAGGTCGGTCCGAAGCATCTGGGCGCTCTTCTCCGGCACAGCGAAAAGTTGTTCCCTGGCGGGCCGGTCGGCGACGTAGGCCGCGACGGCGCGGGCGAGATCCAGCCGTAGCGGCAGAACGTCCTCGCGCCGGTGTTTGCTGTAGGCCGCCTCCACCGTAACCGTGGCGGTGCTGGCGTCCCTGAGGTCGAAACTCCCCGGCGTCAGGCTCCTGAGTTCATTCGCCCTGAGGCCGGTCTCTACCGCCACGCGGTAAAGCATCGCCCGGTCCGGTCCCGCCATGCCCTTGACGACGGGGCCGTTTTCGGCGGCGTGGATGAGCCGGGCGATCTCCTCGTCGGCCAGGGGCCGGCGCTGTCGGCGGCGGTCCGTTCGAGCGTTGAGTTTGGCGACCTGTTTCATCGGGTCGGTCCGCAGGCGCTCGGTCTTCATCAGCCACGCCGTCAGGCTCTTGAAGGCGGTCAGGCGGGCGTTGATGGACCGGGCGCCCATCCCATTCCGCTTGAGGTCGCCGACGTGGGCCGACACCTTCGCGGCGTCGAGATCGATGAGTTGCTCGAACCCGCAGGCCTTCGCGAGACCGCGGATGAAGGAGAGCGTGCGGCGGATGTGCTCCTCGGTGTTGCCTTTGGCTCGCATGGCCGTTTCGAAGGTCCGGATGTGCGCTTCGAGCGGCATGGACCCGTTCTCGGCGAGTTTCTCGGCCGTGGGGTCGATGACGCCACTGGCCCGGAGCATCGCGTCGGATTCGAGCTTGCGGGCGAGGGCCTCGGTGGCCGCCCGGTCCCTCGAGCCCCTGACGGTCCTCCGCTTGCCCGGAGGAACCCGGTACGTGACGTAGTAACAGCCGCCTTTCTTGCGTCGGTAGATGCTCGCCATCTCTTGCTCCTTTCAGCCGTTGTGCGCGGGGGAGCCCCCTACCTCGGGGTCGCGCGCGGAGCAAGTGAGTTCTCGGAATATCTTGATGGCATTTTACCGCCCACTTTCACCCGCTAGGGCCGCCAGGTATGCTTCCACGTCCGACAGTCGCCAGCGGACCGTCTTGGGACTGATCCGAAGCGGCCGCGGGAAGTTCCCGTGGCCGTCCTCTGCCAAGCCAGCCAGCCGCCAGCAGGTTCGCTCGTGGACGCCCAACACCGCAGCCAGTTCCTTCACCGTCAGAAGTTTGACCTGCTGAATCACCGGATTCTCCTTTCACCTATTGCACCGACTCAAGCCGTGCCTTGGTATTCGCCGTTCCTTGCTTGGTATCGCTCACTTGTTTTCGGGGGCAGGGTCAGCCGCCGCCGGATCGTCCAATGGGAACGGTACGGGGAGAAAAACCAGGTTCGCCCAG
>CAZIJC010000038.1:0-30746 GCA_964539385.1 uncultured Anaerolineales bacterium | reverse complement strand
TCTTACGTGGCTGGTCGGGCGCGAGTGTAACTAGCCGCGAGCGTAAGCGAGCGGGTGCCGTTCTCGCCACAGCAAAAGACTTACGTAAGACCGCATAGAGCAATTCACGTTCAACGGTAGCAGGGCATCGCGCGGCGGGTCGGGAAACCCGCCGCGCAAGGTCCTGCACCGATGCAACGTGAACGGGTCCAGCACGGCGTCCAGGCCGCTCAGCGGCGTGCATCCGACGGGTCGCGCGGCGGGGTGAACTCCGACGGCACGGTGAAGAAGAACCGTGTGCCTTCGCCGGGGACGGCTTCGTAGTTGATCTGCCCGCCCCACGAGCCCACCAGGCGCCGGGCCGTCGAAAGCCCCAGGCCGATGCCGGCGATGTTGCCCGTGAAGGCCTCATCCAACTGCGCGAAATCCGAGAAGATCCGTTCGTGTTCCCGCACCCGGACCCCCGGCCCGTTGTCGCGGACGGCGATCTCGAGTTGGCGGTCCGCGATCTCGCGCCCGACGACCTCGATCCGGACCTCGGGCTTGTCGGCGAACTTCAGGGCGTTGTCCAGCAGGTTGTCCACGACGATGGAGAGCAGTTCTTCCGGCGCGCGGGCGCGCGGCAGGTCGTCGGGCAGGTCGATGGTCCAGTTGACGGTGCGGCTGGCCCCGGCGAGCCGCCTGCGGAGACCGGCATATCGTTTCTCGACGCGCCGCCGGATGCGGTCGAAGAGTTCTCCGAGCGGCACGAGTTGCCCGGCTCGCTCCAGTTCCGTGGCCGTCAGCCCCGCGTACGAGAGGACCTTCTCAATCAGGTCCGACAGTTCCTGGACGTTGGCCAGGGAGATCCGCACCTTGTCGGCCATCACCGGCGAAACCTCGCCGTAGGCGCCCTGGTCGATGAGGGTGAGGTACCCACCGACGATCGTGAGCGGCGTCTTCAGTTTGTGGCTGATGAGCGAGAGAAAATCGCGCTTCAGTTTCTCCTTGCGGCGCATCTCGCTGATGTCGCGGAACACGATGGCCACATTGTGCAGTTCGCCGCGAGGCCCCTCGATCCGCGTGTAGCGGCCGGCCAGGTACGTTGGCGGCCGCGCCTCTTCCCGGGTGAATTCAACCGTGACGGACCGGACGAGGGAATGGCGTAGGGCCTCGAGCGGCGGCTCGACGTCAAACGGTGCGAGCAGTTCGTCGAGCCCCCGGCCGGCCAGTTCTTCATCGGGCCGGCCGAGCAGTTCGGCGGCGCGGCGGGTGATCGTCTCAACGCACCACCGGCCGTCGGTGATAATGATGCCGTGCGAGAGGTCGTGAATCACCGCGTCGAACTTCTCTCGCTCGGCCAGCATCGAGCGGTAATACTTGATCTGGAGCAAACTCTCGATGCGTGCCAGCAGTTCGCCGCGGTCGAACGGCTTGGACAGGAAATCGTCGGCCCCGGCCTCCAGGCCCCGGATGCGGTCCTCGGTCTCCCTCAGTGCGGTGATCATGATGATCGGGACAACGGCGGTGGCCTCGTCGGCCCGCAGGCGCCGGCAGACCGCAAAGCCGTCGAGTTTGGGCATCAGGATGTCGAGGAGAATGAGGTCCGGCTTCTCGGCCGCCACCTTCTCGAGCGCCTCTTCGCCGTCGTAGGCCGCCACGGTCTCATAACCTGCGGCCTCGAGGTTCCGCTGGAGGAGTTTCACGTTCGTGGGATAGTCATCGACAACGAGTATCTTCCCGCCGACCTGGTGCCCGTTTTCGCTCATGCCTCACCTTGCCGTCGCCCCCTTCAGCCGGCGCATCGCGCCTCCGGTGCGAAGGGGTCCGCTTACGGGTCAGCCGGTCCATCGGCCTCTGCACGCGCAGAGAGCCTCCCCCGGACGTACTGCTCAAAGGTCGGCAAGCCCGCCTCGGTCCACCGCCTTTCGATACGTGTCTTGGCACCGGCATTCTGCTTCACAATCGCTTCCACGGCGCCGCGCTCGGCAGCCCGCGCCGCCGCCGGCAACATGCCATCGTGGCAGTCGGCCACGAGAACCCAATCGTCGGTGCCGGGAACCCGGTCCACGCCAAGTTTCATGTGCGGGTATCCCCGGTTGCCCAGTCGAAGGCGGATGCGGGTACACTCGGCGGGGGGAGCGCCGACGGGGGTCCGTTCAAAGATGCCGGCGACGGCCAGTTCCGCAAGCGTCTTGCCCGGCGGCAACTGGAGCCGTTTCTGCACGCTCTCCGGCGGCGAAGCGTTGTCGTAGGCTTCCTGGAGGTAGAGGCGGATCGCCTCGTCGATTATCCGCCGGCTGAAACCTTCCATTTTCACCACAACCGCCGTCCTTCACACCCCCCCGGCCACCCGCCCCGCCCGCGCCGCACGCCGGTGCACCTTATACCAGATTGTGCAGCACCGCCAGCGTCCCCAGCAAGAAGAGCCAAGCCGCGTAAACCGCTGCCGCCAGAACCAGTACCCAGACGGGCGGCCGGCTATGGCGCGGGCTCGGGTTTTTCATCCGCGAGTTCCTCCACCTTCGGCAGCACAAACTCCTTGGCGAGAATCTTCACCGTGGAAGCCAGCGGCACGGCGGCAATCAGACCGAAGAGGCCGAACACGTTGTAGCCGACGAGCAGCGCGACCGTCAGCGTCACGGGATGCAGGCCGACGGCCTTGCCCTGAATCAGGGGCGTCAGGACCCAGCCCTCGAGCGTCTGGACGATGACGAAGACGATGGTGGCGCCGAGGACGGCCCACCCGCTCCCCGCGTCGAACCACGCCACGAGCACCGCCGGAATCAGGCCGACGAAGATCGGCATGAACGGCACGACGCCGGCCAGCCCCGTCGCCACGCCGATGAGGTACCAGTAAGGCACGCCGACGATCGCCAGCCCCGCGGCGGTCAACACGCCGACGGCCGTGCAGACCAGGATGCGCCCGCGCAGAAACGCGCTCACTGCCGCGTTGATCTTGCGGGCCACGTCCTCGATGCGCGTCCGGTACTTGCCGGGGAGGCGCCGGCGGACCGCTGCGACCATCCGGTCGAAGTTCATCAGGAAGAAGAACAGGTAGAACGCCGCGAGCGCCGCGCCCACCACGAAGCCTTGAAGGTCCCAGAGGAAGTCCAGGATCCCCTCGCCGGCAAGTTTGAGGGTATCGAGGACGGTCTTCAGAAGCCCCTCCTTCGCCCCGGCCGAGTCGCTGATGGCTTTCAGGCCCCGGTCGTACCACCTGCCCTCGCCCGTCTGAAGACGCGCCGACACGTCGCGGACCCACGCGAGAACGGCCGGCACGTGGCCCGTGTCCCATCGGCCGTTCCCGTTGAGGTCCTCGTAGCCCGGGTCTCCCTCGGCCGCCGGTTCACCGACCATCGAAACGCCGAAGTCGTACAGTTGCGCGACGAGCGGCGGGACGGCGAACAGCGCCACGGCCACGCACACGCCCAGGAGCAGGAGGAAGATGAAGGCGGCGGCCAGGCCGCGCGGAACGCGGTGCCGCTCGGCCCATCGCATGATGGGGTTCAGGATGTAGGCGATGGCCAGCGCCACGGCCAGGGGGGCGAGGATTTCGCCCAGCGCCAGCGACAGCAGCAGAAGCGCCAGGGCGCCGGCGGCGATGAGGACGTCCGTCCGCCACCTGCGCCAGAGGCTCGTCTCAGGCCTCGGAGCCGTGCTCATCCGCTCCTCCCGCGTTCAGGTGCAACCGGAAACCGCGGTCGAAGGCCTCATCGAAATCGAGCGCTCCGGCGAAATCCTCGCGGCTGTCCTCTTCGGTCTTCCGCAACAGGCCCACCTCCACCATGTTGAAGACGATCTCGCCGATGTCCGCGGACGAGGTTACGCCCCAACTCTCCAGTACCGTCCGCGCGAGCCGGCCGAACTGACGCAGGGCGAACTCGCTGAGGCCCTCGCACAGTTGGCGGCCGCTCACGTGCCCCGCCCGGCCGGACTTCTGGACGGTGTACCCGAGGGCTTCGGAAACGAAGACATACGCGTCGCGCGCGTAGCGATGGTCGCCGGCCAGGATCGTGTCAAGCAGTTCGTCGGCAGACTTGCGTTCGTCCATCTCGTGTCAAGCCTTCTGATGATGCGCGGCCTGTTCGGCCCGGGTCTGAGCGATCATCGCGTCGATCGCCTCCGGGTCCACGCGTTCGGCGATCCGCTCGTACTCGTTGACAGGCTGGTCCTGGATGCGCCGGCCGAGGTTCGTGAAATCGGGCGTCGGGCACCCCAGCAGGCGGCCGACCTTCTCGGCGTAGCGCGGCAACACGGGGCCGAGATACGCGGCGAGCAGGCGGACGCCGTTCAGGACCACCGTCAGGGCGACGCGGGCGCGCCGGGGATCGGTCTTGACGGTCTCCCAGGGCTTCTCCTGCTCCATGTATCGGTTCAGGACATCGGCCTGTGCGGCGACCGTGCGCATGGCGGCGGCGTACTCGCATGCCTCGTATGCGGCGCCGATGTCGCCGGCGGCCGCCTCCAGACGGGCGACGAGGGCGGCGCCGTCGGCATCCATTTGGCCGAGGCGGTTCTGGAGCCGCCGGGCCAGAAGCCCCGCCGACCGGCTCGGCAGGTTGGCGAAGTTGCCCACCAGGTCGGCGTTGACGCGAGCCACGAAGTCCGCCAGCGAGAGGTCCACGTCGTCGATGCCCGGTCCCAGTTTGCACGCGTAGTAATACCGCAGGTATTGCGGGTCGAGGTGCTTGAGGTACGTGGCGGCATTGACGAACGTGCCGCGGCTCTTGCTCATCTTCTGCCCGTCAACGGTCAGAAAGCCGTGGACGAAGACCCGCTGCGGCATGCGGAACCCCGCGCCGGCAAGCATCGCCGGCCAGAAGAGCGTGTGGAAGTAGAGGATATCCTTGCCGAGAAAGTGGTACAGTTCACCGTCCTCGTCGATCCAGTACGAGGCCAGGTCGCGTCCGTTCCGGTTGCACCACTCCTGGGTGCTGGCGATGTAGCCGATGGGCGCGTCCCACCACACGTAGAAGTACTTGTCGGTTTCACCGGGAATCGTAAAGCCGACGTACGGCGCGTCGCGCGAGATGTCCCAGTCCCGGAGTCCCGCATCGAACCATTCCTGGAGTTTGGCCACCACGTGCGGATGGAGGTGCTCCCGGCTGACCCACTCGCGGAGCATGTCGGTATAGGCCGACAGTTTGAAGAAATAGTGCTCCGAGGCGCGAAACGTCACGGGTTCTTCATCGATGGCGCATCGCGGCCGGGTGATGTCGGCCGGGGTGTAGACGGCGCCGCAGACCTCGCAACTGTCGCCGTACTGGTCCTCGGCGCCGCACCGGGGGCACGCGCCCCGGATGTAGCGGTCCGGCAGGAACATGCCGAGCGTCTCGCTGTACGCCTGCCGGATCTCGCGTTTCTCGATGTGGCCGCGCGCACTGATGCGCTCGAAGATCTGCTCCGCAAGGGCACGGTTCTCGGGCGAGTCGGTCGTGTAATAGTTGTCGAAGCCCACGTCGAAGCCGTCGAAGTCGCGCTGGTGCTCGGCATGGTACCGCTTGACCATGACCTCCGGCCGGATGCCCTCGGCCCGGGCCCGCAACATGATGGGGGTGCCGTGGGCGTCGTCGGCACACATGTACCGGCACTCGTGGCCGCACGATTTCTGGTACCGTGCCCAGATGTCGGCCTGGAGGTACTCGACGAGGTGCCCGATGTGGATGGGCCCGTTCGCATAGGGCAGCGCAGCGGTGATGAGAATGTGCCTGCTCATTTACGTTCCCTGGCTGTCACGGGGTTTGGCGTCTCGTTGGGGCGTTGGGTGTGAAGTCTGGTTGGCGGCCTTCGGCGTGCGTGCCGAGGCGTCCGAAGGTCCGGCGCCGCCTTCCTTGGCGCGGTTGCGGCCGCTGCGCTTCGACCGGCGTCGTCGCCGCCGATTGCTGCGGCTGCGTGTATCGCCGGCGTCGTCCGACTTTGCCCCGGCCGCTTCGCCCCCGGCCTTCGGCTCGCGTCCGGGGCCCCTGTCGGCGAGGGCAGCGGTCTCGGGTGCGGCATCGGCCTGTGGCTCGGGCACCTGCGGCTTCTTATCACGCTCCGACGCCAGCGCCTCCTCAGGCGGGACGAGCGTCTCGACCGGCACGTTGACGCGCGTGCCGGACTCCAGGAGCACCCCGACCATCTGCGCGACAACGTGCAAAGCGACCACCTTGCCGCGCCCCTGCTGTGTGCCGACGACCGTGTTCCTGCGAGGCAGGTTCTTGGCGAGTTCGCCATACGTGGCGTGCTCGTAGCGGAGGCAGCACATCAGTCGGCCGCAGCGACCCGAGATCTTCGCCGGGTCGAGCGTGGCCTTCTGTATCTTGGCCATCTTCATGGAGACGGGTTCGAGGTTCTTGAGCCATGCGCGGCAGCAGAGCGGCCGGCCGCACCGCTCGTAATCGCCGAGCAAGCGTGCCTCGTCGCGGACGCCGACCTGCCGCATCTCGATCCGCGTCTGGAACTCCCGGGCCAGGTCGTTCACCAGCGCCCGGAAATCGACCCGCGATTCCGAGACGAAGTAGAAGACGATCCGGTCGCCGCCGAACAGGTGTTCGGCCTCGACCAGTTTCATGGGCAGTTTGTGTTCGGCGACGCACTGTTTGCAGAAGCGGAGTTCGCGTTTGGCGCTCTCGGCCAGGTGCCGCTCCTCAACCTCGTCGGTGTGCGTGACGAGGCGAAGGACCTCGCCCCTGAGTTTGGGGCCGCGGTCGGCCGAGCCGCTCCCGCGGCACACGATGGTGCCGATCTCCATGCCGCGGTCCGACTTGATGACGACGCGCTGGCCGCGACGCCACCGCTCAAGGGAATACGCGAACCGGCCGACCATGCCCATCACGCCGTAGCGCACGATGAGGGCCGGCCGCTTGGGCCTCTTGGCGCGTTTGCCCGCCTCATCGGGCGGCGCTTTGGCCGCCGACTCCTCGCCGGCGGCGTCCGTAGCGCCGTCCTCGGCGGTCTTGTCTTCCTGGGGCGCCGGCTCGTCCCTACGGACCTGTACCGAGTGGGGCTGATCCGAACTTGCGGCCGCCGGGTCCGGCGAGGCCTGGGCCGCCCCCTCAGCCGCCGCCTGACGTGACGGGTGGTCGGCATCGTGAACCGGCGCAGCGTCAGCGGAAGGCCTCTGGTCGGGAGATTCCCGTGGTGAAGCCGACGGAGCCTCCGCTTGGTCTTCATTCGTCAAAACGCACTCCTCGTGCCCGGCCCGAGCCGGCGAGAACCCCGCTCAGGAACGCGGGGATTGTATCGACTCGCCGCGACGTCTTCAATCGGTTTTGCCTCCGGCACGAAAAAGGCCGGGAGCCCTTCGCCGGCGGGACTCCCGGCCCGACGCCAACCGCACGTGTGCTGCACCACCGTCAGCCGCCCTCGATAGCAGCGAGGACCGTTTTCTCGGGCCCCGCTTTCCCGCTGCGTGCCCGCGCGGCCTTCTCAAGGTGCGACCGTGCCTCCGCCTTCTCACGGGCCGTGTAATACACGTAGCCGATGAGGAAGTTGTGCCCCGCGTCATCCGGCCTGATTTCCAGTTCGCGTTGCAGATCACCGACGATCCGGTCGTACACGCCGGGCTTGGCATAGAGATCCTTGAGGTTGGGCGCCACCTTCACCCACTGCGGATGCCGCGTCAACTCGCGCTCCAGCACCACAATAACCTGAAGGTACATGCGCCTTGCAAGCAGTGCGTGGAGGCGGCCGAAGAAGGCGGCCGGGCGATCCGGCTCCAGCGCCACCCCCGCAGCGTACAGAGCCTCGGCCTTGCCGTAAGCCGATTCCTTCATGGCGGCGTGCCCGCGCAGGACGTAGGCGGCGTATGTCGAAACCGGCATAGAGGGTTCCGGCGTGGCCAGCATGGCGGGTTCGGGCTCGGCGTCCTGTTCGGGCCAGAGGACCTCGGCGCCGGGCGAGTCCTCCTGCGCTTCTGCAGGCGATGGAGTTCCCTGTGCCTGCTGTTGCGGCATCCATGCCGTCTGCGCATCCGCCATGTCAGGGTCGAGCCAGAACAGCATTGAGGGCTCATCCGGCATCGTCATGTCGCCAGCGTGCTCCCCGGTCCGGTCATCCGGAATGAAGATGTTCATCGGCACGGACTCAAACTTGTGGCCGAACGTCTCGTAGGGCGACTTGAACCGGTCCTCGACCCGGGTGGACTCCGGCGGCTCGGTCACGTCGGCCGGCAGGGGCGAGACGCGGCCGTCGAGCAGCGCATTGACGTAGTCCAGCGTGCTCGGTGGAATCGCCAGGCCCCCGGCGGTCATGGGGCTCTCGACAGTCGGCGCCGTGCCCGTCGCCATATGGCTCGTAGTAAACACGCCCCCGGGAGCCGGGGGCAGCGGCGGCGAGGTGTTCACGTTTCGCGGCGCGTACGGCGCGCGCGGGCCCGGCAGCGGCACGGCAAAACGGTTGGCGGCCGTGTAGGGCGTCGTCACGCTCGCCGAGCCGGGGTAGAACGCCCCGAGCCCGCCGTACTCCAGGCCGGTGCCGATGTCCTCGAGGCCGATCGTGTCGCGCCGGAAATTGCTCAACCTCGTTGACGGCAGGTCGAGCGACAGTTGGCTCCCCGTCGACCGGTAGGGCGACGTGCCCTGGAACGACTTGCCGAGCCGCAGGTTGCCCGTGACCGACAGGTTCCCCGGGTTATAGTGCCCGAACTTGTACGGGTCGTATCGGGCGGGCGGGCCGAACCGCAGCGTGCCGCTGGGAATGTACGTGGGGCTCGTGTACCGCAGGTCGTATCTGAGCGGTGTGTAGTACTGGCCGAAAGCGTGGCCTGCGGCGAGGCCGACGAAGGCGAACACCGCCAGTGTGATGACGAAGTCAAGCCGTTTCATGATCCCCCTCCTCCGGCATCGAACGGCGCCGGAATGGGTCCTGCTCCGTTTGTATCGGCATCCTCCACCTTCTTCCGTAATTATACCCCGCGGCCGGGCGGTTTGAAAGGCCCCGGCGGCCCGTCGCAGCGCTGCGAGACGGCCGCCAGGAAAACGGCCCGCGACGGATCGTGCGCCGCGGGCCGATTCAACTGCCCTGAACCGCTGATGAGACTACGTCCCGTTGTGGACCTCGACCGGCGAGGCGGCGCTCGTTTCGGACGCCTCGAAGTAAAGGTGGTCGTCCTTGACGCTGACGGTAATGAGATGCTTGTCCTTATAGGCGCCGCGCAGGAGTTCCTCGGAGATGTGGTCCTCGATGTGGTGCTCGATGGCCCGGCGCAGCGGCCGCGCGCCGAAGTCGGGGTCGTAGCCCTGCGTAATCATGTACTCCTTGCCTTCGTCGGTGAGCGTGAGTTCGAGACCCTGAACCTTCAGTCGCTGGCGGAGTTTGGCCAGTTCAATATCCACGATCTCTCTCAGGTCCTCGCGGGTCAGTTGGCGGAACATGATGATGTCGTCGACGCGGTTGAGGAACTCGGGGCGGAAGTGGCGCTCGATCTCCTTCATCAGCGCCTCTTTGGTCTGCTCGTAGGTGGCCTCGGCGGTCTTCTTGCGGAACCCCAGGCCGGCCTGGTTCTTGATGATGTCGGACCCGATGTTCGAGGTCATGATGAGGATGGTGTTGCGGAAATCGATGCGCCGGCCGAACGAGTCGGTCAGGTTGCCCTCCTCCATGATCTGAAGCAGCATGTTATAGACATCGGTGTGGGCCTTCTCGATCTCGTCGAGGAGCACCACGCTGTACGGCCGGCGGCGGATGCGCTCCGTCAACTGCCCGCCCTCTTCGTAACCGACGTAGCCGGGCGGGGCGCCCACCAGACGCGACACGTTGTGCTTCTCCATGTACTCCGACATATCGATCTGGATGAGTGCATCCTCGTCGCCGAACATGAACTCCGCCAGCGCCTTGGCGAGCAGCGTCTTGCCGACGCCCGTGGGGCCGATGAAGATAAACGACCCCATCGGCCGCCGCGGGTCCTTCAGGCCGCTGCGGCTGCGGCGAAGCGAGCGCGAGATCGCCGTAATCGCCTCGTGCTGGCTGACCACCCGTTTGTGCAGTTCGTCCTCCATCCGAAGCAGCCGCTCCATCTCCTCGCTCTCAAGGCGCTGGAGCGGCACGCCGGTCATGCGGCTGACGACCTCGGCCACCACTTCTTCGTCCACGACACCTTCGGCCTCGTGGCCCTGTTCGCGCCACTGGCTGAGGAGTTTCTCCTTCTTCTCGCGGAGACCCTCGACCTTGTTCCTCAGTTCGGCGGCCCGTTCGTAGGCCGAGGCGGCCACGGCCTCTTCCTTCTCCTGATTCAGCCGCTCCATCTCCTGCTCGATCTGCGCCACGTCGGGCGGACGGGTCATCGCACGCAGGTGCACGCGGGCCCCTGCCTCGTCGATCACGTCGATGGCCTTGTCCGGCAGGTACCGGCCGGAGATGTACCGCTCCGCCAGGTCCACCGCCATCCCGATCGCCCCGTCGGTGATCCGGACCCGGTGGTGGGCCTCGTAGCGGTCGCGCAGGCCTCGGAGGATATCGACCGTCTCCTGGGGCGAGGGCGGCTCGACAATGATCGTCTGGAACCGCCGTTCCAGGGCGCCGTCCTTCTCGACGTACTTGCGGTACTCATCGAGCGTCGTGGCGCCGATGCACTGGATCTCGCCTCGCGACAGGGCGGGCTTCAGGACGTTCGAGGCGTCGATGGCGCCCTCGGCGCCCCCCGCCCCGACCAGGGTGTGGAGTTCGTCGATGAACAGGATGATGTTGCCGGCGCGGCGGACCTCGTTCATGACGGCCTTGATCCGCTCCTCGAACTGGCCGCGGTACTTCGTCCCCGCGACCATCATCGCAAGGTCCATGACGACGATGCGGCGGTTCAGGAGCAGTTCCGGCACCTCGGCGCTGGTGATCTGCTGCGCGAGGCCCTCGACGATGGCCGTCTTGCCGACGCCGGCCTCGCCGAGCAGCACGGGATTGTTCTTCGTCCGCCGGCACAGGACCTGGACGACGCGTTCGATCTCGCCGTGACGGCCGATGACGGGGTCGAGTTTGCCTTCGGTGGCCAGTTGCGTGAGGTCGCGCCCGAAGGAATCGAGGGCGGGCGTCTTGGACTTGCTTCGCCGCCCCTCGCCCTCGGCGAAACCGCCCTCGCCTTCCATCGAGGCGCCGAGGATGTTGAGAACCTCGGCCCGGACCTCGTCGAGTTTCAGGCCAAGGTTCATCAGGACCTGTGCGGCCACGCCGTCGTGCTCGCGCAGAAGGCCCAGCAGCAGGTGCTCCGTGCCGACGTAGTTGTGCCCGAGGTTGCGGGCCTCTTCGATGGCGAACTCGATGACCTTCTTGGCGCGCGGCGTCTGGGGCAGTTTGCCCATGGTGACCATCGCCGGGCCGCTCTTGACGATCTTCTCGACCTCGAGGCGGATCTTCTTGAGGTCCACCTGGAGGTTGTGAAGCACGTTGGCGGCCACGCCCTGCCCTTCCTTCACCAGGCCAAGCAACACGTGCTCGGTGCCGACGTATTCGTGGTTGAACCGCTGGGCCTCCTGGTTGGCCAGGGCCATCACCTTACGAGCGCGGTCGGTGAATCGCTCAAACATTCTCAAGCCTCACAGTTGCGTGCCGCACAGGTCACAGCACTCCGGTCCGCGGCCTGCGCGCTCACACCCGTTCTTCGTGTCCTATTGTAACCGTCCACGCCCTGGAGTTCAACCCTGCGGAAGCCTGGGCGCCGGATTAGACGCACGGCGGCTGCAGATGTTCTATCGTCAGAATCGCTGGGCCGCGCCAACCAAACCGGGCCTCTGACTCCCTGAGAAGCCTTTTTCGCGGCAATCGAGCCCCTTTCAGGCCAACTGGTCGCCTGGTGAACTGCGCCTGCAGCCCGGCCGGCATGGCGGTCCGGCGGCAGAACGCCAAGTTTGCGTGCGCATCTTCAGCGACGTAGCGCGCCCGGCGCAAAGGCCACCTACTGCGCCAGCCTCGCCTCGCCGGAGAGCATTCTCAGGCGCACCGTGCGGAACCCCGTGTGCGAGTCGGGGCCGCTGCCGAGCCCCAGAACTCCCGGCGCGTGTAACTCCCAGCCTGGAGGTATTGACAGCGCTGAGGCGGGGCCACGCCAGAAAATCAGAGGCTTTTTGTCGAGGGCCGCAGTGATCTCGGCGCGATCACCCTTGAGAAGCACCTTGACGTACAGGGCATACTCCTTCTTGTTGATGATCTTTCCGGGTATCACCGCGGGCCTGCCCGAGGAGGCGGATTGGCTGTCAATCATCCCAAGTTCGTGCCTCTTGCCGCCGTCATTGCTCAGCGCCAACACGACGCCTGTGGATCCGGCAGGCAGGATGAACCCGACCGCGCCCTCCCCGCCTCTGCGCACGAAAACAGCCTGTAACTCATAACTTCCTTGGGGAGCAACGGGAAGGATGATGCGGCGATTGCCGTAGAAACTTACGCTGGATCCCTGCTTGTTTGCAACGAATGCAAGCACGTTGACCCATTTGTTCCGCGCGATGGCCTTGCCCTTGGGCTTTGGCCGCACCGATCTCACCTTGCCGGAGAGCATCTTCAGCCGCAGGCTGCGCCAGAGCACACACGCACTCTGCACGCCCAGGCCGAAACAGCCGGGCTCAGTGACCTCAAGGCCCTTTCCCACCGAGAGGTCCGATAGCGGCCCTTTCCAGGCCATGTAAGGCTCTCCATCCAGTTTCACCGTGACCTCGGCTTGTTCGCCTGCAAGGACAACTTGGGCGTGCAAGGCGTACTCGCGGCCGTTTTCAAGCGCGCCGGGCCTGACAACCGCGCCGTAGTTGCCTTTAATCGAGTTGAGCCCACTGGAATCACCCCCCTTCGCGCTCAGGAGCAGCGCGACTCCCCTCTTGCCAACAGGCAGGACCACGAACACCTCCCTGTTCTCCGAGGTGCGGACGAATCTACCTTTCAGTTCATAACTGCCCTGCGGCGCGGCAGGGACCAGGATGCGAGCCCAGGGACCCCGGGGGTCACCAGGCCTCCAGATGACGGCAAGCCCGTCGGGAAGCAGCAGCCACCTGCCCATCACCATATCCCTTGTGGGATCGACCATCGCGAGCAGGTCAATCCATCGGCTCCTGCCCAGTTTCTCAAGCGCCGCTTCGACCTTCTCCAGGGCCAGAACCGCCCGCGTGCGGAGTTGGTCCTTGGCCGTGTGAATCTTCAGGAAACGCTCCAGGTAGGCGCGGGCACGCTCGTACATCCCAAGCCTGGCGTAAGAGGGGGCCGCTTCGGCCAAGCCGCGGTACCACTCGCCCAACTCCACGCACGCCAGTTCCGGCGCTTCCTCGACCGGCTTGGCGGCGGCGGGGACGTACTTGCGGAGCGCCTCATCCTCTACCCCCTCGACGTACTTGGCGGCCTCGGCCGGCCTGCCGGCGTTCAGGCACAGGCGGACCAGTTTCTCGCGTGCGGCCGTGTTTTCGGACTCCTTGTCGAGCAGGGCCTTCAGGTTCTCGATCTCACGGGTATCCTGGATGGCCTGCTTGACATCGTTCTGCCGCTCCTCGATGTCCTTGCGTCTCTCGCTCTTGATGGCGATGGCGATCCTGCGGGCCTCGCCGCACATCTTTGACGCTTCGGCGGCGTCACCCGCCCCAAGTCTCGAATCCAGCAGCGCCAGCATGGCATCGAGGAGCGCCTCGCCCGGCTCGGCCTTTGCGTCCTTCGGGGCCTTGGTGAACTGCTTCTGCAGGACGGAGACCTCGCGTTCGGCGCACTCGCCCGCCTTCGCCGGGACTTCGGACTTGAGGAAACCCATCGCCGCCAGCGCCGTTTCGTAACCGTCCGCATGGACCGTGGCCAGATCGTACGCCTTCTCACAAAGAACTGCGAGCAGCGGCGGTTGATCGGCAGCCTTCTTCGCGGCCGCCAGCAGACGGGCTGCCAGTTCAACGTCGTCTTTCGTGTCGCGCGTCCCTTTGACGCGCTTCACGTCGCGCCCGTAGAGGGAGTCGAAGTCTTCGACCGCTTTGTCGGTCTCGGCGGCGCGCACAGCAACCGGCAAAACTGCAACCGTGACGCAAACCACGCCAAGAAGATGCGTTACGCGAGACACAGTCTCCCCCCGCCGCTCAGCCCGCAGGCGAGAACCGGCTCTTGCGAGTTCCTGCACCATCACCAGTATGCCGGGAGAGACAGGCCACGTCAAAACGTTTCTCCGCATCCCGAGCCAAACACCTCGAAACAAGCCCTACCCAGCCGTCGCTTTCGTTCTTGCCTTTCGGCGCAGGTGACGTAGCCTATCGGTGCCGCAACCACCGATGGCCCTGCGGACGGCGGCGAGAGGACAGATGACGCGGGACTGGGAAAACCTGGCGCCGCCGATGGTCATCCTGGCCGGCGCGGTCGTCGGTGTGCTGGCCGCCGTCCTCGTCGAAGCCGGCAGTCCGCCGAACATGGGACTTTGCATCGCATGCTTCGAGCGCGACATCGCCGGGGCGCTGGGCATGCACCAGGCGGCCGTGGTCCAGCGGCTTCGGCCCGAGATACCGGCCATCGTGCTGGGGGTCTTTCTGGCGGCGGCGTGTGGGAAGGAACTCAGAGGGCGCGGCGCACCGGCGCCGGCGGTCTCGTTCCTCCTCGGCGCGCTGGTGATGATCGGGGCGCTCGTCTTTCTCGGCTGTCCGACGCGGATGACGCTTCGGCTGGCAGGCGGCGACCTCAATGCCCTGATCGGTCTGGCGGGATTTGCCGGCGGCATCTGGGCGGGGACCGAACTCCTGAAGCGGGGCTACTCGCCCGGTCGGCCTGCGCCTGGCCGCCTCGTGCCGACCTTCATTCTGCCCATCCTCGCGGCGGGACTGCTGGTCCTGGTGTTTCTCGAACCCTCCTTCATCAGCACCAGCACGAAAGGGCCCGGCAGCA
This sequence comes from uncultured Anaerolineales bacterium, assembly GCA_964539385.1. Classification (GTDB taxonomy): domain Bacteria; phylum Planctomycetota; class Phycisphaerae; order FEN-1346; family FEN-1346; genus JAUVZF01. The sequence continues at coordinate 15,989 of CAZIJC010000038.1, read as the reverse complement.
TGGCCCCGCATGCGTTGGTCTCCGTGGGCGCCGGCGTCCTGATTGGGGTTCTGGCGCAGCGGTCGCGCCTGTGCTTCGTGGGTGGCATCCGCGACATGATTCTCATGCGCAATCCCCATCTGCTGGTGGGCCTTGCGGCAATCATCGTGGCGGGCGCGGTAACGAAACTGGCGCTCGGCCAGTTCCGACTCGGTCTGGCCGACCAGCCCATCGCCCACACGGACCACCTGTGGAACCTGCTCGCCATGGCGCTCGTGGGCCTGGGGTCGGTTCTGTTGGGCGGGTGCCCGTTCCGGCAGTTGATCCTGGCAGGCCAAGGCGACGGCGGCGCCTTGGCAGCGATCTGCGGCATGTTCGCGGGAGCGGCGATTGCCCACAACGCCGGGCTGGTCGCATCCCCCGCGGAGGTACCGGGCGCCGGGAAGATCGCCGTGGCGGCCGGCATCGTGGTCTGCCTCGTCCTTGGGTGGAGCCTGCGGGAACATCAGAGCAAACGGGCGGCAAGCGATGGCTGACGGGGAGCGTGTCGCGACGTTCCACACGACGCAGGAGGGCATGCGCGCCGCCAGGATGCTTCAGGAACAGGAAATCGCCGCCAGACTCATTCCGGTTCCCCGGTGGCTGAGCGCCGACTGCGGCATCGCCCTGGCCTTCCCTCCCGCCGACGAACCCCGCGTACGGGCCGCTCTCGCAGATGCCGGCATCGAGGTCAGCGGATACCATCAGGAGCCGGACGGCTCTTCCGCCCCCCGCTGAGGACGCGCCTCGGCCGACGCGGCGCCCGACCGTCCGAACGCCTTCAGGGCGGCGAGTTCGCGGCCGATCTCAAAGTCCCACCGACCGGCATCGTCGAGATACCGCGCCCGCCGCAGGTACCGACGGGCGGCCCCGCGCCGGCCGCGCTGCCGCGCAAGCGTCCCGAGGTGCAGCGTGGCCTCCACGTCGTCGGTGTCCAGCCGCAGAAGGCTCTTGCAGGCGGCTTCGGCATCGTCGAGCCGCCCCTGGAGGGTGGCGACGAGGGCCTCTTTGAACATCTCGTCGCGCCGGTCGCTCTCCAGGTGCCGCGCGGCAGCGCGCCGGCGGACGCAGCAGAGAAACTGGGCCAGGACATACGCCGCCGCCGCACTGCCGGCGAACGAGACGGCTACGGTCGGGCCGGCCCCGTCGGGCCAGACGAGGGCCGCCAGGACAAGCCCCGACAGCGTCAGGCCCCACCACACGCCCAGCAGCACGCCCAGGACCAGGCGGCCCAACAGGACCAGCCCCGTTCCCGGCACAAGGAGGTTGGCCGTCCAGAGAAGCGCGCGATGGGGCATGCGGGTCATGGCAAATCCCTTATAGGTGGGCCTCGTCAAAGCGTCAACGTTTTTCGTACGGATCCCGAACTGCCTACCACTACAACGCTATGTCCGATTCGTCGCGGCACAAGGCCACCCGACGCTCCCGCGTCGGGCTCGAACGCGCGGGCGCGGCCCGTACGGGCCGTGGCACAACGTCCTGCTACACTCGAACGCGAGCGGCGACGGCTCAACGCGCGGGCTCCGGCTTAGGCTCACAAATTGCCAAAACGGCAGGCTTGGCCGCGGCCGGGCGCGGGGACTGTCGCAATGGCAGGCTCCGCGAGGTCCTTGCACACCCTCCCCGACGGCCGTATCATGCGGATTGCGGGCGTTCAGGGGCGCCACGGCCCGCTTCGGCAACCGTGGCACGGCGTTTGCAATCATCAACCTTAGGGACGTAGTGTACACGCAGGGAAGAAGCCGCGCACCTCACGCGGGCGCGGGAAGGAGGCACAACATGGCTACGAACAAGATTATCGGAATCGACCTGGGAACCACGAACTCGGTGGTGGCGGTTCGCGAAGGCGACAAGGTCACCGTCATCCCGAACGCCCAGGGCAGCCGCATCACGCCCTCGGTCGTCGCCATCGGCGACAAGGGCGAGCGGATGGTCGGCCAGGTCGCCAAGCGGCAGGCCACGACGAACCCGAGCAACACGATCTTCTCGATCAAGCGGTTCATGGGCCGCCGACACAACGAGGTGGCCGAGGAAGAGAAGATCGTCCCGTACGAGATCACGGGCGGCCCGCAGGAACTGGTGAAGGTCAAGGCGCGCGGCAAGGAGTACACCCCGCCGGAGATCTCGGCCATGATCCTGCAGGACCTGAAGCGCACGGCCGAGAACTACCTCGGCGAGGAGGTCGCCAAGGCCGTCATCACCGTGCCGGCCTACTTCAACGACGCGCAGCGTCAGGCCACCAAAGACGCCGGCACCATCGCCGGCCTGGACGTTGTGCGGATCATCAACGAACCGACGGCGGCCAGCCTGGCGTACGGCCTGGAGAAGAAGAAGAACGAGAAGATCGCCGTCTTCGATTTCGGCGGCGGGACGTTCGACATCTCGATCCTCGACGTCGGCGAAGGCGTCTTCGAGGTCGCCGCCTCGAAGGGCGACACCCACCTTGGCGGCGACGACCTGGACCAGCGTCTCATCGACTACATCGCCGACGAGTTCCAGAAGGCTAACGGCATCGACCTGCGCCAGGACCAGATGGCGCTCCAGCGTCTGAAGGAGGCCTCCGAGGAGGCCAAGTGCGAACTCTCGACCACGCCCGAGACCGACATCAACCTGCCGTTCATCACGGCCGACGCCGGCGGCCCGAAACACCTGACGATGAAGATCACCCGCGCGAAGTTCGAGGAACTCGTCCGCTCGCTGATCGACCGCTGCCGCCAGCCGTGCCTCGACTGCATCGACGACGCCAAAAAGAAACTCAAGGTCGATGACCTGGCGTTCGACGAGATCGTGCTCGTGGGCGGCTCGACACGCATCCCGGCCGTTCAGGAACTCGTCAAAGACCTCTTCGGCAAGGAGCCGCACCAGGGCGTGAACCCGGACGAGGTGGTTGCGGCCGGCGCCGCCATCCAGGGCGCCGTCCTGGCGGGCGAGTTCAAGGACAAAGACATCCTGCTGCTGGACGTCACGCCCCTGTCGCTGGGCATCGAGACGCTCGGCGGCGTCATGACCATCCTGATTGAGCGGAATACGACGATCCCGACCGCCAAGACCGAGACCTTCTCGACCGCCGCCGACAACCAGCCCGGCGTCGAGGTCCACGTCCTCCAGGGCGAGCGGCCGATGGCCAACGACAACCGCACCCTCGGACGGTTCCAACTGACGGGCATCCCGCCGGCGCCGCGCGGCCTGCCGCAGATCGACGTCTCCTTCGACATCAACGCCGACGGCATCCTGAGCGTCAGCGCCAAGGACAAAGGCACCGGCAAGCAGCAGAACATTACCATCACCACGTCCTCGGGCCTCTCGGACGACGACGTCAAGAAGATGCAGAAAGAGGCCGAGGAACACGCCGACGAAGACAAGAAGCAGCGCCAACTCATCGACAAACGCAACCAGGCCGACGCACTCGCCTACAACGTCGAGCGGACGCTCAAGGAACACGGCGACAAACTCTCGGGCGACGACAAGAAACGCATCGAGGACGCCGTCAAGGAGGTCCGCGAGGCCGTCAAGGGCGAAGACGTCACCAGGATCGACCAGGCCATCGAAGCCCTGAACCAGGCCTCCCACTCCATCGCCCAGATGTTGTACCAGCAGCAAGGGCCCGGCGCCGGACCCGAGGCCCAGGCCGGCCCCGGACCGCAGGCCGAACCCCAGGCCGACGCCGACAAGGGCGACGACGACGTCATCGACGCCGAGTACGAAGTGAAAGAGTAGCCACGAGCCGCACATAGCGCGGTGGGTCGGGAGACCTGCCGCGCGACGCACAAGGGCAGCCGCACATAGCGCGGTGGGTCAGGAGACCCGCCGCGCGACTTGCGCTTGTTTTAGCCGCGACCCGAAGGGTGAGCGCGCGCTCCCCTTCGGGTCGCGGCTACTGAGCCAAGTAAAAGTAATGTCCTACAGGTTACTTGAACCTGAATGGCAGTTTCGTGGCACGCACAAATGCCCGCAGCAGGGCTTGGTGCGTCCGGGCCGGCTCCGCGGCCACGACCACGCTGTCCTCCAGGTCCGCCACGTCGTTCGGGCAAGCGTTCGCGAGCGGCCCTCCTTTCAGGTACGCCCATCCATACTCGTTCGGGTTGAGTTCCGGAGCATACGGCGGCAGGAACTCCAGGTGGACTCGTCGGCAACGCCGCAACCACGCACGCAACGCCCGGCCCTTGTGCGCGCCCAGGTTGTCCCAGACCACCACCAGACGCCCGCGAAGGTGTCGCAGCAGATGCCGGAGGAACGCCACGATCTGCTCCTGGCGGATCCCGATATCCCGGTGCAACTGGAGGTACCATCCCAGACGCCGCCGGCCGGGCGAGATCGAGAGCCCCCCGATGGCCGAGATCTTCTGCCGGTGTCGCATGCGGGGACGCAGCACCGGCGTCTGCCCGCGAAGCCCCCACGTGCGTCGGAGGAGCGGTTGCAGCAAAAAGCCCGTCTCGTCGATGAATACCAGGTGGGCGCCCGTGCGAGTCGCGCGGCGTTTGATCCGCGGCCAGTCGTGTTCGATCCAGTGGCGGATGGCTGCCTCATCCCGCTCCCGGGCCCGGCACGCGGGCTTTTGAGGGGGAAAAACCGAGCCCGGCCATCAGCCGCGGAATGGCCGCGACGTGATAGTGCACGCCGTAGCGTTGTGCGATCACCTGAGCGATCCGCGGGCAGGTCCACAGGTCGGTGGCGAAGCCCGCCTGGCGGGCGCCCCGCAGGAGGCATTGCACCAGCCCCCGACGTTGCCGCTGGGTCAGGTGCGAGGGCCGCCCGGGCGCGGGCTTGGCCGCCAGGGCGTCGCGTCCTCCGTCGCGGTAGGCCTGAAGCCACCGTCGCACGCTGCGTGGCGTGGTCTTCAGGCGGCGGGCGATCTCGGCCTGCGTCAGGCCTTGCTCCCTCAGCGCGACGGCCTTGTGGCGTCGCTGCTCCAACTGGGTCGGGGTTCCGTTGGGTCTCATGACCCCGACATCGGCATTTGAACGTGTAGGACATTAGTTTTACTTGAGTCAGTAAAAGGGCTTTGGCACGAACTCGGCGCAAGAAAGCAATTCACGGCGCTGCTCAATCGGTCGGCACATCAGGGCGACGCGCCTGCCGACGACGCCGGATGCTGAAAACCAGCAGCGCGGACCCGACGAAGGCGTGGGCCAGCAGGGTCTTCCACCACGCCAGGTGCCCGAACAGGTAGCCGTAACTCTCGCCGAGCGGCGTCCAGCGGTAGGTCAGGGCCTGGTGCGTCCACCGCAGGCCAAGTTCGTGTTCGGCCACCAGCAGCGGGTTGGCGTGCACCACGGTGCGGACGAGTGCCGCCTTGGCAGGTTCGCCGACCATTTCGGCGGCGGGCCCCGCGAGGATCATCGCTCCGATAATCATCCATCCGAGAAGCGCCGTCAGCATCTGCGCGGGCCGCGACCCGGCGAGCCGTTCCAGAACCGCGCCAATCCCCGCGAGCAGCGCCACCCACCCGACGGCCACCGCCTGCGACCGGAAGACGGCGGCCACCAGTCCGTCTTGCGCAATCGCCGCCAGGGCCACCAGGACCGCCGCCGTCAAGACCACGGCCGCCGGCGCGCGGGCGGCGCGTGCGGCAAGCGAGGTCGGGGGGCGGACCATGACCGCGCCCACCCATGCCGGCAGGAGCAGCACCTCGATGGCCACGATCATCTGGATGAGCGACGTCACGGTTTCGCCCTCCGCGCCGGCAGGCAAACAGGTTCCAGGAACCTTTTCTGCGCAGCACCCTCCGGGCCCTTCAGGGAAAAGGATCCTGGAACCTATTTGCCCTGCCGCCCGGCGAGTGACCTTCATCATAGTCGTGCGAACCGGAGCGGAGGTAGAAAAAACCGGGGAGGCCGTCAGCAGGCCTCCCCGGCAGGTTTTCATCTTCGTGTCATCGGCCTAGAAGTCATCGTAGCCGAGTTTGTGCTCCTGCTCGGCCTGGATGATGATCTTGGGCTTGATGAGGATCAGCAGGTTTCTCGCCTGCCGCACCGTTCCCCGGTTGTTGAAGAGGCGTTTCAGGATGGGGACCTTCGAGAGAACCGGCACGCCGGTCTCGGCCTCGATCTCAAAATACTGCCTCATGCCGCCCAACAGCAGCGTCCCGCCGTCCGGGACGCTGACGGTGGTCTTGAAGTCCTGGACACTGACTTCGGGCAGTTCGATGAGGGCCGTCGCAACACCGCCATACCCGACCGCCTGAATCGGGATGGTCCGGAAGGGCAGTTCGGCGTTGGCCTGCTGCGGACGCAGGTCCATCTGGACGTAGCGGCGGTCGGCCGAGACGGTCGCCTTGACGTCGAGGGTCACGCCGACCGGGATGGCGGCGACGGTCGGGTCCCAGGCGACGGCGGCCGTGGCCACCATCGGCTCGTAGTCGGCCACGTAGGTCAGGACGGTCGAGACGCTGATGTAGGACCGCTGCCCGTTGTACAGCGTGATGCGCGGCGCCTGGAGTTGGGTTGACCGCGCGTCGGCCTGGATGGCCCGCAGGAGGAAGCCGACCTGGATCTTGTCGAGAAAGACTCCACTGATGACCATCCCGCCCTCATTAGGGTTCACGAAGTTCTCGAAAGCCGTGCCGGCCAGCGGCAACAGGGCCGAGGTGCCCATCCCGTTGGAGCCGGTGCCCGAGATGATGATCGGCTCGGCATATTCGGCGCCCGGCACCCCCGGAATGGTGGGCAGCGGGTCGAACGCGGCGGCGGCGGGGTCCTGAACGTTCGCGCCGAACTTGGATTCACCGGTATCCACGAACGCCGCATCGATGTCGAGCGTGATGTCCTGGAGGAAGTCGTCGGTCACGCTGCAGAAGCGGCTCTCGACGCTGATCATGATGGCCCGCTCGCGGCGGAGTTGTTCCAGGAGGTCGCGCACTTTCTCGTGGCCCCGGCGCGTCTGGGTAACAATCAGGAGGCCGTTCATGAACTCGATGGCTGACGGGCCGCCCTCGTCGGACCATGCGGCCACGTCGGGATCGGCCTGGTTGTTGACGGTTCGCTGGATGATGTCCACGAGTTCCTGCCAGCCGACGGGCCCTTCGGCGGCGGTGGCGGTGGCGCCTCCGAAGAGGTCGCCGAACCCGCCTCCACCCGCGGCCGCTGACGCCGCCGCCGTCACGTCGCCGGCCTCGAACCGCGGGGCCTGATCGCTGAAGTCGGGAATCTGCGCCACCAGGTCCTGTACCGGATAGGTAACGACCGGCAGATTCTGCTGAAGTTTCTCGCGTGTCGTGACCAGGATGTACCCGGACTCGACCTTGTATCCGAGGTCGGCGCCCAGGATCAGGCTGAGGACCGCCTCGACCTCCACGCGTTTGACCTTCAGGTCGACCACGCGGGTCGAGAGGTCGATGCCGGCGGTGCTCACGTCCGGGTCGATGACGATGTTGAGGCCCTCCTGGACCTCGCTGATGTACTTCAGGACGTTGTCGAGACTGGTCTTCTCGAAGTCCAGGTCGATCGGGTTTTTCAGGCCGCGGCGTGTCTCGGCCACGGCCTCCGGCTCGGCGGAAACCGCCTTCGTGAACACGTCGCGGAAGTCGCTCAGGTCTTTCCAGGTCTTCGCATCGGGATACCGCAGGTAGGTCACTTCGCCCCCGACCTCTTCGCCGGGATGGGTGGCGGCGACCTCAACGTCGGTCATGGCCTCGACGGTCCCGGCCTCGCGGGCCATGCGGACCCGGACCTGCCGCGCCTGGGCTTCCAGATACAACAGGTCTTCGCGCCACCGAAGGGCCCGCTCATCGTTCGGGTCGATGGCAATCAGGCGGTCGAGCATCTCAATCGATTCATTGAACTGCATGCTCTTGCGGAGTTCCTCGACCCGCTGCCAGAGTTGCGTGACCTTGTTCTGGCGGTCCGTGCGATCCCGGGTGCGGCGTTGCTGTTCGCGTGCAACCGCCTCCTGCTCGGAGTCAACCCTGCGTTTGGACTCGGCCGTGGCTTTGCGCGTCCGGATTTCCTTGCGAAGGACGTAGACCTCTTCGCGAAGGCGTTCCTGCTCTTCGACCGAAAGAACCGGCGCCACGTCGATCGTGCGGTTGGCCTGGGAGAGGGGCCGCTCCGCCTCAACATAGTCCTCGGGCCTTTCGGCGCGGGCCATGCGGCGTTCGGCCTCGGCCAGGAGTTCACCGACACCCGCGATGATCCGCTGGCGTTCCAGCTCCCGCACGTCGCGTACGACGTCGCCGAGGGGTTCTTCGCGTTCCGCCAGCAGTTTCATGGCTTTGTCGAGCCCCTGCCTGGCTTTGGCCGAGTCGGGCCACTGGCTCAGTGCGCGTGAGAAGTGGGTCTTGGCCTTCTGATACTCATGCTTGGCGAGTGCGGCATCGCCGAGTTTCATCTCATCCTCGGCCCGGGCACGGTTGACCTGCTTGGTCAGCGCCGCGGGGTCGAACTTCGGCTTTGCCGCGGGCTTCGCCGCCGGTTTGGCGGTCGGCTTGGCCGCCGGTTTGGCGGTCGGCTTGGCCGCCGGTTTGGCGGTCGGCTTGACCGCAGGCTTCTTCTCAACGGCGGCAGCCACTAGCACGGGCTTGGCGGGCGGTTTGGCAGCCGGTTTGGCGGCGGGTTTCGGGGCCGGCTTCGCAGCCGAGGCCACCAGGGCCGCCTCCACCGACGTGACCTGGCTGTCGAGGCCCTTCAGGTCGCGGCCGGCCCACCAGCCGAGGTCCACGTCCATGGCCTTGACCTGATTGACCATCTTACGAGCCTCGGTCGCCTTGCCATCGTTCAGTGCGCTCTTGGCCTTCGCCATCAGGTTCTTGGCGCTGGTGACGGCCTGGCCGTGTTCATCCTTGGCGATTCTGTAGGCGGCCTCGGCGGCCCCGCTCTTGTCGCTGGGCAGGTACGTGCATGAGGCGGCTTGGGAGAGGTTCTCCAGCGCGACGGTGTACTGTTTTTCGGTCAGTGCAGCCTTTCCGTCGGCGAGGGCCTTCTCGCCGGCGGCGCGGCCGGCGACGGCCTTCTTGACGTCGCGGGCCAGCGCGTCGTAACCCCACTTCGCGAAGAAGCCGAGTTTGGCCCGGTCCACCTTGGCCATCCCTTTCTGAGCGGCATCGTAGTCGCCGGCCTTGTACTTCTCCTTGGCGGCCGCGTACAGATCGCCGGCGGTCGGAGCGGCGGGTTTCTTCGGCTCCACCTTCTTCGGAGCCGGTTTGGCAGCCGGCTTCGCTACCGGCTTGGCGGCAGGCTTCGGCGCCGGCTTGGCGGCCGCGAGCGCCTTGGCCTGCTCGTCCTTGGCCTTCCGGAAGGCCGTATCGGCCGCCTTTCTCTCGTCGGCGGTGAGATACTTACTGGAAGCGGCCTCGGAAAGGCACTTGACGGCGGCGGCATACTGCTTCTTCTGGAGGGCACCCTGACCGTCTTTGAGGGCCTTCTCGCCGGCGGCGCGGCCGGCGACGGCCTTCTTGATGTTCCTGGCCAGACCGTCGTAACCCCACTTCTCGAAGAAGCCGAGTTTGGCCCGGTCCACCTTGGCCATCCCTTTCTGAGCGGCATCGTAGTCGCCGGCTTTGTACTTCTCTTTGGCCAGTTTGTAGAGGTCGCTGGCGGTCGGACCGGCGGGTTTCTTGGGCTGGGCTTGCTTGGGGGCGGGCTTGGCGGCCACTTTGGTGGCAGGTTTGGCCTCGGCGGCGGCAATCGCCTTGTTCGCGTCGGCCAAGGCCTGGCTCTCGGACCGGCCGAGGCGGACGTCCATCGCCTCGACCTCCTTGATCTTCTTGCGTGCGTCGGCGGCCTTGCCGGCCTTGGCGTCGGCGGCGGCCTGAGTCAGGAGCGTCTTGGCGTGTGCGAGGGCCTTGACATGGCCGTCCTGGGCCAGCCGGAGCAGGCCCTTGGCCGGTCCGGCCTTTTCGGCATCGAGATACTTGCTGCGGTCGGCCTGGGAGAGTTTCTCGACGGCCGTGCCGAAGCGCTTGTTGGACAGGGCCTCCTTGCCGTCGGCGAACGCCTTCTCATCGGCAGCCTTGCCGGTCACGCCTTTCTGGGTCTTGTCGAGCAGGGAATTGTAATCTCCCTTTTCGAAGAAGCCCAGGTCAGCGGGCTTGATCTGCTGAAGCCGCTTCAGGGCGCCATCGTAATTGTGGGCGTCGTAGAGCGTCCTGGCCTGTTTGAGCAGTTCCTTGGGCGAGACTTCCGCCCCCTGCGCGACGAGTTGGAACCCGACGACCCCAAGCGCCACACCCATCACCGCACCCGCCACCATCATCATCTTGCCGAGTTTCATCGGATCTCCCCTTGTGGGCCTAGACAATCGGACACCGCCCCCCACCCTTGAGGTGGGCGAATTTCCCGCGTCCCACTATCGGGAACGCGGTTTTCGGCGGTGCCCTTCGGTGACCCCTTTGCCTGCGACCTTACTTTCCCAACACCGTTCTATGACGTAGCATAAAGAAGCATGAATTCCGGTAAAGCAACCCCCGGTGGGGGATACGCAGCACTGTAGCCAAACACCGGGGCTGAGCAAGAAAAATCTTGCCGAATAAAGCCCTAAATCTCGAGGGCCGGCCTCTGCCGGCACGGCTCGCCCCAGGCGGACCTCCCGCGCTCTAGTCCGCTAGCGCTTGCGGGTGGTGCGTTTCTTCCTCTTCGTGTCGGTTGACGGCACGACCTCCTTGCGCCGCACCCGGTCTCTGGGTGCCCTCTGCTGGTCTTCCCACTGGATCCGCTCGCGCAGACGGCCGCGCCCATCGGCATAGACCAGCACGTTGGTGGGAATCAACCGGTTCCCACCCCTCGGCTTATAGGGGAACCCCTTCAGGACATCCACCACGAGGACCTGTGGGCTGAGGTCCACGTCCTTGGTCACCTCTTCCTTGGCCCCCGGCACCACAATCCTCGCCCGCCGCCTGGTGAACACGACCGGCGCGCCGAGCAGCGTGGGCGCGCTGGGCACGATGACCCACTGGCCGTGAATCCAGCGATGGAGTTCCAGGTTCACCCGCTGGCCGAACGTCCCGACGAAGTAGAACTGGACGATGCCGGGGATGGCAACCTCCTCGCCCGGCTCGCTCCAGGGCCCCTCCAGTTCGAGGGTCCACCTGGCCTGCTCATCTTTGACGCCCGGCACGCTCCAGACCGGATTGAGGACGGCCAGCCGCATCTGGTACTGATACGTCTTGCCCGGCTGGACGGTGGCGTCGTTGGCCCAGACGGTGGCATAGACGTGCTCGGGGGCTGCGGCCTCGGTGGGCTTGGGCTTTTCTGTCCTGGGTTTTCCGCCAACCGACGTGGTGTCCCAAGGCGACTTCCCGGAGTCTTCGGCGGTCTCTTTGACCTTGGTCGGCGTCGGCGTTTTGCCGGAGTCCTTCCCCTCGGCGGGCTTTTCCAGTCCCTTTTTTCTGAGCGCGGCCGGGTCGGGCTGGGCCACGCCGTCGATGGGACCGGCCTGGGCCTCGACCGTCTTGCCTTCCGGGTCCTCGGCCACCAGTTTGTAGAAGGGCATCCGGCGGACCCCGGCCTGGGCGTTCATCAGCGCGCCGCCCCATGCGATGACGGCGCGCTTGTCGCGGGGGTCGGCGGGAAGCGCCGGCAACTTCTCGACGGCCTCCGGGGGCGCGGCGGCGGGGATGGCTGTCCAGTCGGACCAGTCGCCGTCGGGCTTGCGCTGGCGCCGGCGCAGTTCAACCTTCGTGATCGTGATAGGGTTCTTGGAGACGGGCGCGTTGCCGTCCATATAGATCGCGAGTTGCTCGGTCAGGTTGAACCTGCCGACGCATCCGGCCCAAACGATGTCGCTGAGGGCGCCGGACTTGGTGTCGAGTTTCGCCAGCGCCATGGCGACCTCGTCCTTCGTGACGCCGCGACCCCAGACGGTCCGCAGGTCCTGGACGGCCAGGATCCGCTCGGGCGCCTGGCACTGCTCCACGATAACGACGGCTTCCATTTGCTTGGGCGGGGCCTCGACCATCTTGGCCACGGCGTCCCACGCGGCAGGAAGGCCGTTGAGCGCCTTTTCGAACTGTGCCACCGTCGTGGCGGATTTATCGATTCCCAGGGCGACCTGTTCCTGCGGTTCCAAGGCATCCTTGAGCGTGGGCTTATCGGCCTTCTTCTTGACCTCATCCACCAGGCGTGCGACCTGGCTTCGGACGCGTTCCTGGGGTTCCCGCATGACGCCAAACCAGACGACGGACCCGAGAAACACCAGCACTGCGACCGCCAGGACCACCTTTTCGACGTGTTTGCCGATGAAGGACTGCGTCAGGTCGGCTGCCATTGGCATCACTCCTTTGGCCGGCGTCTCGGCCTCGCGTCGCGGCCCGTCGTTGCCGGCTGGCCGTCTTTTTTCTCGGCCGCCTCTGCGTCCGTTGGCTTGGCGGCCGTTACAAGCGTGGTGACCCTTCCCCCCGCCAGTTGGAACACCAGGGACTCGCCGACGACTTCCATGTAGGCGATGCCCTGTTTGCCGTAGTCGTCCCGCAGATTGGCCGTGAGGTTGCGCATCTGCTCGAACGAATTCGCGGTGATGGGGTTCATGCTCCACGCCTCGACGCTCAGGAAAGTCTCCCCGCCTTTGAGCCGCCGAATCAACTCGCCGGCGTACCGGCCCTCGACGACCACGGCGAGTCGCCACGGCAGAACGCGGTAAAACCCGTTTTTCGAGTACCGCCCGGAGAGGGTCGGCGCGCGGCTTTCCTGGACGGCGGAGCCACCCCGTGCCGCCGGCGTGTACACCGGCCGGTACCGCTCCGAGGTGCTCTGCATCTTCGCGCTCGAGAGGGTGGCGGAGCCGCACCCGATGGAAATCTCAATCAGTTCCTTGACGGGGGCGTTGGCCACCACCGGCGTGGCGTTCTTGTTCTTCAGGACGTCGTCGTTCATCCGGGCGATGGTCTCGACGAGGTCTTCCATCAGCCAGATGTCCTCCTGGCCGAACCGCGACTCTTCCGGCGACGGGGGCTGCTTGGGGTCATCCACCCAGGAGGGCCGCTCGAAAGACTGCTTGGGATGGGCGAACATGGTGAACTTGAGGTACTTCTCTCTGACCTCCGCCAGGGCCAGGTCGTCGGTTTCCCCTTTGCCGCTCTTGCTGCGGCCCGTGCGGACCGGCAGCGTCGGGGTGCCGGCCCCGAGGCGTTTCATGAACCGGCCGAGCGCCTCGTCGTAGGCGGCCTTAAACCGGTGCCTCACGTTAACGTCCGTGCTCGTGGGAAAGAGCCCCTCGATCAGGGGTTTGCGTGCCGCGCCGAGGCTCTTGACGTACCCGAGGAGTTCATCGTACTGCTTCTTGCGGCGGGCGACCTGTTCGGCCATCTGGTTGACGAGGTCTTCGCTGAACAGTTTCCCCTTCCCGAGCGCCATCGCCCGCGACCGGGTGGAAGTGAGCATCCGCCGCGTCGCCTCGTTCGGACTCACATAGACGAAATAGACCATCAGTACGACCGCCAACAAGATCACGACGACCCCCGCCGCCAGTCCCAGCAGGAAGGCGTGGCGTTTGATCGTTTCCATCATTTTGTGGCTCCTCGCCTCCCTCTCCCCTCACCGGGTCCGGCCGGGCAGGCGGACCCAGGGCCGGGCTCCGGGACGGCGGCTCACTCGGCCTCAGGGACCGCGGCCCCGGGCCACGCCTTGGTCACACCTTCCACCGCGATGTCCAACAGGTCGCTCCGCGCAACGAGCCACGACTTGGCCAGGGCGGTCAGGTTGCGGTCGATCCCTGCGAGTTTCGCGGCGTCGGCGCCCTTGGCGCGGGCGGGATCGATCTTGCGGGGATCGTCGAGCCCGACCCGGTTCGCCATGTGGGCGATTTCCTCAAACGCCTCCCGCCGCTGAGATTCGGTGAGCGGCCCGATCCCCACAACCCACTGAGCCCTGAACCAGAAATCCCCGCCCTTATCGACCTTCAACTCCTCGGGCGCCGCCTTCTCGTCTTCTTTCGACTTCCTCCTGGTCGAGCGCTTGCGCACGTAGCTCTGGTACTCACGCTGGTTGCGGAACATCCCGGTAAACGGCATCATGGCCAGGATTTCTCTTCCGGCCGGGGTCTGTAATTCGATCGTCCGCCTGCACGCCTTGAGGTCGGCGATCAGTTCCTCGTCAACCAGCCTCTGACCGTCGTTGCCCGTCCGGGGTGTGATGCCGGCGATCTCGACCAGGACGCCCGGCACGATGACCGGCGCCGGAGCGTCTGGCGGGGGTGTTTCGCCCTCGGGCGGAGGCGGCGGTTCGTGCCCCACCACCGTGATCGCTCCCGCGCCGCCGGACCCGCGACGGACCTGGTCGGAGTAGGTCCGAACGTCCGGCACGTAATGCATCGTCAGGCCCAACATCTCGATGATCTTGAGGGTGGAGCGCGGCGGTGCGTCCTTCCGGGGATCGTACTTTTCCCAGTTCTCGTCGTGCGGCCAGGCGTCCCAGACGGTGCGCAGGATCTCGTAGGCGTAGGCCTGATTCTCGATGAGCAACTCGACCTCGCCGATCTTCTTCTGCTGCTCGACGAGGGCGCTCTTCTGCTTGTCGAACTTGCCCTGGTGTTCGGCGTTCTGCTTCTGAAGGTTGCGGATGTCGGACGAGAGGCGCTGGACATCCCCCTGCCTTCCAGCCAGTTCGCCGCTCGTGGCAATCTGGTCGTAGGCGAAGGCGCCGACGGCGGCCAGCAGCGCCGCGCCCGCCGCCACGAAGAACGGCCGCTTCTGCTTCATGATCTTGGTGCTGAGGATTTCGGGCGGCAAGAGGCTCGTCGAGATCTGCGCCACGCCCAACCCCTGAAGGGCCAGGCCGAACGCCACGCCGAACGACAGGACGTTCTCACGGAACAACGGCGCCGACAGCGCCTCGGCGTCGGCCAGCGTCTCGAAGCCTTCGACCTTGGCCACCTCCACGCCCAGGTTCTGCGACAGGAACTTCGTCAGGCCCGGCAAACGGAACGCGTTGCCCAGCGCCGCAACCCGTTCGATGCGGCTGTCGCGATGAAGGCTCGTGTAGTAGCCTATGGAACGCTGAATCTCGGTCAAAAGGTCGCCGAACACCGGCCGCATCGCCTGGAACACCTGACGGGCGTGCTTCGACTCGGCGGCGTGGCGTTTCAGGTTCTCGGCCTTCGAGAACTGCAGTTTGAACTCCTTCGAGAGGGCCTGCGTGAAGTTGTTGCCGCCCAAGGGCACGTTGCGGATCCAGACCCGCTCGCCGTCGGCGATGACGAGGTTCGTGTTCTCGGCCCCGACGTCCAACAGGACCGTCGCCCCGCCGCTCGGTCGCATGTCGTACCGCAGGAAGTTGTACAGGGCCACCGGGGCCATCTGGACGGTGTCCGGCTCGATCTTCATCGTCAGGAAATCCGACACGTAGTCGGCCACGATGTCGCGCTTCATGGCGAAGATGCCGACCTCGACCTCGCGCGGGCCGGCAGACGGCGGGCTGATCGTCTGGTAATCCCAGACCACGTCCTCCAGGTCGAACGGTATCTGCTGCCTCGCCTCGTACCGGACGATCTCGGGGATCTTGCGCATCTCGACGGGCGGCAACTTGATGAACCGCGTAAAACTCGCCTGACCCGGCACGCTGATGACCAGCGTGCTTCCCTTGATGGAGTTGCGGCTGAGGAACTTCGAGAGGGCGCTTCGGATCAGCGCCTGTTCATCGGCGTCGGGCTGGCTCAGGATCTTGCCGTGCTCGATGACGTCGAAACTCAGGGCGCGCAACTTGCCTTCGCGCAACTGCAACTTCAGCGCCTTCAGCGCGCATTGACCAACGTCGATACCCCAAACGGTCTTGGTGGTTGCCATAACGCGTTCCTCAACTGGGCGACGCTTCGGCGGGTCCCCCCGACGCTTCCCCGGCGCTCGAGCCCGACGACCGGCCGCTGCACTCTCCGCCCCTTGCGTCCGGTATTGGCCAGGCGGCACGCCGGGCAGGCTGTGGCGGACGCCGCCCACATCTATTTAAGCGGCGCCGATGAAGAACCGTCAAGGAAAAACCCCAACGCCGCGCACGGCGCACGGCCCTCTCGAACGGCCATTGTCTCACTTGCCGATACAGAACCGCGAG
>CAZIJC010000037.1:21483-31538 GCA_964539385.1 uncultured Anaerolineales bacterium | reverse complement strand
GGTTCGACCGACCTGGCGGCCGTCATGGCCACCGGCAAGGTCTGGCTCCGCGTTCCCGAGTCGATGCGGTTCACGTTCACGGGCGAGCGCGGCCGGTGGATCTCGGGCAAGGACCTCATTCTGCACACCATCGGCGAGATCGGCGTCTCGGGCGCGCTGTACCGGGCGATGGAGTTCACCGGGCCGGTCATCGAGTCGTTGCCGATGGACGACCGCCTCTCGATGTGTAACATGGCCGTTGAAGCGGGCGCCAAGAACGGCATCGTCGCGCCCGACCCAATCACGTGCGATTACGTCAAAGGCCGCCTCCAGCGCCCCGCCGTCTACCACGCCGGCGACCCCGACGCCGCCTACGTCCAGACGTTCCAATGGGACGTCACGGATCTGGAGCCGGTCGTCGCGTGTCCGAACCTGCCGGAGAACACGAGGTCCGTGTCGGAACTCGCCCACGTGCACCTCGACCAGGTCGTCATCGGCTCGTGCACGAACGGGCGGCTGAGCGACCTGGAGGTGGCGGCCGGTATCCTGCGCGGCCGGGTGGTGGCCGACGGGCTGCGCTGCCTCATCTTCCCTGCCACGCCGACGATTGAGCGCGAGGCGCTGGAGCGCGGCTGGCTGGCGGTCTTCATGGACGCCGGCGCCGTTGTCTCGCCGCCGACGTGCGGCCCGTGCCTGGGCGGGCATATGGGCGTTCTGGCGGGGGGCGAGGTCGCGCTGGCCACCACCAACCGCAACTTCACCGGCCGCATGGGCCACCCGGAGAGCCAGGTGTACCTGTCGAGCCCGGCCGTTGCGGCCGCCAGCGCCATCACCGGCCGCATTACGCATCCGGATGAGGTGGTCGGGTAACCTGCGCCGCGTTTCTGGTTCGGGTCCCCCGATTGCCATCGGGGGCTGGTTCGGGCCTTGCCCATGCTTAACTTGAAAGAGGGCTGGCGGCAGTTGGCCGAGCATCTGCGGCGGCTGCTGGAGAGCCCCACCAGCGAACTGTCGCATTGGGGACGGCTGGCCGTCTATCAGATCCGTCTGTGGCGGTTCTGCGGGCGCAAACTCGTGCGCGACCGCCTGCTGGTGGTGGCCGGCCACCTGACGTTCAAGACGCTGCTGGGCCTGATCCCCGCGCTGGTGCTGTTCCTGCTGGTCATCGACTTCTTCTCGCGCGGGCCGGAGGTGGGCGAGAGGGTGAAGGAGACCCTCTTCCAGGCGCTGAACATCACCGAGATCCGCCTCAGCATCGGCGGCGAAGAGGTGGACCTGGTGCAGAAAATCGGGACGCTCGTCGAAGGGGCGCGCGGCCGCATGAACGCCGCCGCCGCCGTCGGCCTGGGCGCACTCGTCCTGTTGGCGATGACCGTTCTGGGGACGTTCGATGCGGCCGTCAACGAGATCTGGCAGATTGCGCGGCGTCGGCCGTTCTGGCGTCGGTTCGTCCTGTTCTGGCTTTTCCTGACGCTGGGGCCGCTGGCAGCCGTGGTGGCTGTGTACGCCTCGGGATATCTCGAGTCGCGGTCGCTACTGCTGCCGGAGTGGCTTCAGACCGCCGCAAGCGTGTGCGTGACGCTCGTCGCGACGTGGTTCGTCCTGTTCGTTCTCTACAAGTTGATTCCGAACGCGCCGGTGCGTTCGCCGGCGGCGCTGACGGGGGCCGTTGTCGCCGGTACGCTCTGGCACATCCTGGCAAAGGGGGCCTTCGGGTACTACGTCGAGTATGCCGTCGGCTTCGGCCAGGTCTTCGGGAACCTGGCGGTGCTGCCGCTGTTCTTCATCTGGATCTACGTAACGTGGGCGTTCGTCCTGTTCGGCTGCGAGCTGGCCTGCGTGGTTCACAATTACGAGAACCTCGCCCGGGCCGAGGCCCTGGAACGCCGGCGCGACCGTTTTCTGGCGGCCGATTTTGTGGGGCTGGTGGTGGCGGCCGTGTGCGCACAGCGGTTTCGCGACGGTCTCGGCCCGACGCCCGTCGCGATGCTCGCCAGCGCCACCGGCGTCGGCCGCGGAGACCTTGAGGAGGTGCTCGGGCGGCTCGAGCGGGCCGGCCTCATCGCGCGGACCGCCGCCGGCACCGACGCCCACGAGCCCGACCGCGCGGTCCTTCCCGCTCGCCAGTTCGGCGAATTGCCCGTCGAGGACGTGCTCCGCGCGGCGCGCGGCCGGCTGCCGGTTCCCGCCGACGCCGTTCACCTGCCGCTGCACGAGGCGGTCCGCCAGGCCTACGAACGCGCCAGGGCCGGCGGCGTCGATGCGGCCGGCGGCCCGACCGTGGCCGACGTCGTGGCGGGCGTCAAGCCGGCTTCACCCCTGGACGAGCCTTCGGGGGGTTAGCCGCCAGGCGTGTCAAGGCAAGCGCCCTTCGCGGGGGGCGTTGCCGACCGTCCGATACGTGACGAACTGCTCGGCCGCCGTACGGACGACGACGAAGGTCTCGCGGCGGCCGTCGTCGAGGTCGCGGACCAGGTCCAGCCGGTACCGCATCCGGTAATCCCTGCGGACGGGTCCGAGCCATGCGGCCTTTGCCTCCAGGCCGTGGGGCGAATCTTCCCAGAACCGCATCGCCTCGGCGAGCGTGTCGTCCGGGCCGCGTCCAGCGGCGAAGTCGGCGGCGCCGGACGGCCCGCGGTCCTGCTCCGGGTCCCACCGTTCGACACGTTTGATCAACTCGGGGCCGACGACCGGCAGTTCCTTCAGCACCTCGGCCATGCGGCTTCGCGACGCAAGGTTCGTACCGACGACGACGCCGCCGACGTACGGCAGATCGGCGTGTTCGCCGCACAGGTAGAACGTGGCCCGGCGGGTGGGCCGGCCTGCGGCATCGAGCCACTTGCTGTGCCGATGCCAGGCCACGTCGGTCTCGGCCGCGCCGCACGCCAGGCACACCTGCCGCACGATCGGCTCGTCGTTCTCGAAGACGTCGGGTGCGAGCAGTGCCAGGCGCTCGCGGAAGTCGCGGTCGTGGCCGGCCACGCAATCCTCGCAGACCTTGATGTGGATCCACGGCCAGAACCCGATCATCGAGCGGTATTCCGGAATGGCCAGCCGCCGATGCAGCCGCCGATGCCGCTGCTTGCAGATGTTGCATACGGCCATCCGCCGTTCCTCCTATGCCTTGCTCAAGAGCAGCCAGCATAGTAGCAGGCGCGCTCTGCCTCAATGAGAAACTGCCACGGCCGTCGCCTTGACCCGCCGATGTCATGCCCTGACTAGCCGCGGTGGTGGGTTTGACTAGCCGATGTCGTAGCCTGACTAGCCGCGAACGTAAGTGAGCGGAACTTCCCTGCGGCTCTCGCGTCTAAATCCACAGCAGTTCGGCGGGCTGAAGTGCCGATATTCTCCCAAGGCGCGGCCCCTGCGTACGGACGCTACAATCGGTTCTCCCCTACCACGGATACCTCTGTCGTGCCGACCCGCGACGGCGACGAAGGTTCGCGTCTGCTTTCGCATCTGATCGGTTCGCTCCAGTCGGTCCTGCGCCGCCGTGCGGCCGGGGTGGCGGCCATGTGGGCGACGGCGGGGGCGCTTGCAGCAACCGCCGGTCTGCTGGCGGTCGATTGGGCCACGGCAGCGCCGGATTCCTCCCGGCCGGTCGTGTACGTGGCCGCCGGCGCGGCCGCGGTCGCGGTCGTGGCGGGTGCCGCCTTCATGGCGTGGCGGCGAAAACCGTCTCCGCTGTACGCGGCGCGGCTGATCGAGAAGAGGCGGCCGGAACTCAAGAACGCGCTCACCACGTTCGCGGAACTCGCGTGCGACCCGTCGTCCGACCCGTCGATGACATCTGCCGTCGGCCGCCGTGCTGCGACGATCCTCGCCCGGGACGTTCCGGGCCGATTTCTTCCTCCGCTCCAGATCCGCCGTCCGTTGGCCGCCGTCCTCGCCGCCGGTGCGATCATCGGCCTGATGCTGTGGCTCGCCCAGGGCACGCGGATTCGGCCGTGGGTCGCGTCGGCCGAGGGGGGCGTCATGGCCACCGACATCGTCCCGGTTCATCCGGCCCCCGATGTGCCGCGTCTGGTCGCGCTCGACCAGTCCGGGCCGCGTCCGTCCGGCGTCGCCGAGCGCGGCGCGAAGCAAACACCCGGCCGCAGCCCGGCGGACACGAGCAGCGCGGCGAAGGCGCCCGCGCGGCAGCCGTCGCGGACCGAGCGCGGAGGCGAAGCGGCCGCGGCCCAGGCGCTGGCGGCGGCGATTCGGGCCGACGCGAAGACGTTCGAGCGCCTGGCCACCGCCCTTGCCGCCGACGGCGCTTCCGACCTGCAGGGTGACGGCGCAGGCACCGGGACGCCGCGGCATGACGGGGACGCTGTGCGCGGTGGGTCAGGAGACCCACCGCGCAACGATGACGACTCCGGCGCCGACGCCGTCAAGGGCGCCGTTAGCCGCCGCTCTTCCCCGGCGCGCGCCGTTGACGGTGGCGAGCCATCGCCGGGCGCAAGGGGCGCCGGTGAGCCGAAGGCGGTTCGCCCGCACGCCGCAGGAGGCGCCGAGGCAGCGAAGCCGCCGCGCAAGACGGCGGGCGATTCGCCGCTGCCGGACCGCGAGCCGAGCAACGCGTTTCCCAAGAACGCCCTTGACGCGATGCGTCGCGCGAGGCGATTAATAAAGGAAGCAGACCGGCGGCTGCGCGAGGGAGAGGTCGCGGACGCGTTTCTCGACCGCATGGGAGTCGGAAACGCCGAGTTTCGGCGGTTCGTCGTCGCGTGGCAGCGGAAGTTCGAGGCGGCGACCTCCGGTCCAGCGGTCACGCCTCGGCCGCGCAAGGTGCGCTCCACCACCGGCAAGAAAGAAGGCAACGTGCTTCGCCCGGCCGGCGGGAGCGAGGCCGCGCCGATCGTCGGCCCGGTGGACCTGGGGCCCGACGGCCGCAAGGGGTCGGTCCAGGGCACGGCGTCGTGGGTCAGTCCGCGTCTGCGCCCGGCCGTGACGGCCTATTTCAGGGCGCTTGACGGGCTGACTACCGAACCGAGCGAGAAGGATCCGCCGAAATGAAGCCCGATGCGAAGCGCCGCGAGGGCCTCGATGCCCTGGCCCGCGAAGCGGACCGCATCGTCAACCTCATCCTCCATACCAGCCTGCCCCGCGTGGACATCCGGATCGAGATCGAGAACTTCCGCGAGGCGTGCCTGCGCCGCTATCCGGACGGCGCCGACCTGTTCGAGATGATCTACGCGAGCCGGTTCCGGCGCATCCTGGAGCAGTGGGGCAACGACCGGCCCGACGCCGACGATGCGGTGACGCAGTCGGCGTGGGATGAGTAGCAGCGCCCCTTCGAGCCGCCAGCGGTAGGTTTCGGTAACTTGCCGTGCTGTGGCAGGTGCCAAGGTGCGGAACGTATCCCGCCGCTCCCGCGGCGGGCTCGGACTGGGGGCGGCGGGCTCGGACTGGGGGCGGCGGGCTCTCGCCCTATGCCAGGTGCTGCGAGAGCAGCGCCTCTTCGGCCTGCCTGGTCCATCGACCGTCGGGCGTGAGGTCCTCGACGGGCGTGAGCGGCATCTCGATCTGCGGGTACACGACGATGCGGCCCGGGTAGGTGCCCTCGTGCGTGTGGTGGATGGCGTCCTTGACGGCGTCGATGCCGCCGAGGCAGGCGACGGAGTTGTTGGGGTCGATCTTGCCGGCGGCGGCGTCGTCGAGGGCGCGGCGGAGGGCACAGATCGGCGACCCGCTCGTCGCCACGAACGTCCACTGGCCGTAGTGCATGTCGTTGAGGTTGAACCGCATCCAGGCCTCGTCGCGTCTCTCGAAGCCGGCGAACATGTTGAGGTAGCCGTTCTTGGCGAGGTACTCCAGGGCCGCCTCGGCCGCCTTTGCGACGGGCGCGAGGATCAGGATGTCGTCGGCGCCGCCCTTGGCGAGGTACTTGTCGATGGGCTCTTTCGTCAGGTCCACGACGGCCAGTTCCACGCCCTTTTCCTCGGCGAGCGGGCTGAGGCTTCGCCGGACTTTCTCGATGCGGTCGGCCTTCATCTCGCTGACGATGATGCGTGCGGCCCCGTCCTGGATGCCCTTCTCGATGTGCATGAGTCCGAGCGGCCCGGCGCCGACGTACCACACCGTGCCGCCCGGTTTAACGCTCTGCGTCTCGCGGTGGTGGCTGTAGGCGTGATAGACGCAGGCCCACGGTTCGGCCAAGGCGGCCTGGGCGTAGCCGAGGGCCGGGTCGATCGGCAGCAGGTATCCGCCGCCGTAGATCTCCGGGCCGATGGTCTGGACTTGCTGGTCGGCGCCGCGGAGTTTGTAGCCGTAAGCGAGGTTCCGGCCGTCGATGTAGATTTCGGC
Organism: uncultured Anaerolineales bacterium; assembly: GCA_964539385.1. GTDB lineage: Bacteria > Planctomycetota > Phycisphaerae > FEN-1346 > FEN-1346 > JAUVZF01. The sequence goes on along the minus strand of CAZIJC010000037.1, from coordinate 25,268 downwards.
CTGTACGGCGTAGCGCTCGCCCACGTGGTAGGTGTCTGCGAGGTCTTTGCCGACCTTAACGACGGTCATCGAGACCTCGTGGCCGGGGACGGTGGGCTGGGCGGCCAGGTCGCGTCCGCGCATGCGGGCGTGGTTTTCTCCCTGCGAGATCATCTTCCAGTCGCTGGCGCAGATGCCGACGGCGTCGATGCGCGTCAGGAGTTGGTCGTCGGCCGGTTCGGGCACCGGCATCGCTTCGAGCGTAAGGTTCTCCAGGCCCGCCCCGTAGAGGTTCCACGTGCGGCTGGTCTGGGGGATGCGGTACGAGTTGGTGGCGTTGCGGTAGTCGTCCAGGCAAGTCATAGCGGCAATCCTTTTTTCGCTAACACGTGAACGGGCAGGCGCCGGGCAAGCCCGGCGGCTAACTCATAGGCGTTGTCGGGCGCTCGTCTTGCCCGTTGTCGGTCTTGGGTTCGTCGGCCTGGTCGTCGGCCGGTTCTTCTTCGACGACCTCTTCCTCCCACTCGTCCTCGATGGGGTCGCTGTCGTAGTGGGCCCATCGGATTTTCGGTCGGCCCATGGCGTCGGGGTCGCGCTGTTCGGGCTTGTCCCTGGCCTTGGAGATGATGACTCGCGGGGGTCCGGAGCGCGGGCGGCGTTCGCGCCCGCCGCGCGACGGCCGGTCGGACCGCGGCCGGGCCGAGCGGTCGGACCCGCGCCCCGCTGGGGCCGTCCGGCGTCCGCGGCCGGGTTGTCGGTCTCCACGACTGGGGGCGCGGCGTTCGGGTGCGGCAGTGAGGGGGCGCTCGCCGTCCGGTGCGCGTGCGGCGGCAGGCCGTTGCTGGCGGCGTGGCCGGGCGGCAGGTTCGGCTGCGGCGTCCGGTGCCGGCCGAGGGGGGGCGGCCGGTGCGGTGTCGGCGGGCGTTTTTCGGCTTTTGGCTTGCGTCCCGCGTCGTCCGGGCGGCTTGTCGGCGATGAGGGTCAGGGCGATACGGTGCTTGTCGGCCTCGATGGAGACGATCCGCACGTCCACGATGTCGCCGACGTGCAGGAACTTCATGGGGTTGCGGACGTAGCGGCGTGAGAACTGGCTGACGTGGATGAGCCCCTCCTCCTTCAGGCCGAGATCGACGAACGCGCCGAAGTCCACGACGTTGCGGACGGTTCCCTTGACCCACATGCCGGGCTGAAGGTCTTCGAGCCGCCGCATCTTCCGCCGGAAGATCGGGCCGTGGTGCCGGCGGCGCGGATCGTAGCCCGGCTGCTGGAGCGCCCCGACGATGTCGAGCAGCCTCAGCATGGGAATGCCCAGTTGCTCGGCGAGCGGCTCGATCGAGAGCGTCGGCAGGGCTCCTCGCAGCGCCCGTGCCTTCTCGCCGCCCGCCAAGTCATCCGGACGGTAACCGAGGTGCTCGAGCAGCCGCTCGGCGTCGGCGTACCATTCGGGATGGATGCGCGTGGCGTCGAAGGGGTTGGAGCCGCGGACGCGAAGGAATCCTGCGGCCAGCAGGAACGTCTTCTCGTTCCAGCCGGGTAGGGTCTTGAGTTGGTCGCGGCTGGTGATGGGCGTCTCGGCCCGGCGTGCGACGAGGGCGGCGACCTGCTCGTCGCCGAGGCCGGGGAGCCGCCGCAACATCGACGGCGAGGCGGTGACCGCGTCGGTCCCGACGGCCGCCACGCACGAGGTGATCGTTTCATCGAGCGCCTGTTGGAGCCGCTCCTGGTTCACGTCGTGCTGGTACAGGCCGACGCCGATGGCGCGTGGATCGATCTTGACGAGTTCGGCCAGTGGGTCCTGGAGTCGTCGGCCGATGCTGATGGTTGCCCTGATGGCGGCGTCGAGGTGTCCGAACTCCTCCTTGGCCAGAGGGGAGTCGGCATAGGCGGCGGCGCCCGCTTCGCTGATAATGGCGTACCGGACGTCGAGCGATTGCTCGTGGATGAGTTCCGAGACGAGCGCCTCGACCTCGCGGCATCCGGTGCCGTTGCCGATGGCGATGGTCTCGATCTGGTGCTGCCGGACGGCTTGGAGGATGGCGACCTTGCCTTCGTCCAGTTTTCTTTGGGGTTCGAGGGGGTAGATGATCGTTTCGCCGAGCAGGGCGCCGCCCGAGTCGAGCATGGCGATCTTGCACCCGGTGCGATAGCCCGGCTGGATGGCCAGGATCCGGCGTCCGCGCACCGGCCGGGCCATCAGGAGGCTTCGCAGATTGGCGACGAAGACCTCGATGGCGTGTCGTTCGGCGCGTTCGGTCAGGCGTCGGCGGATGTCGCGTTCGACGGTCGGCAGGACGAGCCGCCGCAGCGCGTCGGCCAGGACGTCTTTCAGGAATGCCGCAAAGCGGTGGCCGGCGGGCATGGCGATTGCGAGGGCGTGCTCCATGAGCGGGTCGGCCGGCACGTCGATCGTCACCTTGAGTGCCTTGCTTCTTTCGCCGCGGTTGATCGCCAGGATGCGGTGGGGCGGGATGCGGCTGAGGGCCTCCGCGAACTGGAAGTAGGGGCGAAACTCCACGGCCTGTTTAGCGCGCTGTCCGGCCCGCCGCGATCGCAGGGCGCCCTTTTCCCAGACGAAGCGGCGTACCGCGCTGCGAAGCCGCGGGTCATTCGCAACGCGCTCGGCCAGGATGTGAGCCGCTCCGGCCATCGCCTCTTCGGGCGATCGTACCTCGCGGTCGGCATGGACGAACTCGGCCGCCTTCTCCGCGAGGTCGGGCCCGTCGGGGACGCCGGCCGAGGCGTAATCGGCCAGAGGTTCGAGGCCGCGCTCCCGCGCGACCAGGCCGGCCGTCCGGCGTTTGGGTTGAAGCGGCCGCACCAGGTCCTCGGGCGTATCCGGGTCGTCGGCTTCGGCGATGGCGGCGGCCAGGCCCTCGGTGAGGGCGCCCGCGTGCTCGGCGACGGCGCGTGCCTTGCGGCGTAGGCTTTCCAGGGCCGCCAGGTCGCGGCGGGTCTGCTCGATGCGGCGAATGGTTTCCTCGTCCGTCCCGCGGGTGGCCGCCCGGCGATAATGGGCGATGAAGACCGGGCTGAGCCCGGCGTCGAGGAGTTCCAGAACGGGCGAGATTCGCTCGCGGCTGATCTTGAGCCGCTGAGCCACAGCCTCAGAAATGTCGGCAGGCATGCCAGGTACAACCTTTTTGCAGTGGGCAACCGGAGCCCAGGAAACGCTTGGGTCAGTATACGCTCTGCGCCGGCAATGCAAAAGGGTTTTCCGCGCCGGCGGCGGCGGGGCGCGCTTGCGGCGGCTGTGGGGGCGGCCTACAATGGCGGGCACGGCAGCGGGGGAAAACGCGATGATTTCGGGATCGGCGAGAGGGATCGTGGTCGTCAACACGGGCCACGGCAAGGGAAAGACGACCGCAGCGCTCGGCATGGCGATGCGCGCCGTCGGACACGGGATGCGGGTGGCCTTCGTCCAGTTCGTCAAGGCGGCTGCCGCGGGCGAACACGAGGCGGCCAAACGGCTGGCGCCGGAACTGGAGATCTTCCGAATGGGGCGTGGCTGCGTGGCCGGCGAACCGGGGCCCGACGACCTGCTGGCCGCACGCGAGGCCCTTGACTTCACGCGGGCGTGCCTCGGCGGGGGGCGGTACGCGATGGTCGTGGCCGACGAGGCGGTCACGGCCGTCGGCATGAATCTCCTGCGCCGTGACGAGGTGGAGTCGCTCCTGGCGGACCGTCCGGCCGAGGTGCACCTCGTTCTGACCGGCCGCGGCGCCTGGCAGAGCCTGACGGACCGGGCCGACCTGGTGACCGAGATGCACAGCGTCAAGCATCCGTACGAGGGCGGCGGCGGCGCGCAG
>CAZIJC010000037.1:6293-21383 GCA_964539385.1 uncultured Anaerolineales bacterium | reverse complement strand
TATTCTTCATGTCGAAAAGCCCTTTTCCCGCCAGGGAGATCGGTACAATCGGTATACTATGGGCAGTCTCTCCGGGGGTGGGCGACATGGGCACGTTCGAGGTTTTCGACCACACGGCCGACATCGGGCTTGAGGTCCGCGGCCGCGACCTGGCGGACCTCCTGGAGACGGCGGCCCGCGCCACGTTCGAGCAGATGCTCGAAGACCTGCCCGATGAGGTGGAGGCCATCGAGCAGGTGCGCGCGGTCCCGATGGAAGGGTTTGAAGATGACGCGGGGGAACTGCTGGTCGTCTGGCTTCAGGAACTCCTGTACCGGTTCGAGACGGGCAAACTCGTGCCGCTGACGTTCGACCTGGAGGTGTGCGGCCCGCGCGAGGTACGCGCGAGCGTCGGTTTCGGCCGCTTCGACCCCGACCGTCACCGCACGCGGACCGAGATCAAGGCCGTGACGTACCACGGCCTCCAGGTGCACCAGGAGGCCGACGGCTCGTGGTCGGCCCGGTTCATCCTGGACGTGTGAAAGGAGAAGCGATGGCCGGACAAGGCTTCGACGGCCCGCTGGAACCGTCCGGCGAGTGCCGCTGGCGCATCCCGAAATCCTACAGGCCCGCCATGCGGGTCGATGGCCTCATCTATGCCGACGAGCAACTCATCGAGACGATCCGGGCCGACAACGCACCGGAGCAGGTCGCCAACGTCGCCACGCTGCCGGGCATCCAGAAGGCCAGCCTGGCCATGCCCGACATCCACTGGGGGTACGGGTTCCCCATCGGGGGCGTGGCGGCCACCGACCCGGCCGAAGGGGGGGTCGTCTCGCCCGGCGGCGTCGGCTACGACATCAACTGCGGTGTCCGCATGGTCCGGTCCGACCTCGCGCTCGCCGACGTGGCGCCGCGCATCGAGCAGATCGTGACCACGATTTTCCAGACGGTGCCGTGCGGCGTGGGGGTGGGCGGTCGCAAGGCGCTTGCCCCCTCGGAGATGCGCCGGCTCCTGCGCGAAGGCGCCGCCTACGTGGTCCGGCGCGGCGGGGGATGGGACGAGGACCTCGAGCACACCGAGGCCCGCGGCTGCCTCGACGGGGTCGACCTCGACGCGGTCTCGAAACGCGCGCAGGAGCGAGGCAAGAAGCAGGTCGGCTCGCTCGGCGCGGGGAACCATTTCCTCGAAGTCCAGGTCGTGGACAAGGTGTTCGACCCGAAGACGGCCGACGCGTTCGGCGTGGCCGAGGGCGCCGTCACGTTCATGATTCACTGCGGCAGCCGCGGGTTCGGCCACCAGGTCTGCGACGATTTTCTGAAGACCATGCGCGGCGCTGCCCGCAAGTACGGGTTCGACCTGCCCGACCAGCAACTATGCTGCGCGCCGGTCGAAAGCGATGAAGGCCGCCGGTACCTGGGGGCCATGCGAGCCGCCGCCAACTACGCCTGGGCTAATCGCCAGGCCGTGATGGTCCTGGTGCGCGAGGCCGTCGGCCGCGTCTTCGGCAAACCGGCCGAGCGGCTGGGCCTGCGCCTCGTCTACGACGTGGCGCACAACATCGCGAAAATCGAGACGCATACGGTGGACGGTCGCCGGCGCGAACTGTGCGTCCATCGGAAGGGTGCGACGCGGGCCTTCCCGGCGGGGCATCCGGAGGTGCCCGAGGCGTATCGCGGCGTGGGCCAGCCGGTGCTCATCCCCGGCGACATGGGCCGCTACTCGTTCCTGCTGGTGGGCCTGCCGGCGGCGATGGACGAGACGTTCGGCTCCGTCTGTCACGGGGCGGGTCGGGCGATGTCGCGCACGCAGGCCCGGCGGACGGTGCGCGGCGAGCAGGTCCGCAGTGACCTCGCCGCCAAGGGCATCGTAGCGATCAGCCGCTCCTGGAAAGGACTGGCGGAGGAATACTCCGGCGCCTACAAGGACGTGGCGAGGGTGGTGGACGTGGTTGAGCGGGCGGGCCTGGCGCGTCGCGTGTGCCGCCTGCGCCCGCTGGGGGTGGTTAAGGGATGAGGGATGAGCGCTGCAGGCGCGCAAGCCCGCCGCATCGAGCCCGCTGCGGAAGCGGCGGGGCACTCAGGGCGGCACCGAGCCGTCCCCGCGCCGCCTGCGTTCCCCATGTCCGGCCGGCGACTCAGGCTTGGAGGAACTTGCCGGGCTCCGGCGCGTGGTGCGCCGGCGTCGGCAGGTCCTCCGGCCGAAGGACGATCGTCGTGCCGCACAGCGCGCAGCGGACCGACTTCTCCTCGTGAACCTGGTCGAGCGTCAGGAGAAGTTCGTTGCGGCAGTGCGGGCACGCCAGGGGGACGAAAATGTTGAAGTGCTTCTGCATTCGGACCCTCCCAGCGAGGGAAATGCCTCAACCGATTATAACGCCCCCGCAAGATGGGAGAAAGAACTTCTTGAAAAGAGGGCGCCCCCGCGCCTAGGATACGGAATCTTTTTGGTTACGTGCACCAAACCGATTGGCAGTGGGGCGCACGGCGAGGCGCCCGCCGTTGTGGCTGTGACGGAGGAGTACGCTGATGAGATTGCGCGGTCTGATCGATGAGTCCGCCGTGAAGGTCGGCCTGGAGAGCCTCGACAAGGAAGAGTGCTTCGAGGAGATGATCGATCTGCTGGTCCGGGCCGATCGTATCCTCGACCGGGCGGGCGCCCTGGAGGCGATCCGCCAGCGCGAGGCCCAGGGCACCACCGGCATCGGCCAGGGTGTGGCCATCCCGCACGGCAAACATCCGGCGATCTCGAGCCTGACGGCGGCGCTGGGCACGTCGGCCGACGGCCTGGAGTTCGATGCCGTCGACGGCGACCCGGTTCACGTGGTGTTTCTGCTTCTGGCGCCGGTCAACGATCCCGGCCCGCACGTCCGGGCCCTGGCCGAGATCGCTCGACTCGTCCAGACGCCCGGCTTCTACCGCAAACTGATTGAGGCCGAGACGGCGGCCGAGGCGCTGGACATTCTGGACGCCGAGGAATAGCCGACGCGGGAGGGCGAGCCGTGCGCGACGTGATTCAGAAAATGCTCCAGGCCGAGGCCGAGGCCAAACGCATCGTCGCCGAGGCTGAAGCCGAGGCCGAACGCATCCGGGCCGAGGCACGCCGCCAGGCCCGGCAACTCACCGATCAGGCCCGCGCCGACGTGCAGGCCGAAGCCGACCGAATCATCGAGGAGGCGTCCCGCCGGTCCGAGAGTCGGCGGCAGGAGGCCCTCGCCCGCGCCGCCCAAACCGTTGAGGCAGGACTTCAGTTGGACGAGCAACTGCGCGCCCGTGCCGTCGCGGGGGTCGTCCGGTGCGTGTGCGGAGCAACCTGATACGACTACGCCGCTTTGCGCGGCGGGTCTGGAGCACCCGCCGCGACAGGTGCGTCCAAAGCGCGGTGGTTGCTCCAGAACCACCGCGCAAGACTCATGTCAGACCGTTAGGCGGCCCGAGGACGGCCGACACACATGGCGCTGCGAACTGCAACCGACCTGGATTTTCTCGCCGCCAACATCCACGGCAGGCGCAGCCGCTTGGCTGAGGCCGAGCGGCTCGATGCGCTCTGCCGCATCCGAACCCTTCCGGACCTGGCGCGGGCCCTGTTCCCCGAGCGTCGGTTCCCGACGGTCGCCCATCTGGAGCGTGCTCTGGTGCTGGAGCAGGTTGAGGAACTCTCAGGTCTCGCCTCGCGTCTCGGCGGCGCCCCGGGCCGGTTTCTCGACTGGCTGCGGATGCGTTTTCGGATGGAGAACGTGAAGGTGCTCGTCCGCGGTTTCTCCAGTGGCATGGCACTGCGCGACCTCCAGCCGCATCTGATTGCGCTGCCCGGTGACCTGGCGGTGGACGCCGAGGCCCTTGCCGGCGCGGACTCGATCGAGGCGTTCGCGGCGGCCGTGGAACCGGAACCGCTGCGGGCGGGCTTCCGGAGGGCCATCGACCTGTACAACGAGCGCCCGCGGCCGTTCTTCCCGGAGGCCGGCCTCGACCACGGCTACCTGACCGAACTGCTCGCCCGCGCCGGCGCGCTCGGGCGGGCGCATCGCGATGATGTTCTGGAAGTCGCTCGCCAGGAAGCCGACACGTTCCACCTGGCGCTGGTGGCGCGCGGGCGGTTTTCGTACAACCTTTCGCCGGAGATGCTGCTGCCGTTTCACGTGCCGGGCACGCGCATCGGCGAGCAGCAGTTCCGCCAGATGGCCGAGGCCGAAAGCCTGGCCGAGGCCGCATCCCTGGCCGTCGGTGCGGCGATTGACGCCATGCCTCCAGCGCCCGAGCCCGATGCCGCCGCACTCGAAGTCCTGGCCTGGGCCCGGTGCTATCGCCTGGCCAACCGGACGTTCCGCCGCAGCCACATGGGCCTGGGGGCCGTGGTGGCGTATGCCGCCATCAGGCGGGTGGAACTTGCGAACCTCATTACGCTGGCGGAGGGGATTCGGGCGCACCTGGCGCCGGAGGCCTTGCGGCGTCGGCTGATTCCACGGGCCGAATCGTTCGCCGCCGCCGCTTCTCAGGGAACCACGCGTGTTTAGAACGGTCAGGATGAAGCGCCTCACCGTCGTTGTCCTTGAACGGGACGAGCGGACGGTGCTTCGCGGACTGGGGCAACTGGGGGCGGTTCACCTCGTCTGCGCGGGCGCCGGCCCCGACACGGCGCCGCACGCCCCTCCCGACCGGAGCGACGACCTGGCACGCTGCGCCGATTTCGTCGCACGCATCGACACAGTCTGCCGCCGACTCGAACTCCGGGACCTGCCCGACGTGGCGGACGAGGAATTGCCGGAAATCCGCCTTGACGAGGCCGAGCGGCGCCTGCGGCCCATCGAGACGCAGACCGACGAGGTGCTGCGGCGCCGCGAGGACACCCTTCGGCAGTGGGGCCGCGTGACGGCCATGCTCGAGCAGGTGGAGGCGTACGAGGGGCTGGACGTGTCGTTGGAGCAGGTCGGCCGCTTCTCGTTCCTGCACTTTGCGGTCGGCAGCCTGCCGGATGAGAACTTGGCCGCCCTCGAGCAGGAGGTCGGCGAGAACGTCGTCCTGCTGCCGCTGGCCGAGTCCGACGGCCGCCGGCGGATTGCAGCCGTCACCAGCCGCAAAGGGCGCTTCGCCCTGGAGAGTGCCCTGGAGCAGTCGGACTTTCAGCGTGAGAAGATGGCCCCCTCGACCGCCGGTACGATGCGGCAGGTGCTCCAGGAGGCCCGCTGCGAGAAGAACCAACTCGCGGGGGAACTCGCCCGCCTGAAAGAGGCCGCCCAGACGCTGGTCCGCCAGGTTGCCCGGCCGCTCGCCGTCCTGCGGGCCGCCGTCCGGGTAGAGCGCAGAATCCTGGATGCCGAGCAGAACTTCCCCCGCACCGACGCCACGGTCCTGATCGCCGGCTGGATTGCCGCCGACGAGGCGGCCGCCGTGCGCCGGCGCCTGCACGACCTGGTCGGCGGACGGTTCGTCGTCGAGACGGCCGACCCGGGCGACGTGCCGGAGCAAGAGATTCCGGTCCTGGTGAAGCACTCGCGGCTGCTGAGGCCGTTCCAGGTGCTGGTGGCGGCCTACGGCCTGCCGGCGTACGGCGAATTGGAGCCGACGCTCTTTGTGGCGGTCACGTTCCTGGTGATGTTCGGCATGATGTTCGGCGACATAGGCCACGGCTTGGTGCTGGTGCTGGCCGGTGTGGGGCTGCGGTTGTGGGCAACCAGGGAGCAGGTCCGCGACGCGGGCATCCTGCTTGTCTCGGCCGGCGGCGCGAGCATCGTCTTCGGGTTCCTGTACGGCGGCCTCTTCGGTTTCGAACTGCGCGCCCTGACGCTCTGGAACAACCCGCTCCACGGCGACCCGATGGCGCTGCTGATCGTCGCCGTGGGCTACGGCGTTCTGGTCATCAGTCTGGGGCTGGTTCTGAATGCCGTGAATCGTTTCCGCCGCGGTGACGTCGCGGGCGGCGTGCTGGACAAGTTCGGCGTGGCCGGGGCCCTCTTCTACTGGGGCGGGCTGGCGCTGGTCATCAAGACCTGCGTTCTGAAACACGAGATGAGCGCCCTGTGGATCGTGCTTCTGATCGTCGTGCCGATGGTCGGCATGTTCCTGAAAGAGCCGGTCCAGTACGTCCTGGCGCGACGGGCAGGCCGCAAGACCCACAGCGAAAGCGTCTTCGAGGCGGTCCTCGAGCCGCCCGTGGAACTGTTCGAGGGCGTCCTCGCGTACCTGGCCAACACGATCAGTTTCGTGCGGCTGGGGTTGTACGCGATAAGCCACGCGGCGATCTTGTATGCGGCCCTGATGATGGCTGAGCAGATGCACAAGATGGCTGGGATGGGGCTCGGCGGATTCCTCTACGTGCTGATCCTGATCCTCGGCAACGCCCTGGCGATCGTCCTGGAAGGTCTCATTGTGTCGGTGCAGGCGCTGCGTCTTCAGCACGTGGAGTTCTTCGGGAAGTTCTTCTCCGGGAGCGGCCGCGCGTTCCGGCCATTCCGGCTCAGGCCGGACGAACGGGGTTCATTACCTCAGGGATAGGAGGAGGTTCTTGCGATGCGGTATCTTCGTCTGTTGGGTGCTGTAGCGGTTTTCGGCCTGATGGCCGCGGCCGCGCTGGCCGAGGAAACCGCCCCCGCCGGGGCACCCGGCGAGGACATCTCGAACGACGTGGCCAGCACGATCGCTCTGGCGGCGTCGGCGGCGTTCGTGACGGCGATCAGCATCGTCGGCTCGGCCTACGCAGTCGGCAAGATCGGGGCGGCAGCGCTGGGCGCGGCCGCCGAGAAGCCGGAACTGCTGACCCGCAGCCTGATGTTCGTCGCGCTGGCCGAGGGGCTTGCCGTCCTCGGCTTAGGCGTCGCGGTGATGCTCCTCGACAAGATCCCGTAACGGAGCAGCCGCCGTGAAGTTCTTCTGCATCGCCGACTCTGACACCGTCCGCGGGTTCCACCTGGCGGGCGTCGAGGGCCGGGCCGTTGAAACGGCGCGCGAGGCCGCCGAGGCGCTCGAATGGGCCGCCCGACGCCCGGACCTCGGCATCGTCATCATCACCGACGCCGTGGCCGGCCAGATTCGCGCCGAGGTCGATGCCCTTCGCATGGGCCGGGCAACGCCGCTGGTGGTCGAGATTCCCGGCCCGGAGGGGCCGATGCCCGGACGCAAGACCCTCCGCCGCTTTGTCCAGGAGGCCGTCGGCATTCGAATCGGCCAGGAGGAGGAAACGTAAGTGACGGACCAGGCCGGCGAACCGCAAAAGGTGTTGACCGACGAGATTCTCGCCGACGCCAGGCGGCAGGCCGAGCGCATCCGCACACGCGCGGGGCGCGACGCACGCCAGATTACCGACAAGGCCCGGGCCCAGGCCGACGCCGACCGCCAACAGCGCCTCGCCGCCGCACACGATGAGGCCGACAGGCAGCGCCAACTCACACTCGCAACCGTCCCGATCGAGGTCGCGCGGATGCGGGCCGAGAAGGTCGAGGCCGCACTCCAGTCCATTTGCGACGAGGCACGCCGCCGGCTGCTGGCGCGAGAAGGATTTGACTACCGCCAGACCGTCATCGCCTTGGCGACCGAGGCCGCAGGGCGCCTCCAAGGTGACGCGGTCGTCCTGGAACTTGCGGCCGCGGACGCCAAGGCGTTTGGGGCGGACCTGGCGGAGGCCGTCGGCCGCCGCACGGGCCGCCACGGCCTCCGGGTCAGCATCGCGCCGGAGGGGACCGACATCCCGGGCGGTGTCGTCGTCCGCGACGCCGAGGGGCGGCAGGTCTGGGACAACAGCCTGGAGGGCCGGCTGAAACGGTTCTGGCCGGCGCTTCGCCGCCAGATCGCCACGCACGTCGCACCCGAAGACGCGGCCGCCGAAAGCCCGGCGCCGCCGTCCGATGAGAAGGAGCCGTAGCCGATGCCGCCGGAGATCGCCACAACCTCCGCGAGAGTCGCCCGCGTAAGCGGTCCCATCGTGACGGCCGTCGGCATGCGCGGCGCCGGGATGTACGAGGTCGTCGAGGTCGGCGAGTTGGGCCTCGTGGGCGAGGTCGTCCGCGTCATCGGCGAGAAGGCGACCATCCAGGTCTACGAGGATACGACGATGCTCGCGCCCGGCGTCCCGGTTCGCCGCACGGGCGCGCCGCTCTCGGTGAGCCTTGGGCCGGGCCTTATCGGGAACATCTACGACGGCATTGAGCGTCCGCTTCGCGCCATGCAGGCCCGCAGCGGCGCCTGGATCGTCCGCGGCGAGAAACCCCCGCCGCTCGATACGGCCAAGCGGTGGACGTTTGAGCCGCGAGTCGAAGTCGGCCAGGAGGTAACCGAGGGCCAGACGATCGGCGAGGTCCCCGAGACCGAACTCGTGCGCCACCGCATCCTGGTGCCGCCGGGGGCGGGCGGCAAAGTGACGTGGATCGCCGAAGCGGGCGAGCACACCATCGAAGAACGGATCGCGGTTCTCGAAACGTCCGACGGCCGGCGCGAACTGACGATGGTCCAGCGGTGGCCTGTGCGGCAAGCCCGGCCTATCCGTCGGCGCCTCCGCATCGATGAGCCGCTCGTCACCGGCCAGCGGATCATCGACACGTTCTTTCCCCTCGGCAAGGGGGGTACGGCGGCCATCCCCGGCGGGTTCGGCACAGGCAAGACCATCACGCAGCACCAGTTGGCGAAGTGGTCGGACGCCGAGGTCATCGTTTACATCGGTTGCGGCGAGCGCGGCAACGAGATGACCGACGTGCTCCGTGAGTTCCCGGAACTGGTGGACCCGCGCACCGGCCGACCACTTATGGAACGGACCATCCTGATCGCCAACACGAGCAACATGCCGGTGGCGGCTCGCGAGGTCTCCATCTACACCGGCATCACGCTGGCCGAGTACTATCGCGACCAGGGCCGCAACGTGGCCGTCTTCGCCGATTCGACCAGCCGCTGGGCCGAGGCCCTCCGGGAACTGGCCGCACGACTCGAAGAGATGCCCGCCGAGGAAGGGTTCCCCGCGACGCTGCCGACGCGTCTGGCCCAATTCTACGAGCGAGGCGGGGCGGTGACGACGCTGGGCGGCCAGCGCGGGTGGGTCAGCATCGTCGGGGCCGTCAGCCCGCCGGGAGGCGACTTCTCCGAGCCCGTCACGCAGCACACGCGGCGGTTTGTCCGATGTTTCTGGGCACTGGATACGGAACTGGCCAACGCGCGACATTATCCGTCGATTCACTGGCTCCGATCTTATTCCGAGTACGCCGAGGACGTGGCCGCATGGTGGGACAAGCAGGCGCCGCAGTGGGCCGCCCTGCGGGCCGAGGCGATGACCGTGCTTCAGCGAGAGGAACGCCTCCAGCAGATCGTCAAACTGGTCGGGCCGGACGTGCTGCCCGATACGCAGCGGCTTATCCTGCTGGTCGCCGAGATACTCAAGGACGCGTTCCTGGCCCAGAGTGCGTTCGATGAGAAGGACACGTACTGTTTGCCGGTGCGGCAGGTGGCGCTGCTGCGGATCGTCATGACGCTCTATCGCCGCGGGCGCGAGATGATCCAGGCCGGGGCGCCGCTGGCGGAGTTGCGCGGGCTGCCGGTGGTGGCTGAAATCATGCGCGCCAAGAGCACCTACGGCAACGACGAGATCGACGCGCTCCGGGAGTTCGAGTCCCGAGTCAACGAGGCGCTCGGCGCCTTCGAGAGGCAGTACGCCAAACAGAGGTAGCACGGTGGCAGATTTGCGGTTTGAGATTCCGGACCACGGTCTTCAGTACGTGGGTGCGGCACGCATCGAGGGGCCGCTCGTCGTCGTCGAGCGCGTGCGCGACGTGGGCTACGACGAGACGGTCGAGATCACCGACGCCGCCGGCCGCACGCGACTCGGCCGCGTGCTCGACATCTCCGACACCCAGGCGGTGGTCCAGGTGCTGGAAGGGACGACGGGCCTGTCGAACGCCGAGACGCGTGTGCGTTTTCTGGGCGAGAGTTTCCGCCTTCCGGTGTCGCGGCGGATGCTGGGGCGGGTGTTCGACGGCTTGGGGCGTCCGATGGACGACGGCCCGCCGCCCGTCTCGGCCGACCGGCGCGACATCAACGGTCTGCCGATCAACCCGTACGCGCGGCGGTATCCGCGTGAGTTCATCCAGACGGGCCTCTCGGCGATCGACGGCATGAACGCCCTGGTACGCGGGCAGAAACTGCCGATCTTCTCGGGCAACGGCCTGCCGCACGATCGGCTGGCGGCCCAGATCGTCCGGCAGGCCCGGCTGCTGGAAGAGACGAGCGAGTTTGCGATCGTGTTTGCGGCGATGGGCGTCAAGCACGACGTGGCCCAGTTCTTCATCCGCACCTTCGAGGACTCCGGCGCCGGCGCCCGGGTTGCGATGTTCCTGTCGCTGGCCGATGCGCCGAGCGTCGAGCGGCTCATGACTCCGCGCGCCGCCCTGACGATGGCCGAGCACCTGGCGTTCGACTGCGGCCGGCACGTCCTGGTGCTGATGACCGACATGACGAACTACTGCGAGAGCCTTCGCGAGGTCGGCACGGCGCGCGGCGACATCCCCGGACGCAAAGGATACCCGGGCTACCTGTACTCGGACCTGGCAAGTTTGTACGAGCGAGCCGGCCGCATCGAGGACTCGCCCGGGTCGATCACCCAGATGGCGATCCTGACGATGCCGTCGGACGACATCAGCCATCCGGTGCCCGACCTGACGGGATACATCACGGAGGGCCAGATCGTGCTGGAGCGCGACCTGGCGCAGCGCGGCATCTATCCGCCGATTGCGGGCCTGCCGAGCCTGTCGCGCCTCATGAAAGACGGCGTGGGCGAGGGCTACACGCGGGCCGACCACCCGGCCCTGGCGAGCCAGTTGTTCGCCTGCTACGCCCACGTCAAGCAGGTGCGGGGCCTGGCCGACGTCATCGGCGAGGAGGAACTCAGCCTGCTGGACAAGACGTACCTGGAGTTCGGCAACGCCTTCGAGCAGCGGTTCCTGAGCCAGGGCGAGCACGAGGACCGCAGCATCGAACAGACGCTCGACCTGGGGTGGGACGTCCTGTCGATGCTCCCGCGCGACGAACTGCACCGCTTGAGCGACGAGTTGCTCGACACGCACTACCGCGAGCCCGGGGAGGCGAAACCTGATACGGGTGGTGACGCGGAAGAGAGGGCTGAATCGGACCCTGAATCCATTTAGCCGCGACCCGTAGGGGAACGCGGCCGTGATGCCATAGCGAGTGTATGATGGCCAAACTGAACGTGGCGCCGACCAAGTCGAGTTACCTGGCGCTGGCGCGCCAACTGGAGTTCGCCGAGGAGGGGTTCGACCTTCTGGAGCAGAAGCGGCAGATTCTGATTTTCGAACTGATGAGCCGCCTCGGCCGCGCCCGCGACGCCGAGCGCCGTGTCGCTCAGGCCATAACCGGGGCGTTTGCAGCGCTTCGCGAGGCGTCGCTGGAGATCGGCTCTGACGCCGTGGACCGCGCGGCGGTGGGCGTGCGGTTGGACCACCGGGTGGAGATTGCGGAGCAGGCGCTGATGGGGATCCGGATTCCGGACGTGTCGGTGGCCGCCGAGCCGGCCGGCGTGCAGTTCGGCCTCCTCGGCACGAGTGCGAATACCGACCTGGCGATGCGCCGGTTCGCCCGGGTGCTGGAGTTGCTGGGGGAACTGGCGGAACTGGAGAACGTGGTGCTGCGCCTCGCGCGGGAACTCCGCAAGACGCAGCGCCGCACGAACGCCCTGTCGAAGATCTTCATTCCGGACTACAGCGAGACGCTTCGCTACATCGTCTCGAGCCTTGAGGAGCGCGAGCGAGAGTCGTTCATCATCATGAAAATGGTCAAAGACCGCCTTGCCCGCGAGCCAGAAGGGGGAACCCGTCATGGCTAAGCCGCCCATCGGTCATATATTGATCCTGGTGGATGGTACGGACTCATCGTACAACGCCGCCGCCGCCGCGATTGAACTGGCACGCAGCCTGGGAGCCAAACTGACGGCCATGGCGGTCGTGGACACCGACACCCTGAGGCAACTGTTGAGCGTCAAGATCCTCGTCGATGCCGAAATGGGCGAGTTCGAACGGGAACTCCAGGAAAGTTCCCGGCGGCAACTGGCCGAGGTCTGCCAGCGCGCCCTCGACCGCAAGGTCCTCGTCGAAGAGGTCCTCCTGACCGGCAACACCGAGACGATCGTGCCGCGCGAAGTCGCCGAGCGCGGCGTGGACCTCATCGCGCTGGGAGGCTTTCAGTCCTCGAAGGTAACCCGCGACCTCCTGGCGCGCCAGCGCCAGCAAATCATCGACCGCGCCCGGTGCCCCGTGCTGGTGGTCAAATGATCGTTTGCAGCCGAAAGCCTGTGGTATAATGCCCGCCTGGTCAGCGGGGAGCGATTGGCTATGGTCAGCATGAAGGAAATCCGGGAGGTCGGACGGCAGATTGGCCGCCAGTTTCGTCCCGACCGGGTGCTCTTGTTCGGCTCCTATGCCGACGGCAGCGCGACCGACGATTCCGACGTGGACCTGCTGGTGGTTCTGCCGTTCGATGGCCGACCCTTCCATAAGTCGCTCGAGATCCTCAACCGCCTTGACATCCGGTTCCCTTGCGATCTTGTCGCGCGGCCGCCCGAGGACGTGGCCCGCCGCTACGAGCAGGGCGACCCTCTCATCCGGGATGCCCTCGACCGCGGAAAGGTGCTCTATGAACGGGACGGTTGAGGAGTGGGTCGGCAAGGCCGAAGCGGACTTCGCAACGGCGAGCCGTGAGTTACGGGCCGGCGAGAATCCCAACTTCGATGCCGTCTGCTTTCACGCGCAGCAGTGCGTCGAGAAGTTGATGAAGGCGATCCTCATTCACTTCGGCACGGTGCCGCCCAGAACGCATGACCTTGCTTACCTCGACGGCCTGCTTTCCCAGGTACGCTCGGAGTGGTCCTGGCCGGTGGAGGAGTTGCGTTTCGTCTCGCGGGCGGCGGTGGCGTTCCGCTATCCCGGGGAATCGGCCGAGCGCGACGATGCCGCTGAGGCGCTGCGGCTTGCGGGCCAAATGCGCCGGAAACTCAAGGAACTCCTGGGCGAGGCTTCATAGCGCGACGTTGCGCCGGGCCGCGCTCGCGGCATGGCAAGGGCCTTCGGGCAGCAACCGTTCGGCGACAGCCACGCAGGCCCGCATCTTGAGGTCACTCGTGCCGCAGCGCCTTGATGGGGTCCATCTGGGCGGCGCGGTAGGCCGGATACACGCCGCTGACGACGCCGACGATGACGCTCGTGCTCAGGGCGAGGATGACGGCGCTTGGCGTCACGATGGTGCGCGAGAGGCTCGTGAGTGCGGCCTCGCCGCCGACGCCGAGCACGGTGGCGGCCTTCGACAGCAGCGCCGGGATCACGACGGCCAGCCCCACGCCGACCGGCACGCCGACCGCCCCGCCCACGGTCGAGAGGACCACCGTCTCGACGAGGAACTGGCTGACGATGTCGCGGCGTTTGGCGCCCATGGCGCGACGGATGCCGATCTCGCGGGTCCGCTCCGTGACGCTGGCCAGCATGATGTTCATGATGCCGATGCCGCCCACGAGCAGGCTGATGGCGGCAATCGAGACGCCGAGCACGACGAAGAGCCACTTCGTCCGCTCCAGGGCCTCGAGGCGCTCCAGCGGCACCGCCACGTCCCAGTCTTTCTTGTCGTGAAACTTCTCGAGTAGTCCGGCGATGATTCGCGCCGCCGGCCGGACGGCCTCGGCCGTGGGCACCTTGACCGTGATCTCATGCAGTTCGACCATCTCGAAACTGCGGCTGCCGGCCGACTGGTCGAGCACCATCTCGCCGAAGCGCCGGCTGGCGGCCGTCAGGGGAATGTAGACGGTGCGGTCATAGTCCGCTCCGTTGCTGCTCTCCGAGGAAGTCGTCTTGCCCCGCGAGGCCAGGACGCCGACCACGCGGTACGAGAACGGCCCGAGCCAGAGGCTCTTTCCGAGCGGCTCGGATCGCGGGAACAGCGTCCGGGCCACGGAGGCGCCCAGCACACAGATGTTATCCACCTTCCGCTCGTCGAGGGGCGTCAGCCATCGTCCGCTCGCCATGTTAATGCCGTACGTCTCGTTGTACCACGGCACCGTGCCGAGGACTTCGGCGCGGGTTCGCTTGGTCAGGTACCGTGCCGTCACGGGGATGCGTCGCGCCGGGACGACGACATCGGCCCCCTGGACGCTCGACCGGATGCGTTCGGCGTCCTCGTAGGTCAGGCCGTAGGTGACCGCCAAGCCGCTCTGCTGAGTCTGGCTGGCCGATTCGCTCTCGACGGGTTTGACGGCCTCGACGATAATGTTGGTCGCCCCCATCCTCAGGACCTCTTCCTGCATCTTCTCGCTGATGCCCTCGACGACGGCCAGGGTGGCGATGACCGCGGTAACGCCGAACAGGATGCCCAGCATCGTCAGGATGCTGCGCGCCGGGTGGACGAACAGGTTCGCCACCCCCAGGCGCAGGATCTCGGTTGACTTGAACGATAGCATGGGCTGCTGCGGTCCTCTGCCTCAGTTCACGTCCTGCTTCACGACCTGTCCGTCGGCCATACGGACGGTCCTGTGGGTGCGGCTGGCGATGGCCTCGTCGTGGGTGACGACGATGAGCGTCCGTCCGCGCGCCGAGAGGTCGTCGAAGACCTCGAGAATCTCCTGGCCGGTCTTCGAGTCGAGGTTGCCTGTGGGTTCGTCGGCGAGCAGGATAAGGGGGTCGTTCGAGAGGGCCCGCGCGATGGCAACCCGCTGTTGCTCTCCGCCCGAGAGTTCCATCGGTTTGTGCCGAGCCCTGGCGCCCAGGCCGACACGTTCGGCCAACTCGTGGCCCCTGCGCCTGCGTTCGCGCCGGTGCAAGCCCTGGTAGAAGAGCGGCACCTCGATGTTGTCGAGGGCCGTCAGTTGCGGGATGAGGTTAAACGACTGGAAGACGAATCCGATCCGCCGGCCGCGCACCTCGCTCAAGGCGGCGTCCGAGAGGCGCGAGATGTCCTGGCCGCCCAGGACGTACCGCCCGCGCGTGGGCCGGTCGAGGCACCCCAGGAGGTTCAGCAGCGTGCTCTTGCCGGACCCCGACGGCCCCATGACGGCCACGTACTCGCCCTGCTCGATGTCCAGATCGACGCCGCGCAGCGCCTCGACGACGACGTCGGCGCCCATGTGGTAGGTCTTGGTGAGGT
>CAZIJC010000037.1:0-6193 GCA_964539385.1 uncultured Anaerolineales bacterium | reverse complement strand
TTCTCGAACTTCTCGCGCATGGCCTTGGCCTGTTCGGGCGAGAGGTTCTCGAGGCCGGGGATCGAGGTGGGCAGGGCGGACCGGGCCTTGGCGGCGGCCTCGGCGGCCTCGGCGGCCTTGCGTTCGAGTTCCTTCTGCGTCTTCATCGCCTGAATCTCTTCCTGCGAGACCTCCAGTTCCGGCACCCCGTCGGGCTTGTACAGGTACACCTCGTCGCCCTCGGCCAGGCCCGACGTGATCTCGGCGGCCTGGTCGCTCGAGAGGCCCACTTCCACGCGCCGCGCCTCAACTCCCGCAGGCGTCTTGACGTAGACCACCTGGAACCCTTTGTCCACGTGGACGGCCGCGATGGGCACCTGGAGGATATCGTCCCGCGTATCGACGAGGATCTCGACCTGGGCGCTCATGCCGGGCTTCATGCCCGGGGGCGTCGAGTCGAGCGTGATCTCGGTTGGGTACGTCTTCAGGCCGGGGTTCATCCACCACTGCTGCCGGTCGGGCATGACGCCGATCTTGGTCACCTTGCCGGTCAGCCGGTTCTGCGGCATGGCGTCGATGGTGGCGAAGGCGGGGGCATCGAGGGAGGCCTGCTTGACCACCGACTCGTGCAGCCGCACCTTCACGTTCATCTCCGACATGTCGGGCAGTTTGATGAGCACCTGCCGGTGTCCGACGGTGGAGCCGACCTCCATGGGGGGGGCCTGACCCCAGCGGCTGCGACCCGTCTCGAAAACGACCATGCCCGGTTGCGGGGCGCGGATGGTCGTCTTCACCAGTTGGTCGCGGACCTTTGTGAGGCGTTTGTCCTCCAGCGCCAGCGCTTTGCGCTGGTTGTCGAGGTCGGCCTTGGCGCTGTCCTGTTCGCTCTGGGTGCGGGCGTCCACGCGGTCGTACTCGTGCTTGAACTCACGCCAGTCGGTGTAGACCTTCTCCGCCTGTTTCGGGAACTCGTACCGGAGGAACAGGTCGAGCGCCGTGCGGGCCTGGTCGAGATCGACCTGGGCGGTCTTGGCGGCGAGTTCGTCGGCCTCCAGTTCACTGCCCGTGACGTAGCCGAGTTTCTCGAGTTTCCGGGTCCACTCGACCTTGCTCGAGGCGCGTTTGAGTTTCTCGTGGGCCAGGTCGATGGCGCTTTCGAGTTGGCGTTTCTGCTGGAGGGCGTCGCCGCCCAGGTCGGAGTTCGCCACGAGTTTGCCGAACGTCACCTTGCCTTCCTTGCCAATGACGTAGTCGGCCAGGCGGGTACCGAGGTACTTGCGGAGGTCGATCAGGCTGAACTTGACGTCGAGCCCGGCGACCGACAGCAGGCTCTCGCGGGTGCTCTTCTGGATGGCGTAGGTCTTGTCGGACTTCTCGAAGGCGGCCTTGGCCGTGTTGTATTTCATCTCCTGGGTCTGGACGAGTTCCTCAAGGTCGGCCGAATCGAGTTCGACGAGTTTGTCGCCCTCCTTGACGACGCTCCCCTCCTCGACGGCCCAGACGATGGTGCTCATGCCTTCGACCTCGCAGCGGACGTCCACCGATTCCTTGGCGTCAATCTCGCCGCTCTCCGTGATCGAGACCACGAGGCGGTCGCGAACGGCGCGGGCCGTCTCACCGTCGGCGGCTCCCTCGGGCTTCGAACTGCCCAGCACCGCCCATAGCCCGAGCCCCGCGACGACCAGCGCTGCGAATCCGCCCACGCCGGCCAGCAGCAGCCACCGTTTCCCGGCCGGAGGGGCCTGCGACCCGGCGCCCTCAGCGGCCGTCATCGGTAAGGATCCATCCATGGATTTGTCCCTCTTCATCGACAACCAGCGTTCCGACGTCGCGCTCGAACTCCAGCCCGGCGATCGTGTGCGTGACGAGCGCCCCGGTGAGGGCGTTGCGACCCCTCAGCAGGGCGTCTTCGGCGTCGAGCACGTTGCGCTGCGTCGCCCGGCCGGCCTGGAGCAGCATCTGCGTGGAATCGACACGCCGCTCCGCCAGCGTGACGCTGCGCTTCTGGATCGTGTAACTCTCGCGGGCCTGTTGCAGAGTGCGGCAGGCCCGCCGTACCTCCAGGATCACGTTATCGCGCGCCAGGTCCAGCGCCCGAGCCGCGACCTGGCGCGAGATCTGCGTCTCACGCAGGGCGTTCCGCTCTCCGAGCCGGTCCACCGGCAGGTCGATGTCGAATCCCACGGCGTAATCGCCGCGGCTCAGCGAGATGCGGGCCGATTGCGGACGGTTGCCGCGCGACGCGTATCCCATGCTGGCCACCAGGTCCACATCGCCCTTCAGACCGTCTTCGGCAATCGTGATCCTGCGATTGGCGTCTTCGAGGCCCTCGCGGGTATTCGCCAGGTCGAGCCGCGTCCCCAGGGCCTTGGCCGTAGAGTCGGCCAGATCGAACTCGTACTGCTGGAGCCCTGCGGTCTCGAGCCGGGCAAGTTCGCGCGGCTCAATCGTCACCTCGGCCGTGACGGGGATGCCGAGGGTGATCTTGAAGGCGTCGAGATCGTTCGTGTAATTCTCGCGCTCGACGACCCATCGGTTGTAGGCGGTCAGTTCGTCCTGACGCGCCTCGTCCACCTCATACTCGGCCAGGCGTTCGGCCTGGGCGAGCCACTCGGCCCGCTCGCGGCCGCCCTTCAGGCTCAGGTAACTCTTCCAGGTGTTCATCACCACGTCGCGCTGCTGCAGAACCCGCAGGTACTGCGAGGCGATGCTGACGGCGAACTCCTGCTCGAACCGGGCGAACGTCCGCACGGCGTAGACGGAGTTGCGTTCGGCCTGGAGCAGGTTCTCCTGGACGATCTTGCGCCCGGCGCCGCGCCACAGCGGCTGCGTCAGGCTGAAGTCGAGCGCCGAATCCACCGTATCGCCCAGTTCGCGGTTCAGGTACTTCAGTGCCGTGATGCCCAGGCCGCCCGCGATAACCGCCCCGTCCGCCAGCGCCTGCGTCACGCCGACGTCGGCCGTCGGGTCCCACGACCGCTGACGCCCACCGTCCTGCTCGTTGACGAAGTCCACCGTGCCGGTGGTAAACGGATGTGGACGGAACAGGTAACGCTCGAACGTCAGCGCCAGGGCCGTCAGGTACACGGTCTCTTTCTGGGCCTGGTACTCGCGGCTGGCGCGGACGGCGACGCGCAGGGCGTCGCCCATGGTGAGGCGGGCGGCGTCGGGCCCCGGCTCGGGAACGGGAGACGGGAGATTCTCCGGCACGACCGCCTCGAACGTGGTCTGTTGCTCCGCCTCCGCGTCGGCCGGCGGCTCCGGGGCGGCCGGCGCCGGCAGGCGCGGCTTCCGGCGCGCCGTCTCAAGCATGTCCGGCAGGTCAACGGTCGGCCGGACCGTGAAGTCGTGGACCCGGCCGAGCGCCTTGGCGCTGGTGTCGGCCACGATGCCGTACACCTCGCGGTCGGCCTCTGCGGTGTAGTGAGACGGGGAGCAGCCGGCCGCCAGCGCGGCCAAGCAACCGATAGCAACGACGGTTCGTGCGAGCATCGTTTGGTCCACCCGTACGGATCGTGCCTGCAAACAATTGATTCTAGCGGGCTGCGGTGGTTAACGCAACGGTGGGCCTGCGAAAACAACGGTTTGCGGATGTGTGACCGCGAACCCTTTCCGGCTACTTCAGACGCCGAGTACGTGTTTAGCGTCCCACGCGCCACCCCGCTGAACACGTTAGACGCCTACGAGGGGTAGAAGGTCTCCCTCGCCGGCCATGATGGCCTCAAGCGGGTCATCCGTCTTGGCGATGGGGCCGACGGCGCAGAACTCGGCGGCCAGGCCCTCGCGAAGGTCGCCCGTGGTGTTCTCCAGACCCAGGGCGCGGGCGCCGCGGCGTGTGGCCATCGCCAGCAGCGTCCGCGCTTTGGCGTCCGGCTCGCGGGACGCGAGGAACCTCGCCTCGTCCAGGATCGAAAGGCTGGGGCTGGAGGCGAGGCTGTCGGTGCCCAGGCACACGTTGACGCCGGCCGCCAGCAGCCGCCGCCACGGGTGATTCGCGTGCTTGAAGAAGGCGTGGCTCCGCGGACAATAGGCGACGGACGAACCGCTCTCGGCCAGGATACCGATCTCGGTGTCGGTCAGGTAGTTGCCGTGGGCCACCAGGACGGGCCCGCTGAAGAACCCCGCCTCGGCCAGCATCCGTATCGGGCGCACCCCCGCCGGCTTGAGGTCGGTCGGCAGAAACCGCAGCCGCGATAGCCATTTGTGAAGGCTTCCCTCGCCGCGCTCGATGAAAGCGATTTCGTCCTGCGTCTCGTGCAGGTGCGTCGAGACGGGCCAGCCGCGCGCGTCGGCCTCGCGGCGGGCACGCACGAAAACTTCCACGCCCACCGTGTACGGGGCGTGCGGCGCGAGGCCGACGGCGGCGCCGGTCGTCTGCAGGAGCGCCTCGAGCGCCGCGACGGTTTCGTCGACATTCCTGAGCCCGGCATCGCCGAAGCGGAGCAGTTCGCCGAAGACACGCCAGCGTGGCGTGCTCGCGTCGAGTGCGGCGTCGAACTGCGGTTCGGGTGTGACGTCGGCTCCCGCGACGGTGCCGGCGGCGAGGCTGTCGGCGGCGCCGCGTGCCACGGCGCGGCGGACGGCGGTGCTGGTCCGCGGATTGCGGCGTACGGCGAGGCGCCCTATCCAGGCGGCGAAGTTCGCCGTCGGCCGGAACTTGCCCGCCATGTCCGAAAGGCTCAGGTGTGCGTGGGCGTTGACGAAGCCGGGCAGAAGGGCGGCGGCGGGGAACGCCTCGACCGTATCGCTCGGCCCAACGTGAGGGCGAATCTTCGACCACGCTCCGACGCGGACGATCCGCCCGTCGGCCGCGACCACGGCGCCGCTGTCGATGGCGCGGCCGTCGGCGCCGATGACCCAGCGCGCGCGGTACGCCTTCGCCGATGCGCTCATGTCGTGTACTCGGCGTTGATCTTGACGTAGTCGTAGGTGAGGTCGCACGTCAGGAATCGTGCGCGGCCGGTGCCGGCGCCGAGGTCGAGGTGCACGTCGATCCGGCGTGCGGCCATGACGGCCTTCAGTTGCGTCCGGTCGGCCTCGACGGGGGCGCCTCGGTCGAAGATGACCAGGCCGCCCAACGCGAGTTGCATGGTTTCCGGGCCGCTGGAGATGCCGGCGTATCCGGCGGCCGAGACGATGCGGCCCCAGTTGGGGTCTTCGCCGAAGAAGGCGCACTTGACGAGCGGCGAGTTGGCGATGGCGCGGGCGGCGGCGCGGGCCTCGCCGTCCGTCGCGGCGCCCGTGACGCGGACCTCGATGAGTTTGGTCGCGCCCTCGCCGTCGGAGATGAGCTGGCGCCCCAGGCTGTCGCAGACGGCCGTGACGGCGGCCTCGAGCGCGGCGGCCTCGCCGGAGCCTGCCGCCATGGGCGCGGCGCCTTCGCTCCCCAGGCCGCTCGCCAGGAGGCAGAGCGTGTCGTTGGTCGACGTGTGCCCGTCCACGGTCAGGCAGTTGTAGGTGACGTCGGCGGCGCGGCGAAGGATGTCCTGAAGCAGGGGCGACTCGACGGCGGCGTCGGTCGTCAGGAACCCCAGCGTGGTGGCCATGTTCGGCGCGATCATGCCGACGCCCTTGGTCGCGCCGGCGACGGTCACGGTGCGGCCGGCCAGTTCGATTTGCACGCCGGCCTGCTTCGGCACGGTGTCGGTGGTCATGATGGCGCGGGCGAAGGCCCGGTCGGCGTCGGGGCCTGCGGCGAGGTTCGCGACGGCCCGGTCGATGCCGGCCCGGATCTTCTCCATCGGCAGCAGGTGGCCGATGACGCCGGTCGAGCCGACCAGGACCGCCTCGGCGGCGCACCCGATGCGCTCTGCCGCGCGGCCGGCCATCTCGCGGGCATCGGCCAAGCCTTGCCGGCCGGTGGCGGCGTTGGCGTTGCCGCTGTTCGCCACGACCGCGCGGACGCCTGCTCGCTTGCCCAGATGGTCGCGGCACAGCAGGACCGGCGCGGCGCAGAGTTTGTTCTGCGTAAAGACGGCGGCGGCCGCGGCCTCGACGTCGCAGGTGAGGACGGCCACGTCGAGTTTGTCGGAGTTCTCTTTGACTCCCACCGCGGCGGCGCCCGCGCGGAAACCCTTGGGCGACGTGACGCCGAGGGCGGCGTCCACCTTCAATTCGCCGGTGTCTTTCATCTCAATCCTGCCGTTTCATCGTGCCCGAACATCAGGTTCATGTTCTGGAGGGCCTGCCCGGCGGCGCCCTTCGTGAGGTTGTC
>CAZIJC010000036.1:0-32353 GCA_964539385.1 uncultured Anaerolineales bacterium | reverse complement strand
CCGACTCGCCACTCCTTGCGCCGAGCCGCTTTTACAGAACTTTACGGACTCAATCCATGTTTCGGCACCCGTTCGGCCCCCGGAGCAACGGCGGCGGCAAATAATGCTTCCGAACGAGGGCCAGACGCTTACAATGGTCCCGGAGTTACGATTCCGGCAAACACGAAAGGAAGGCACGCCAATGGCAAAAGCGAACGTCACCCGACGCCGCCTCCTCGGCGCCGCATCGGCCGCAGCCGTCACCGTCGTCTCCAGGCACGTCCTGGGTGGAGCGAACCGGACACCGCCCAGCGAGAAACTGAACATCGCCGGCATCGGCGTCGGCGGCATGGGCGGGTCGAACCTGCGGAACCTTCAATCCGAGAACATCGTCGCACTCTGCGACGTGGACCACGCCTACGCCGCCAAAACCTTCAAACGATACCCCAAGGCCAAGGTCCACACCGATTTCCGCAAGATGCTCGAGGCGCAAAAGGATTTCGACGCCGTCCTCGTCGCCACGCCCGACCACACGCACGCCGTCATCTCGATGGCGGCCATCAAGGCCGGCAAGCACGTCTATTGCCAGAAACCGCTGACGCACGACGTGCACGAGGCCCGTATGCTCGCCAAAGCAGCCCGCGAGGCCGGCGTCACCACGCAGATGGGCATCCAGGGCCATTCCGGCGAAGGTGCAAGGCTCATCTGCGAATGGATCTGGGACGGGGCCATCGGCCGCGTGCGCGAAGTGGACGCCTGGTGCAGCCTGTCGTACTATCCGTGGGGCCACGCCGGTTGGAGTTCCCGATGGGGCCGCCGACCGAAAGAGACGCCCGCCGTTCCCGCGTCGCTCGACTGGGACCTGTGGATCGGCCCGGCACCCATGCGGCCGTACCATCCGGCGTACCATCCGGCGGTGTGGCGATGTTGGCTGGACTTCGGATGCGGCATGATGGGCGACCGCGGGGCCCATACGCTGGATCCCGTTTTCTGGGCCTTGAAACTGGGCCAGCCGACCAGCATCGAAGCCACCTCTCTGGGGCTTAACTCCGACACCCATCCGCTGGCCTCGATCGTGACCTACCAGTTCCCCGCCCGCGGCGACCTGCCGCCCGTCAAACTCACGTGGTACGAGGGTCTCCGCGCCCCGCGGCCGGCGGAACTGGAGGACGGCCGCGCCATGGGCGACCGCGAAGGCGGCGTCGTTTTCAAAGGCGATAAAGGCAAACTCACGTGCGGCACCTACGGAAACGGCCCACGCCTGATACCCGAAAGCAGAATGAAGGACTACAAGCGGCCGCCGAAAACGCTTCCCAGGGTCAAAGGCAGCCACGAAATGGACTGGGTGCGGGCGTGCAAGAGCGGCAAACCGGCAGGGGCGGGTTTCGACTACTCCGGTCCGCTGACCGAGATCTGCATGCTCGGCAATGCCGCCAGACGCATCGACGCGCGGATAGAGTGGGATGCCGAGAACCTGAAAGTGACCAACCTGCCCGAGGCGAACAAATACATCCGTACCGAGTACCGAAAGGGCTGGAGCCTGTGAAGGCGCCGGGGCGGACAGGCAAGGCGCCGACACTCAGCGCGCCGGGCAAGCCCGGCGGCTAACTGGGCTCTTCGGCCTCCGCCGGCTCGTCGGCCTCCGCCGGCTCGTCGGCCGGGGATTGGTCGGCTCCGGCGTCTTCAGCCGCCTCGGCTCTCATGGCGGCCACAATCCGCACGTCGCGGAGCGTGATGATGCTGAGCAGGACCAGGACGGCGCCAACCGCCGTAAGAACGATGCCGAACTGAAGGGACTTGCTCTCCCGACCGCTCGTGTAGTTCTTGGCCTTGGCGTAGTCGGTGGCGTCCACGGCGGCCTCGTCCGGCGCCATCCGCCCGTAGGCGGGCACGTTTTGGAAATACACCCGCCCGGTGTCGGAGACCGAATGCGTTGCGCCTTTCGGTATCGCCCACGAGGCCTTGCCGGCCTGGACTACGTCAAACTCCGCGATGCCGGCCTTCTTCAGCGTTTCGTGGAAGTAAGCGAGGTGCCGCTTATACGGATTCTCCTCGGAACTCGGCAGGAAGCAGTAGACGCCGATGCCCACACACACCAGCCCCACCAGGAGCGACGGCAGCCAGATGGCCTTCTTGAATCCGATGTGGTGTGCGGCGCGCTCCTTACCTTTGGGCGGCTTCTTCTTGATGGGCCGGACGGCCCGTGGACCGAGTTCGCCGGCGGATACGGCGACCGCTTCACCGCCTTCCCCCTCGCCCACGGCCCGCATTTGCTCGGCCATCTCGGCGATGCCGCCCTCGGAACCGAGTTGGTCGTGAAGCGCCTGGATATCGCCCTCGTGCTTGGCCTTGACGTCGCCGGCGTCCACGTCGCCGCCGGTCTCGCGCTTCAGTGCATCGAGATCCTCGCGACGCTTGCTGGCCGTGTCACCCAGGTCGCCGCGGACCTCTTTCATCTGCTCGACCATCGCGCGCTTGGACTCGGCGTGGGCTTCGGCGTCCTCCATGTCCTGGACGGCCGCCTGGGCCGCGTCGGCCTGTGCCGGCCCGGAAGTCTCGGCTGCATCGCCACCGGCCCTGGCCGCATCCTCCGGAAACGGCACGGGGATGTCCAGGCCGCAGGCCTCGCAGTGGAACAACTGCCCTGCCTGCGACTCGTCTGCCGAACAGGCCGCCCCGCAGTCACACGTGAACTCGATGGCCACATCCGTCTCCTTGTCATCTTTCGTCGCGTCACGATATTGTACGGTTGCGCGGGCGTGTCCGCACGCCTTTTCTGATTGACCGGCCTCCGACCGGCTTCTAAACTGCGCCGTGGGCCGCTGAAGACCCGTTCGAGGAAACCGTGTCCGAATCCAGTCCGCCTAATCCGACGCTCGACGAGGCCTTTATCGCCGGTCTCCGCCGCCTCCTGGCGGAAGGCCGGAGGGATGAACTGGCGCGCCGCCTCGACGGGCTGCACCCGAGCGACGTGGCGGACCTGCTGGAGGAGTTCAGCACCGCCGAGAAGGTCGCGCTGTTCTCGCTGCTCGAGGCCGACGATGCCGCCGACGTCCTGGTCGAAACCGACGCCGAGACCCGCGAGGACATTATCGAGAGCGTCCGGCCGGAGAAACTTCGCACCACCCTGGCGGAACTCGAACCCGACGAGGCCGCCGACGTCATCGGCGAACTGGAACCCCGCGAGGCCGCCGAAGCCCTGGCCGGACTTGAAGACCGCGACGAGGTCGAGAGGCTCCTGGAGTACCCGCCCGACACGGCCGGCGGCCTGATGACCACCGAGTTCGTCGTCCTGCCCGCCGGCGTCACCTGCCGCGACGCCATCGAGCGGGCCAGCGGCGCCTCCGAGACCACCCACCGCAACTACTTGTACGTTACGGACGAGGCGTCGCGCCTCATCGGCCGCTTGCCCCTTGAGAAACTCGTCTTCTCCCCGCCCCAGACCCCTGTCGGCGACCTCATGGAAACCGACGTCCACGCCGTGCCGACCGGCATGGACCGCGAGCAGGTCGCCGAGATCGTCCGCCGCTACAACCTGCTGGCCGTCCCCGTGGTGGACCCGGAAGGCGCTGTCGTCAAAGGCATCATCACCGTGGATAACATCCTGGACGCCGCCGATGAAGAAGCCGCCGAAGACATGTACCGCCTGGCCGGTACGGCCGCCAGGGACCCGCTCCACATGCCCATCTGGCAGCGGGCGGTCGCAAGACTTCCCTGGCTGCTGATCACGCTGGTGCCGGGGTTCCTCGTTGGCCAGATCATGCGATGGCTCGGCTACGACCCCGGGGGGACGACGGCGCTGCTGCTTTTCGTCCCCGTGATGATCGAAATGGCCGGCAACGTCAGCCTTCAGTCCTCGACGATCATGGTGCGCGGCATCGCGACAGGCGACGTGCGGACCTCGCGAACCGGCTCGATCCTGGCACACGAGATGGGCGTGGCGATCCTGGTGGGCGTGGCGTGCGGCTTGGTTTCGGGCGCGGTCGGGTACGTTTTCTTCGGCCACCACGTCGGTTTTGCGGTGGTGATCGCCTTCAGCATGCTGTGCGGTATTCTGAGCGCGGCCGTCACGGGGACGCTGATTCCGCTGGCCTGCACCCGGGTGGGGGTGGATCCGGCGCTTGCGAGCGGGCCGTTCGTGACGAGTTTGAACGACATCACCGGCACGCTGATCTACCTTGGCCTTGGCGCGCGTCTGTTGTACCTGTTCGGCTGACTCGCCGGGCAAAATGAATAGGTTCCCCCGGGAATCGTCTAAATGGTTGAAGCAGGGCAAGATGGCCAGGCCGACGAGGCAGCCGCGCAAGAGGCCGAGCGCGACGCAACCCTTGTCGAACGACTCAAGGAGGGCGACTCGAAGGCGCTCGACCAACTGTTCCGCCGGCACCGCGACGCCGCCTACGGCATCGCGTTCCGCCTGGTCGGGTCGCGGGAAGATGCGCTCGACGTCGTGCAGGAATCGTTCATTCATGTCATACGGGGTATTCAGGCGTTCCGCGGCCAGTCGTCGTTTCGGACGTGGCTGTACCGGATCGTGACGCACGCCGCCCTGGACTACCGTCGGTGGCGGTCGCACCGGCAGGCCGAGAGCCTTGACGCGCTGGCGGCCCTGGAGCCTGCCGCCACGGGTCCGAGCCACCCGGCGCCACAGGAAGAAGCGTCCGAGCGTGACCTGCGGAAGGCCATCGACGAGGCCCTGGCCAACATCTCGGAAAAGAACCGGGCGGCACTCGTCTTGTATGCCCTCGAAGGCATGTCGTACAAGGAAGTAGCCGACGTGCTCAGCATCTCCGTCGGAACCGTCATGAGCCGCATATTCAACGCGCGGCAGAGGCTCAGGGAGTTGCTGGCCTCGGAGATCGGGTGAGAGCCATGGATTGCGACGAAGCCAGACTGATGCTTGCCGGCTACGCCGACGGGGAACTGTCGGCGTTGGAGAACGAGGCTCTGGCCGCTCACCTGGAGCAGTGCGGGCGGTGCCGCCAGATCGTCCACGACCAGCAGCGAGTTCAGCACGTGCTCGACTCGTACGATCCCTCGCCGGTTGAGGAAAACGACTGGAGCGGCATCGGCACGGCGCTGAAGGCCGAACTCGAAGGCAAGGGCGAGCCGGTGCAACTGAAGACGCGTCCGCGGATCGAGGGCCTGGACCCAACGCCCGAGGCCCAGCCGCCCATTGCCCCTGAGCAACCTCCTCCTCCCGCTCCAATCGTTCGCGAGGTGCCGGCGCCGGCCGCCCGGCCGCGAGGCGCCGCTGCCGCGGCCCGCGCACCCGGAATGACCCTCATCAAGGTCCGCCCCCGTAAGGCACGCCAACCGTTGCGCTGGATGGCGCACGTGGCCGGCGCAGCCGCCGCCGCCCTGGTGATTGCCCTCGGGATGGCCACGCTCTGGACCCGGGCAGCCCCGCCCCTGGCGCCGAATACATTGGCGCGGCAGGACGACGTTGCTATCATGGAACTGGAGACCGACGCCAACTACAGTGTCATCCTCTACACGGGCGATACGGACGACGTGGTGGCCATCTGGGTTGAACCGGACGAGTCGAACGGCTGAGCGCACAGGCGGGAACAAGGACCATGCGACATGCAACCCACGGGCAGGCGATGATCCTGGCGGTCGCGGCGCTGCTGACTCTCTCCGAGGCCGCCAAGGCCGCCACCGAAACCGCGGACTCCAAGCAAAGCCTCAACGTGACCGTCATCGGCATCCACGCCACCCAAGAGGCCAAACCGTTTATCGACCCGGCGCTGAAGGCCATCGCCGCCGAACTCCGCCAACGCGCGGTCGGCTATAACAGTTTCCGGCTGGTCGTCAACATGACGCGCACCGTCGCGATCGGCAAGAGCTGGGAATGCCCGATGAAAGAGGACTACGCCCGCCAGGTTCAACCCATCAAGAGCGAGGCAGACAAGGCGACGGTCCGCCTGCTCTGGATCCACTACGTGGGTGCGGGGCGAAAACGCAAGGCCCAAGAAAGAGAGAAACTCACCCTTTCCATCCGCAAGGGCAAGTACTTCCTCTCGGGGGGGTGGAAACTGAAGAAAGGCGTGTTACTCGGCGCCGTCGCCGTCCAGTAAACCGCGTGCCGATTCGAGGTATGCTTCAGCGTGCGACCGGCGGGTGTTCCTTACCGGCTGTTGTCGCGCGGTTGGTTCAGCGATTCCTCCAGCATCTGCGCCACGTGGCGTGTCCGGTCGCCGACGTCGGCCCACAGGCGTGCCAACTCGCTCGCCATCTTCGCGCCCAACAAAAGCATCACCGCCAGGATCAACGCGCCGGCAAACACGCCGGCGGCAAGCGCCGGCTGGCCGCCCGTGGCAAGCAGGATCAGCGCGCCAAGCCCACCCAGAAACACCAGCACCGACACGGCGATGCCCACTCCGAAGATGATGGCGGCCAGCAGCCGCAGGGCATCGTACGGGCTGGTCCGGGCCAGCATTCGGGAGACGGTGGTGGTGGAGGACTGCTTGGAGGGTCCGCCGGCGCGGGCCGGTGCCGGCGTTGGCGCCGCCGCGCCCTCGGCCGCCACGGCAGCAGCGAGCGCGGCCGCAGGGTCGGCGCGAAACGTCACGACCTCGCCGCAATGCGGGCACTTGGCCTTGTGTCCGGCGGCCGAATCCGGGGCGGAGATGATTTTCCCACACCCCGGACAGGTTGCGGAAATCGGCATCCTTCGACGCCTGCAAGTCCCCCGGTCCACACAGTATACACGCAACTCGGGAGGAAGGCAAACAACCGGATGAGAAAGGGGAAGGCTCGAACCACCTCAACCGGACGTCAGGAGGCCGGACTCAGGTGGGTCTCCACGAAATCCATCACGCGCTGACGGTCTTCGTCGCTGATGTCGTCGAACGCCACGCCCACCTCGTACAGTTCCGGGTCGATCTTGGACGCGCGGCACCACGTAATGCGCCCCCTGCAGGTCACGGGCGTTTCGTCCTCCGGCAACAGGAACGTGAGCGTGGGCGTCGTGCCTTCCCGCATGGGGTCCGCCATGAGGACACACATGCCCCCTGCCGAGATGTTCAGCGTCGGGCCGATCGATTCGACCGTGATCCGCGTCGTAATGCGAGGACTCGTTCGCATTTCGGTCCGCAGCATGCTCGGTCTCCTTGCGCGGGGCGTCGTGTCGGGAGCACAGCGTAGGGGCACTAGTTGTTATCGGAAAGCGCCTGCCCTCTTCTGCACACAAATCTCTTGCCGCCCCCCCCCGTTTTCCTGCGAGCGGAACAGCGGATTCGGACCCGTTCCAGGGCGGCAAAAACCGCCTCCGGCAAACGACCGGGGGCCAAACATCTCTTGACCCAAACGAGGCCCGGCGTATGGTTACATGGCGCCTGGAGGCGATGTCGCGGATGAAATGAAGATCGGCCAAATGCCCTGCCTCGCGAATGACTGAGTCTCGAAATCTCGTGCATCCGATTACGCTCGGCCCGGTTGCGCTCTCAAACAACCTTGTCCTTGCGCCGATGCACAAACGGACGCACCTGCCGTTCCGGCTGCTCTGCCGCCGCCAGGGGGCCGCACTGACGCACACCGAGATGGCCACGCCGCGCGAACTCCTCGGCCACGAAAGCGTCTCCAAGGCCCGGAACCTGTTGGCCTCGGACCCGGCGGACCGTCCCCTGGGCGTCCAGATCCTGCCGCGCGAGCCCGACCTGCTCGTCGAAACCGTCGCGATGCTCGCCCGGCGCGGCACGGCGGACCTGGTGGATCTAAACTTCGCGTGTCCGAGCCGCCGCGTGGCCGGGCGGAGCCGGCGCGGCGCGGCGTTTCTGCGGGACCCCGACGCCGCCGTCCGGCTGGTCGAGGCGGCCGTGGGCACCTCGCCGCTGCCCGTGACGGTCAAACTCCGCCACGGGTACACGAACTCAGCGCAGGACCGCCGGCTGGCGCTGGACTTGGCGCGCGGCGCCGCCCGGGCCGGGGCCGTGGCGGTCACCGTCCACGCCCGCTCCGCCGCACAGACCTACACCGACCGGGCCGACTGGGCAACCGTCGCCGAGTGGGCCGAGGCGCTCGCGGTGCCCGTCTTCGGCAGCGGCGACCTGAGGACGCCCGAGGCCACGCTCGACATGCTCCGCGAAACCAACTGTGCGGGAGCGAGCGTGGCGCGCGGGGCCTTCGGCACGCCGTGGATCTTTCGGCAGATTCGGGAACTGGCCGAGACCGGCTCGTACCGGCCCGTGACGCCTGAGGAGCGCGGCCGGGCGTTCCTGGAGCATTACGAAGGCTTGGTCGGGCAATACGGCGAGCGCGTGGGCTTGAGATACATCCGTCAGATCGGTCGCGTGTACGCCCGCGAGATCCCCCGCGCCGCCGAGGCACGGGCAACTATTCAGGCCGCCCGAAGCGACCGTGACATTCGCCGCGTGGCCGAGCGGTGGTTCGGGGTGCCGGCGGAGTAGGCCGCGGTCCACGTCCCGGCAATTGACGGATCTGGCGGCGACCTGCCAGCGGAATGGACTTGTCGTCGAACATCGCCTCCGCTTACTCCAGCGCCGGCCGGACGTCCTCATCCTCGAGGTCGGCCGGTGTCGGTCGCCGTTTTTTTTTTTTGGAACACCCCGGCAGGGAGGCGCGTGTTTAGCCATGCAACCGACACAACCGCCCACCTTGTACAGACCCGAAGGGAAACACATGGCCTCTCCGAACCCAGACGAAACCCTCCACGCGGGCATGGACCGGCGCAGTTTTCTGGCGCGGGCCGCGGCGCTTGGCACCGGCGTGGCCGCCGGACTGACCGCCCGCGCCCACGCGGCCGAGAAAAACCTCGAGCATCGCAACGAGAAGCCCGGCATCGTGTACCGGCGCCTCGGCCGAACGAATTTCGCCATCAGTGCCCTGGCCTTCGGCGGGGTCGTCCTGAATCCCGCCCGCCTGCCGGCCTTCGAGGCCGCCGTGAAGCGCGGCGTCAACTTCATCATGGCCCACGGCGGCGCCTGCACCGAGGCCCTGGCCCCCTGGCTCAAGAAGCCGGGCAACCGCGACCGCATCTTCCTGGGCTACGCCGGAGCACCGCGGGCCGTCGACAGCGCACTGAAAGCCCTGGGGACCGACCACGTTGACCTCCTGATGGTCCCCATTCACAGCGCGAAGCCCGTGCCCGACGAAGGCCTGCCCAAGGCGTTCGACGCCCTCAAGAAGGCCGGCAAGGCACGCTTCCTCTGCCTGGTCACGCACGCCAACGTGCCGGCCGTGTGGAAGAAGGGCCTGGAGGTCGGCTGGTTCGACGTCATCCTGCCAACCTACAACTGGCCGTCGCGCAGCAACCTGAAGCCCCTCGTCGCCGAAACGCGGAAAAAGAACGTCGGCCTGCTGGCCATGAAGACCCTCAACGGGCTGCCCAAGGGACGCGACGCCGTCGCCACCTGGAAGACGTTCCTCGACGACGGCGTCGAGGCAATCGTCAAGGGCATGACCGACCCGAAGCAGGTGGCGGACTACATACGCATCGCCACGAAGGCCGACAAGACCGCCACCACGCCCCACATCGACTGCTCCGGCCAGTGCGCCCTGTGCGGCGCGTGCGAGGGGTGTCCGCAGGGCGTGGCCATCCAGGACATCCTGCTGACGTGGCAGTACTACGGCCAGCAACTGGGGTGGATGGACGTGGCCCGGCCGCGCTATGCGGCCATCCCGGCGGCAGCGCAGGCCACTGCGTGCGAGGACTGCGGTCGGTGCGAACTCGTCTGCACGCAAAACCTCCCGGTGCGGCGCCTCGTCCGCGAGGCCCACGCGGCCCTGGCGTAAGGTCTCCAGAGTCCCGGCTGGCGGCTATCGCGCGGTGGGTTTCCCAACCCACCGCGAGAGTTGCATCGAAAGCGCGGCGGGTCCGGAGACCCGCCGCGCAGGACTTATGTCGGACCGATCAGCGGTCGGACTTGGCGTGAAAGAGGACCGACGCCGGGATCGGCACTTTGCGGAAGTCCGGCCCTTCCCACAACACCGTCAGGGCCTCCTCGCCGCCCCCATCGAAGAACGTGCAGGCGATGGCGTGCTTGCCTTTGGCCAGCGAGATGAAACCGCGGGCCTCCTGTTTGGAGTGGAGGCCGTCGTTGTCCACCACCAACTGCCCGGCAACGTGCAGGCGGCTCCCGTCGTCGGAGGCCGTGTAGAAAACGTACACGCCGTCGGCCGGCACATCGATGTAGCCGGTGAACTTCAGGGCGAAGCCGTCCTTGCCGGCATACTCGGCCAAGTCGAACGTGGCGGACGTACCCGTCTTGTCGGGTTTCAGACCGCTGAAGTCCGGCAGCCTCTGCCACTTGCCGCGGTAGTACACACGGGTCAGACCGCCGACGAGGCCGGTCACCTTCTCGGCCGGTCGCGGCTCAACACGCGTCGGCGTCACGGTCAATAAGACGAACTTGCCGCCGCGAAGCACCTGCATCGGCAGTGCCGTCCCGCCCTCGACGCCCACCAGAGCGAAGTGGAAGTCCAGACCGCCGGCCACGTTCTCCTTCGCCACGCGTCGGACGACATCGCCCACGCGCACGCCGCCGGCCTCCGCGGGCGAGCCCGCCGCCACGCTCGTCACGCGCGCCGGCCCCTCGGTGGCCACCTCCAGCCCGAGGACGAAGCCGTAGCGGCCCTCGACGGCAAGGATCCCGGGCAGGCTTTCGCGAATGCGGTCGGCCGGGATCGCGAAGGCGATGTTGTCGGCCTTCAGGTTCTTGGTGGCGTTGATGCCGACCATCTCGCCGGAGACGTTCAAGAGCGGCCCGCCGGAACTGCCGGGGTTCGTCGTGGCGTCGGTCTGGACCATCTCGGGGTAGAACGTGTACTCGGATTTCGTGGAGCGGCCGATGGCGCTGACGATACCCTCGGCCACGGTCAGCCCCATGCCAAACGGATTGCCCATCGTGACGACCCGCTCGCCGACCAGGAGTCCGCGGCTGCGGCCGAGGCGGATGGGTTTGAACCGGTGGTCGGCGTTGAGTTTCAGAACCGCCAGGTCGCGCGTCTCGTCCGCCGCCACGACGTGGGCGTGATAGTCCTTGCTTCCCGTGAATCCCGCCGCCAGATCCCCGCCCTTGCGCAGCAGGTGCGCGTTGGTCAGGACGTAACCGGCCGGGTGGAGGATTACCCCGCTGCCGTACTCGGTGTGGCGGACGTTCGGGTCGGCCTCGTCTTTGCGGGAACAGCCGATGTTGACGACCGATTCCTTGCACGCCTGGTACACCTCGACGACGGCGGTGCGGCGGAGCATCTCGTACCCATTGTTGAGTGCGGCGTGGTTGGCCGCGTTGGGCGGCGCTTCGCAGCCGGCGATGAGCCAGGCGGCAAACACGACCGCCACGATGATCGCTCCTGGCAGCAGCATCTTCATGGAACGTCCTTCTGTATCGTCAGGCAGCCCCCTCGGTTAGGAACCGCATTATAGCGACGGGCGCAGGCCGGTACAGAAGCAATCGCAAGCCCCCTCGCCTCGCCGACGAAGCGCCAAGCCCGTTGACACCGGCGCGGCCGTCGACTTAGACTGATGGCCGCACCGAGCACCGTGGGCAGCGGCGCGCCGCGGTCTACCTTTTCCGAAAGCGAGCAACCATGCGATACGCCATCCTCCTCGGTTCAGCAGCGGCACTGATCGTCTGCGGATGCAACGGTTCCGAGGACGCTGCGCCCGCCGACGGCCCGCGAGCCGAGATGACGAAGATCCTCGAAGCCGTCAACGCCACCGGCGCCGCCCGGCAGGGCGACGTCCTCTGGTACACGCCCGAGAACCTCTACGACTACATCAACGGCATGGCCGAGGAGTACCTCGACGCCGGGTTCGTCCGCCTCTCGCACAGCGAATGGAAGGCGGCGGGCGCCGCGGGCAACGCCTACGTCGAGATCGACCTGTACGACATGGCATCGCCGAAGGGCGTTGCTGCCGTAATGACCGCCCCGCCGCAGGACAAGACCGCCGAGGTGGCACCCGGCGTCACGGCGTATCGCGACGAGGGGCTGTGCGAGTTCGGCGCCGGCCGCTACTACGTGAGACTCACCGCCCGGCCCGACGCCGAAGGGCAGAAGGCGCTTCTCGACGCGCTGGCCCGCGCGGTGGCCGAGAAGGCCTCCGCGTCCGGTCCCTAGCCCTACAGCGCTACTTGCCGCGCGGCCCGTACGAGCCGCGCGAAATGCAGGAGGACCACAGATGACCACACGCAGAGCCCGGGGGCACGCGATCGCGGTCGCCGTGCTCGCGCTGACAGTGTGCCTGCCGTCGCAGGGAGCGGACGCGGCACAGAGGCGGGTACTGTTCGACTTCGACGCCGGCTTCGACTTCAGCAAGGTCGCCGCCACCGACGCCAAAGTAGCGGAGGCGAAGCGCGACGGCGGCTCGGCACTGGCCGTCGCGACGGGGCACAAGGAGCGCTGGCCCGGCGTCACCCTGAAGGCCCCGGGCGGCCAATGGGACCTGGGGAAATACGACCGCATCGCCCTCGACATCGCCAACACCGGCGCCGGCCCCGTCACCGTTAACTGCCGCGTGGACAACGCCGGGGCCGACGGCGCGAGCAATTGTTGCACCGGCCGCATCGACCTGGAGGCCGGCGAAGCGGGAGTCCTGACGGTCCACTTCAAGCACAAACTCCCGGCGCTCGCGGGCGTAAAACTGTTCGGCATGCGCGGCTATCCGGTGAGCGGGGGCGGGAAGGCGGCCGGCCGCATCGACCCGTCGCAGATCATCGGCCTCGTGATCTTCGTAGGGCGGCCGAGCGAGAACCATGCCTTCGAGATCGACACCATCCGCGCCGAAGGCGCCTACACGCCGGCCAAGCAGCCGACACTGACCGCCGAGACGTTCTTCCCCTTCATCGACACGTTCGGCCAGTACATCCACCGCGACTGGCCCGGCAAGACCCACTCGCCAGCCGACCTCGCGAAAGCCCGCAAGGACGAACAAGCCGACCTTGCCGCGCACGCCGGACCGTCAAACTGGTCGACATACGGCGGCTGGAAAGACGGGCCGCACGCCAAGGCCACCGGCTTCTTCTACCCCGCCAGACACGGCGACAAGTGGTGGCTCGTGGACCCGGAGGGGCGCCTCTTCTTCTCGCACGGCATCGACTGCGTGGACATATGGACCGACACGCCCCTGGACGACCGCGACCGGTGGTGGCAGGATTTCCCCGGCAACCGCCCCGAATTCAAGGAGTTCTTCGGCCGCACAGGTCACGTCGTCCGCGATTACTACAAGGGCAAGCGGCCGCAGACCTTCAACTTCGGTGCGGCGAACCTCCGGCGCAAGTACGGCCAGACGTGGCGCGACCAGATCGGGGCGATCGCCCACCGGCGGCTGCGGTCGTGGGGACTCAACACTATCGGCAACTGGTCCGATTCGCGTATCTACCTCCAGAAGAAGACGCCGTACTGCGTGGCGATCCACGCCTCGGGCCCGCCCATCGAGGGCAGCAGCGGATACTGGGGCAAGTTCAAGGACCCCTTTCATCCCGACTTCGCCAGGAATCTGCAGACCCGCATGGCAAGGGAAGTCGGCAGGAGCGCCGGCGACCCCATGTGCATCGGCTACTTCGTCGATAACGAGATCGCCTGGGGCAACGACACGTCGCTGGCCATAGCCGCACTGGCGTCACCACCCGACCAGCCGGCCAAGAAGGCGTTCCTCACGGACCTCAAGGCCCGGTACAGAACCATCGGCAAGTTGAACGCCGCCTGGGGCACGAAGCACGCCTCGTGGGACGCCCTGGCCGCCGCCACGGCCGCGCCCGACCGCAAGCGAGCCGCCTCCGACCTCCACGCCTTCTACGATCGGATCGCCGAGCAGTACTTCAAGACGTGCCGCGCTGCCGTCAAGGCCGTCGCCCCGAACAACCTGTACCTGGGGTGCCGGTTCGCGTGGGTGAACGACCGTGCGGCCGCCGTGGCCGCCCGGTACTGCGACGTGGTCAGTTACAACCGGTACAAACGGTCGGTTGCGGACTTCAAGATGCCGGGCGGCATCGACAAGCCGGTCATCATCGGCGAGTTCCATTTCGGGGCGCTCGACCGTGGCATGTTCCACACGGGCCTCGTGCCGGTGGCCGATCAGGAGGCGCGGGCCGAGGCGTACGAGGCCTACGTCCGCGGCGCCGTTGCCCATCCGCAGATCGTCGGCACGCACTGGTTCAAGTACCAGGACGAGAGCACCACCGGCCGCGCGCTCGACGGCGAGAACTACCAGATCGGCTTCATCGACGTCTGCGACACGCCCTACCCCGAGACGGTCGCCGCCTGCCGCAAGGTCGGCTACCATCTCTATCCGCCGAAGAACTCTGCCAAGCCAGGGGGAACGGCCAGGAAGACGTTCGCCGCCGCCCTATAACAGCGCGGGTGGCATGACGGGTGGCGGGTGGCATGGCCACGCCCGCCACGGCGGGTAAACTTGCGGGGCCATATGTCAAGCCTTCGAGCCGCCCACCACTTTCGGTGTCACCTTCGCCGGCGCCGAAGGATGACCCAGCCGAGGCCAGCGCCGAGGAGCCCTGCCGCCAGACCGAACACGGCATAAGACAGGCACCGGGCCGCGAGGCCCGACGTCCAAAGGAAGTGGTGGAGACGAAGAGACGGCACGAGCAGCCGCTTGCCGAGCATCACGAGGTTGGCCGCCAGGCCCGCCAGGCCCATCAGCGGAATCGCCCACATCGCCGCCAGGCAACGCCGCTCGATGAAGTGGACCGCCACGTCCAGCACGCCGCCCGCCAGCACGGCCACGGGCAGGTGCATGCCTGCGCCCGCCAGATTGCCTCCCACGGCCATAGTTCCCAGCGCTGCCGCCAGCGCCCCGGCGCTTCCGCCCACCGGCGAACGAAAGACCAGCCGCGCTGCTACCAGCGGGGCCATCCACATGAGCGCCTTGTGCCCCGGCAATCCGAGACCCAGACGCACCCCCCCTGCCGCCAAGCCCGCCAAAAGGCCAACACCGCACGTCGCCAGGAGCGCCGCCACGGCCTCAGCCGTCGGCACGCCCTCCGCTCGCCTCCGCCCGTTTTCGATCGACGGGGACCCACGCATCGTGCTCGTCACTCCACTGGACGGGTAGCACCGCGTCGCCGCCGATGAGTCGCGGCCTGACCCAACCGAGCGTCTCCAGCACATCGTCCGAATGCGCCGGCCGATCGTCCGTCCGGCGCTCGACGCGAACGCCCAGCCGCGCCACAGCCGGCAGTGTAACACGCGGCTGCAACTCCCGCAAGCCGGGCAAATCGATAAACCGCCCCTCGTCGCCCTCGGCCCGCAGTGCGACTGAGCCCAGCGCCCCGATGACGCCGAGCCCGCTCCCACCCAGTTCTCGAAGGTCCAGGCCAACCGCCCGCGCCACGTCGAACGCTTCTTCCATTTCGATGATGCGCCGGGTGGCGTCGTGGCCGAAGGCAACCGCCTGGGGCCCCACAGAGGCCGCCTCGGCCACGCAGACGCCGGGGTCCGAGCCGTCGGCCGAGGCCGCGGCCACGAAGTCAAACGCGAAGGCGACCGCCTCTGTGCCGGGGCCCTCGACCGCCACGCACGCACCGCTGTTGTGCGACGTGTACGGAATCCGCTCGTCCAGGAGGAACTGGTGCCGCGTGACGCCCAGCGGCCCGAGGCCGCGCGCCGCGAGTTCCGCCGACAGCCGCCGGGCGAGGTGCCCCGTCCCGCGGCTGGTCGCGTTGTCGGTGTCGTCGAGGCCGATGAGGATGATGGGCATGGATGCTCTCAGTTAAACGCCCGGCGCGGCCCCTCGGTCAGGAACTGCACGTCGCCGCCGAGCGTCAGGTAGTTGACGCCTTTCTTGAATCCGCGGTGGGCCGTCGGCTCGCCGCCGAACCAGGCGTCGCTCGCGACCCACGTCCGGGCATCCATCGTGTTCACCAACCGCCGAGGCCACGGGACATCCCACCGGAGGAACCGGCTGACGCCGCTGTTGCGCGTGACCTGTTCGCACGAGAAATAGAAGTACCCGATGCGGCCGGCCTGGACGTTCTCGTCCGAAAAGATGCG
Organism: uncultured Anaerolineales bacterium; assembly: GCA_964539385.1. GTDB lineage: Bacteria > Planctomycetota > Phycisphaerae > FEN-1346 > FEN-1346 > JAUVZF01. Next base: position 16,402 of record CAZIJC010000036.1, on the reverse strand, counting down.
GTCGGGCCGCCTCTCGCTCGGGCAGTAGTAGATCCGCACGTCGCCGGCGTACGGGTTGAGCGCCGCAACGAGCGCCGGATGCGGCCCGTCCAGAACGCCCGAGACCGGCAAGGCGCCGTCGTGGTCCTTGGCGTAACAGGTTAACGCGAGGCCGATGTTGCGCAGGTTGTTTCGGCACTCGACGATGTTGGCCTCCTCCAGGGCCCGGTTGCCCGCCGGCACAACGAGCGCCGCCAGCACCGCCAGAATCGCGATGACCACGAGCAGTTCGAGCAGCGTCATGCCGGTGCGGCGCGGCTGCGCGGCCCGGCGCGGCGCGGCTATCGGCCGCCGACAAACCACCGCTTCTTCCTCCAGAGCGCTAGGGCGCCGCAGGCCATGAGCGCCAGCGTCGCCGGTTCGGGCGCCACCTCGAACGTCGAAACGGGCGCGAGCGGATCGTGGGCGTCAATGACCGACCGATTCGTATGGTAGATGAAGTCCCTGCCCGCCGCCAGACCGTACACGCTGAAGGCCGCCGTCCCCGGAAGGTCCGCGAAGGCGTAGTCGAAGGTGACGCTTCCGCCGAGCGGGCTGACGTTCACGCCCTGCGCCGCCCATACCGTAACCATGCCGGAATCAAAGGCGCGGCCGACCGGCGACCCCGTGGGCGAGGTCTCGGAGTAGTACCCGCTGGGCCGGCCGGCACCCCACGTCGGATGGTCGTAGTAGCCGAACTCCGTCGCGGGATCGAACGCGTACGGCGCCTGCCCCGCCACAGCAAGCGACATGGCGAACCCACCGGGCAGCCCCGCCGCGTCGATGGCGACGACGAGCACGAGGTCGGCGAAGGTCCGGTTGTCGCCGGTGTTGGTGATGGCGAACTGGCCGGCGAGTAAGTCGGAGACCAAGTGGCCGGTGTTGAGTTGGCCGTCGCAGAACTTCAGGGCCTTCAGGCCCCGGCCGCTGCCGTCGTTGCGTCTCCGGTCGAAGCCGACGTCGTAGTCGCCGGCGTTGACGGTGTGCACGGCGATCTTCGAATCGCTGGGCATCTCGATGATCCACGAGTCGGCAACGAGCGGGTCCCACGGCACGAACGCCGCCCAGGTTGCCGACGCCCAAGCGAACACGACAAACGACGTGAGTGCAAAGGCGACTCTTCTTGAGGATCGCACAGATGTTCCCTCCCCCTGGCGTGATGCTCGGGAGAGTATAACGCACGTTTGGCGGCGCGTCAAATCGGAAGGGGCTTCGCGGGGGGCCGGGATGGCCGGGTGGCATGGCCACCCGAAGTTGGGTGGCCATGTTCTGCCCAACGCGGTGCGTTGTGCCCAAGGCGATGCGGCCAGCGCGGCCGTGTCGCGTGGCCCATCGAACCACATGGCCACGCGAGCGTGGCCATGCCACCCGGCGCGTGGCCTACCGCATGAACGTCTCGAACCGCCTGGCGGCGTGGGCGTCGATGCCGCGGCGGAAGCGGCGGTAATCGGTCACGAGGGCCTTACCGTTTTCGGTGAGTGCCATTCCGCCGCCGCCCGCGCCGCCCGTGCGGCGGATGACAAGTTTCATTCCCAGCCGCTCTTCCATCGTCCGGAGGCGTCCCCACAGGCCGCGATAACTCATGCCGAGCCGCCGGGCCGCCTCGCGCAGGGAACCGGTCTCGGCAATCGCCTCAAGCCACGTCAGTTTCCCGTCGCCGAAGACGGGCTTTCCGCCGGCCTCGAGCCAGACTTTGACGCAGGGCTTGAGGCGCTTGCGACGCTTCGATCGCATCACGCTTTCCCTCGCTGCGGCACTGGCCCGGCAATGAAGCCGCGACCGCGCCGGAAATGTCCCCGACCTGCCGGTCGGGGCCCGTAGAAGGCGATCAGTCGCCGTAGCCGTCGGGATGCGACCGGTGCCAGCGCCAGGCGGTCTCGATGATGGTCGCCAGGTCGTGGTATTCGGGTTTCCAGCCGAGTTCGCGTGTGATCTTCTCGCTCGAGGCGACCAGTTCGGGCGGGTCGCCCGGTCGCGGCGGCGCTTCGATGGCGGGAATCTCTCGGCCGGTCACGCGGCGGGCGGTCTCGATAACCTGGCGGACGGAATACCCGCTGCCGTTGCCGAGGTTGTAAGCCAGCCCTTTGCCGGGCTCAATCGCCTCCATCGCCAGGATGTGTGCCTGCGCCAGGTCGCACACGTGGACGTAGTCGCGGATGCACGTGCCGTCGGGCGTCGGATAGCCCGTGCCGTAGATTTCGACGCGCTGCCTCTGTCCGAGCGCCGCCTGAAGGACAACCGGCACGAGGTGCGTCTCGGGGTCGTGGTCCTCGCCGATAGCGGCATCGGGGGCGGCTCCGGCGGCGTTGAAATACCGCAGCGTGGCATACCCCAGGCCGTAGGCGCCGGCGTAGTATCCAAGGGCGTGCTCGAAGTCGAGTTTCGTCTGCCCGTAGGCGTTGATGGGCTGCTGCGGATGGTCTTCGGGAATCGGAATCTCGCGCGGCACGCCGTAGGTGGCGGCGCTGGAGGAGAAGACGATTCGTCCCACACCCGCCTTCCGCATGGCCGCCGCCAGCCGCAGGCTCCCGACCACGTTGTTCCGGTAGTACTTCTGGGGATTCTCCATGCTCTCGCCGACGTAGCAGTGTGCGGCAAAGTGCATAACGCAGTCGAACCCGCCGTCCAAGGCCTCGGCCAGCCGTGCCTCGTCCATCAGGTCGCCTTCGAAGAGGACGTCGGCCGGGACGGCCGCCCGGTGCCCTTCCGACAGGTTGTCGTACACCCGGACGCGGTGCCCCGCTTCGATGAGCAGCCGGACGACGTGGCTCCCGATGTAGCCGGCACCGCCTGTGACGAAGACGTTCATTCCAGCGGCTCCTCCTGGCGGTAATACGCGATGGTGCGCTGGAGCCCCTCGCGTCGCGAGACGGTCGGCTCCCACCCCAGGATGCGGCGTGCCAGATCGATATTCGGCCGCCGGCGCACCGGGTCGTCCTCGGGCAGGGGGGCGAACTCCATGCCGCTCGCTGAACCCGTCAGGTCGATGATCTCGCGGGCAAGGTCCAGAATCCGGACCTCTTCCGGGCTGCCGAGGTTGACCGGGCGGTCGTAATCCGACTCCGCCAGGCACACCAGGGCCTCGACCATGTCGGAAACATAGCAGAAACTTCGCGTTTGCTCGCCCGTGCCGAAGACGGGCAGCGGGCGGCCGGCCAGCGCCCGCGTAATGAAGGTCGAGACGACGCGGCCGTCGTCCGGGCGCATCCGCGGGCCGTACGTGTTGAAGATGCGAGCGATGCGGACCGAAACACCGCGCCGGCACCCGTAGGCCACCGTCAGGGCCTCGGCGAACCGCTTGGCCTCGTTGTACGAGGAGCGCGGACCCACGGGGTTCACATGACCGGCGTACGTCTCGACCTGCGGATGGACGTCCGGGTCACCGTAGACCTCGCTCGTGGACGCCAGCAAAAAGACGGCCCCACACTCGGCGGCCAAGTCGAGGACGCGGCGGGTGCCCTCGGCGCCCGCGCGGAGCGTTGCAATCGGCCGCTCGACGTGGCGAGCCACCGGCGAGGCCAGGTGAAACACCCGGTCGAAGGGCCCGCAGTCCGGCAGCGGCTCGACGACGTCGCACTCCAGAAAAGCGAACCGGCCGGAGTCGGCAAGGTGGTCGATGTTCTCGCGCCGGCCGCTGGAAAGATCATCGAGACAGACCACATGGTGACCGCCTGTCACCAGGCGCTCCGCCAAATGGGACCCCAGAAACCCGGCACCGCCGGTCACAAGCACGCGCATGGCAACCGTCCATCCAGTCGGTGATTGCTCTCGCCTTCGACAGCACACGCCGCACAAGCGCGGCGGCCGATACGGACACGAAGCGGGGATTATAAGAACGGGTCGGCGAGAGGGCCAACGAAAACGATCAGGCGGTGTAACGCCTCAGTTTCGCGTGGGCTGGCCGTCGGCCTGGCCGTCGCGTGTTGCAGCAGAGCCGCGACCGTCAGGAAGCGGCCGCTTCCTCGCGGGCGCGGCTCAGATTGGTGCGCACCGACTCCTGACGTAACTGAGGGGGTTGCCAGGCGGTCACGGGCAAACAGGTTACGGCTCAGGCCCGGGCTCGAATTCCGGAACGATGCTCTTGAGGCTTGCCTGGACCTGTTGGAGCGGCGCGCTGTCGGCAACGGTCTTGAGTTGCTCGAGCGCGGCGTCAATCTCCTCCTTCGTGCAGCCGCGGTTCTGCCAGATGAAGATTTTCTCGTGGTGGGTGGGGAGGATATCCTCACTGCCGGTGCGAAGTTCCTCGAAGAGTTTCTCGCCGGGACGGACTCCGAGAAACTCGATCTTGATGTCAACGTCGGGCCGGAACCCCGACAGCGTGATCATGTCGCGTGCCAGGTCCACGATCTTGACAGGCGTGCCCATGTCGAGCAGCATGATCTCGCCGCCCTTGCCCATGGCGCCCGCCTGGATGACCAGTTGGGTCGCCTCGGGAATCGTCATGAAGTACCGCCGCATCTCGGGATGGGTGACGGTAACCGGGCCGCCGCGCGCGATCTGATCGCGGAAGATCGGCACCACGCTGCCGGCCGACCCGAGGACGTTGCCGAACCGGACGATGACAAACTTGGTCCTCCCGTCATCCTTGCGGCCCGAGAGGCTCTGGCAGTACATCTCGGTAACGCGTTTGGTGCATCCCATGATGCTGGTGGGGTTGACGGCCTTGTCGGTAGAAATGAGGACGAAGGCTTCGGCGCCGGACTTCAGCGCCATGTCGGTCACGTTCTTCGAGCCGAAGACGTTGTTCTTGATGGCTTCACCGGGATTCAGTTCCATCATCGGCACGTGCTTGTGCGCCGCCGCATGGAAGACCACGTCCGGCTTGTACCGGCCGAAGACGTCCTGGATGCGTTGGCGGTCGCAGACGTCGGCGATGACGGGGACGACGTCGAGGTCGGGATGAGCGGTCCGCAGTTCACGGTCGATGTAGAACAGATTGTTCTCGGCCTGCTCCAGGAGAACCAGGCATTTCGGGTGGAACGCGACCAACTGGCGGCAGATCTCCGATCCGATGGAGCCGCCCGCACCCGTCACGAGCACCACCTTCCCGGCCAGGAAATGGCCGATGTTCTCGGTATCGAGTGTGACGGGTTCGCGGCCGAGGACGTCGTTGATGTCCACCTCGCGGAGGCGTCCGATGTCAGCGCGTCCGTCGATCAGGTCGGCCACGCCTGGCACGATACGGAACGTGAGGCGCTGGCCCTTGCAGACTTCGATGATACGCCGCAGTTGCTCCCTGGTGGGCTGTGGCAACGCGATGATGACTTCCTCGGCGTTCTGTCGCCGGGCAACCTCGGCCAGGTCACCCACGCCGCCGAGCACCGGCACGCCGTGAATCCGGATGCCGCGCACCCGCGGATTGTCGTCGATGAAGCCCACCACGTGGTACTTCTCGACCGGCAGGCGATACAGTTCCCTCAGAACACCCTCGCCGGCGTTGCCGGCGCCGATGATCAGGATCCGCGTCAGCCCGGCCGGGCTGACCGGGCGCGACCCTTCCCGGATGATGCGCACCAGGAATCGCACCCCCCCCACCAGCGCAATCGTGGCCGCCCAGTCGATGATCAGCACCGTGTCAGGCACCTCGACGGCGACGCTGATCGCCCCGTAAGCGCGCAGCGCCTTCAACACGTACACGCCGCCCAGGATGATGGCCGTCGAGATGTGACTGGCCTTGAACGTCTCAACCAGGTCCTGAATGCTGACGTACTGCCACCATCCGGCATACAGCCGGAAATAGCCGAACACCATGACCTTCACGACGAGGACGAAGATCAGCAGTTCATAGAAGTTGTCCCAGACGGTCTCGGGGATACGCACGTCGATGGGCAGGATCGGCTCGGTGTCGGCGATGGGCGCCCATGCGGGAGGGATGTGAAACTCGTACCGAAGACCGTAGGCCACCCAGAACGAAAAGATGAACAGCAAGACGTGAACCGCCGCGATGTACGTGTGGCGAAACGCGGGGGCATACCGCCCCGGCACTCGCGGTATGTCGTTCTCGGTCGCCATACACGCTCCGCCCCCCGGTCATCCACACGGCCTACGGCCGCCAAACGCCGATAGATTATCACTTACATCGGCGGCCGATGGCGTATTCCTTCAGCGCAATACACCAAGGCGTCTCGTTGGGGCGGGCCGGCTCGGCCCTGGCCGCACACACTCACCCACTCCTGAGCGTATGCCCCGTCGACGAAGGCTGTCGAAAAACTATAACGGCGCTCGCTCACATCGTCAAGCAAAGAACGCCCTGCGCCAACACCCGTCAAGGACCTTTGTCGAGACGCAGTCCGAGTGTGAGAGCATAGCGGCGGGCGCCGGTCACCTCGTCGGCGGTCGGCGGACGGGCGATCGCGGCAAACTCGCCGCAGCCTGCCGCCCCCCTCACCCTTCCCGCGGGACGGTACTGGCCCATGACGTTGACGAACGTGCGCGACGAGATGGAGGCAAGGAACGTGAGTATCTGGCGGCTCTCGGCCGCGCCGCCCGGCATCACGAGGTGCCGAACCAGCAGGCCGCGCGCCGCCACGCCGCCTTCAATCACCAGGTCACCGACTTGGCGGTGCATCTCGACCAGCGCCGCGCGTGCGCGGTCCGGGTAGTCCGGAGCGCCGCAATAGCGGTCGGCGCTGTCGGACAGGCTGAACTTGAAATCGGGCATGTAGATCTCGACCAGTCCGTCGAGCAGGCGCAGCACCTCGACCGACTCATACGCGCTGGAGTTCCAGACGATCGGCACCGACAGGCCGCTTGCGCGGGCGGCGACGACGGCCTCTGCGATGGCGGTCGTAAAGTGCGTCGGCGTGACGAAGTTGACGTTCTCGCACCCGCGTGCCTCGAACGTCTGCATCAGACGCGCGAGGTCCGCCGTGGCCATCTCCTCGCCGACGACGCGGTGGCTGATGTCGTAATTCTGGCAGAAGACGCACCCCAGGTTGCACCCGGCCAGAAAGATGGTTCCGCTGCCGCCACGGCCGACCAGACAGGCCTCTTCGCCGAAATGGGGCCCCGCGCTGGCCACCACCGCGCGCGGCCCCGCGCTGCAGAAGCCGCGCTCGCCGGCCGTGCGGCGGGCGCCGCAAGCGCGCGGGCAGAGTGTGCACGACTCGACCATCGACCGCATCGCCGCCAGCCGTTCGGTGACGTCCGCGTCGCCGGTCATCGCTACAGCCTGAACTTTCCGTCGGCCTGAAGGACACGGCCGTCGACTTCCAGGCGTCCGCCGTCGCGCAGGTCGCAGATCATGTCCCAGTGGATGGCCGACTTGTTTCTGCCGCCGGTCTCCTCGTAACTGCGCCCGAGGGCCAGATGCACCGACCCGCCGATCTTTTCGTCGAACAGGATGCTCTTGACGAACCGCGTGATGCCGTAATTCGTGCCGATGCCCAGTTCGCCCAGCCGCCTCGCGCCGGCGTCCATATCGATCATCGTCTTCAGCAGCGCCTCATTTCTGGCGGCGGTCGCCTTGACGACTTTCCCCTTCTCGAACTCCAGCCGCACGTCCACCACCTCCTTGCCGCGATAGCACACCGGGTAAGTGTAGCGGATGCAGCCCTCGGCGCTGGTCTCGACGGGTCCGGTGAAGACCTCGCCGTCGGGCATGTTGTGCGACCCGTAAGAGATCAGGAACCGCCGGCCCTTGACGCTCAGCGTGAGGTCGGTCTCCGGCGCGACAACGCGAACGCGGTCGGCGCCCCGCAGCCGCCGCATCACCTTCTGCTGGAACACCTTCATCTTCTTCCACTCGGCCACGGGGTCGCGTTTGTCGACGCGGGTGGCGGCGTAGACGAAGTCCTCGAACTCCTCCAGGCCCATCCCGGCGTCCTGGGCGTAGGCCGCCGTGGGAAAGAGCGTCACGGTCCACTCGTTCTTGCGGAGCACGTAATCCTGGAGCCGCCGCCGCGCCACGGTCGCGAGGGCCTGCTTCTTCGGGTCCACGCCGGACAGGGCCCGGGTGTTGATGTCGGCGATGATGCGGATGTAGTGGTCGGCCTCGCGTGCGAGGGCCATGTCCGATTTCGGCAGGAACTCGAGTTGCGCCTTGCCGGCCTCGGCGTAGAACACCTCCTCGGCACGGCTGGGCGACATCCGATACATGGGGTGCCCGCCAGCGCGGAAGACCTCGCGGGCCACTTCCAGGATAAGCGGTTCGGCGGCCGACGGGCCGGCGATGAGCACCGTCTGCCCGCGCTTGACCCTGCGGCTGTAACGGACCAGGACCTTTGCCAGCCGATTCGCGCGTGGATCCGCCATGCGTTCCCCTTTCGTCGAGGCTTTGAGCGCCGTGTGCGAGGTAGATGCCTACGCGCCGCCCGTACCCGCCGCGCCAAGCCCGTGCCGGGCCGCATCGTCGATGCTTACCCGGGCGATCGCCGGCCGCCGGCCAGCAGGGCGAGCGCCTCGGCCCGCGTCGCCTGGTTCTCCCGGAACAAGCCGCGCACCACGCTCGTGACCGTGACGGTACCCGGCTTCTGGGTGCCGCGGATCGTCATGCACAGGTGCTCCGCCTCGACCACCACCATGACGCCGCGCGCGTCCAGGGTTCTCATAACGTCCTCGGCGATGGCCGTTGTCATGCGTTCCTGGACCTGGAGTTTGCGGGCCTCCATCTCGACGACCCGGGCCAGTTTCGAAAGGCCCGTGACCTTGCCCTCTTGCGGCAGATAGGCGACGTGGGCCTTCCCGATAAAGGGCACCAGATGGTGTTCGCAGACGCTGACGAAGGGGATGTCGCGCAGGAGGATGATCTCGTCGTACTGCTCGATCGGAACGACCTTGACGATCTCCTCGGCCTTCTTGCCCATCCCCGCCACGAGTTCCTGCCACATGTGGGCCACGCGCCGGGGCGTCTCCACCAGACCCAACCTCGCCGGGTCCTCGCCGATGCCTTCCAAGAGCAGCCGCGTGGCCCGCTCCACTTTCTCAAGGTCAACCATTGCGTGTCCTCGTCCCTGGTTCCCGTCGTCTTCCGGCGTCCACAAGGGGCACTAAGATAGGCACTCGGTAGGTCAAAGTAAAGCGTCTGGCATGCGGGAACGAACGGAAAGCGCAGCACGCGCGACCCGTTTCTGTTATCATACCCGCGCTGCGGCGCTAGCCTGGCGGCGCTCGAAGCGGTGGTGTCGCAACAATGTGAGCGGGGGTATGCGGCTCGTGATACCCATCAGGCGCCGTGCTCAGTTGGCGCGTCACTCGCGCGGCGCAAGCGCCGCGGCTAACCGCAGCAATCGCAAACCCGAAGGCCCCGAATGATGAGGCTGCCATGGCCGCCGAACACGTTCCGGTCAAGATCTGCCACGACAACAACGCCGCCTCGCGGGCGGTGGCACGCGAGATCGCTGCGCTCGTCTCGGCCCATAGCGCCGAGGGCAAGCCCACCGTTCTGGGTCTCGCGACCGGGCACACACCGCTCGCCGTGTACCGGGAACTGGCTCGCCTGCACCGTGAAGAGGGTCTCGACTTCTCGGGCGTCGTCACCTTCAACCTCGACGAGTACTGGCCCATCGATCCGGAAGCGCTCCAGTCGTACCACGCGTGGATGCACGAGAACTTCTTCCGCTTCGTCAACATCCGGCCCGAGAACATCCACATCCCGTCCGGCACGGTCGCCGAGAAAGACATCGAGGCCCACTGCCGCGGCTACGAGCAGGCCATCCGCGAGGCCGGCGGCACCGACCTTCAGATCCTCGGCATCGGCCGCATCGGCCACATCGGCTTCAACGAGCCGGGCTCAGAGCGGACCAGCCGCACCCGCCGCGTCCGCCTCGACAAGGTCACCCGCAAAGACGCGGCGGCCGACTTCTTCGGCGAGGAGAACGTGCCGGAACTGGCCCTGACGATGGGCATCGCAACGATTATGGAGGCCCGGCGTGTCCGGCTCCTGGCGTTCGGTGAACACAAAGCCCCCATCGTCCGCCGCGCCGTCGAGGGCAACGTCTCAGCCTCTGTGGCCGCCTCGTTCCTCCAGCAACACCAGGATGCCTCGTTCCACCTCGACGAGGCCGCCGCGACCGACCTGACCCACATGGCCACACCGTGGCTCCTCGGGCCGTGCGAGTGGGACGAGGTGCTCCAGCGCCAAGCCGTCATCTGGCTCGCCGGCCGGCTCCAGAAGCCCATCCTCAAACTCACCGACGAAGACTACGGCGAGAACGGCCTGGGCGACCTGGTGCGAGGGCGCGGCGGGGCGTACCACGTCAACCTCACCGTCTTCCGACACCTGATGAACACGATCACCGGCTGGCCGGGCGGCAGGGAACCGGGCCGCCGGGTGCTCGTCCTCAGCCCCCACCCGGACGACGATGTCATCTCCATGGGCGGCACCCTCACGCGGTTTGCCGAACAGGGGCACGAGGCGCACGTCGCCTACATGACCAGCGGGTACCTGAGCGTTTTCGACCACGACGTCGAGCGGTACGCCGACTTCGTGACAGGCTTCAACCGCATCTTCGGCCTGACGCCCGAGCAGACGGCCGCCACCGAGCAGCACATCGACCAGTTTCTTCGGCACAAGAACGCCGGCGACGTCGACACGACGGAGATCCGGTCGATCAAGACCCTGATCCGCCGCGGCGAGGCGCTCGATGCCGCACGATTCTGCGGCGTGCCCGAAGACCGGACCCACTTCCTGGAACTGCCGTTCTACGACACCGGCACCGTCCAGAAACGCGACATCGGCCTTGGCGACGTGGATGCCGTGCGCCGGCTGCTCGAGTCGGTCCGCCCGGAACTCGTCTTCGCCGCCGGAGACCTCTCGGACCCGCACGGCACCCACCGGCTGTGCCTGGAGGCAGTGCTGGCGGCCCTTGAGGGGTACGAGGCGGCCGGCCGGCCGCCACCGGAGGTGTGGCTCTACCGCGGCGCATGGCAGGAGTGGCCGCCACACGAGATTCAGAAGGCCGTCCCCCTCTCGCCCGGCGAACTCCGGCACAAGCGGTTCGCCATCTTCCGGCACCAGAGCCAGAAAGACCGGGCGATGTTTCCCGGCCCGTACGACTCGCGGGAGTTCTGGCAGCGGGCCGAAGAGCGGAACATGACCACCGCCCGCCTCTACGATGCCCTCGGCCTGCCCGAGTACCACGCCATCGAGGCGTTCGCAAGGTGGCCGCTGCAGCGCTCGGCCCACGCGGCGGCGCAGTTGGAACGCGAATAACCCCCGAGTCGCAACCGTCAACGGCGCCCGCTCGCTCGCGCTCGCGGCTCGGATTGGGTTATCGCCCGCGAACAGAATCCGAGCCGCGACCGCAATCCGAGCCGCGACCGTCAGGGAGCGGCCATCTCCTCACACCTTGCGCTCATCGGCGCCTACTCCCCTTTCGGCGGGACCAGCCGGGCCTCGCCCGCGAGCATCTTCAGCCTGGCGCTCCCAAAAACAACCGTTGACATGTCTGCGCCAAGGCCGATACACGACGGGTTCGGCAGCCTGTAACACGCCCTAAGCGACGATTGCAGCCCTTCCCACCGAATATAGAGCTTGCCGTTGAGGTAGATATCAATCTCGGCTGTCAGGCCTTTGAGCAGAACGCGAATGTCAAGTTGATACTCCTGTCCGTTAACGAGCGTGCCGGGTTTCACCTTGGCGGCGGCTCCCGGGGCATCCCTGAGCGCACTGCTCGAGCCGTGGAACTGGCCGATCAGAAGCGCGACGGCCGCAGATCCAACCGGCAGGATGACCACCACCTCGCTGTTGCCGCCGGTGCGCACAAAACCGACAGACATTTCGTAACTGCCCTGCGGAGCGCAGGGAACCGCAGCCCAACCCATCCGGTACGGCTCACTGACGAGGTGGCCGTTTTTCGATTTCCAGGTCCCTTTGGTGACACCTTTCGCCGGATCAACCAACTTGAGCAGGTCGATCCACTTGCCCGGCTTGATGGTCTGGCCGGTAGGCTTGGCGACAGGCAGCGGCTTGGCGGTCGAAGTCGCCTTGGTTCCGCCCTGCGGCCGCAGCAGCCGCGCCTCGCCCGAAAGCATCCGCAAGCGGGCAGCGCCGAACAACACCTTTGCCGTCCGCCCACCCATCCCCAGGGCATCCGGACGAGGAAGTTGCCACCGGCCAGGGAGGGAGGCTGATCCTTGAGACCCTTCCCAACTCATGTAAGGCTTGCCGTCAAGCAGGACGCTGATTCGGCACTGCTCCTCGCGGACCACGACCTGGACCTTGAGCGTGTACGGACGTCCGTCCAGAAGCGTCCCTGGGCGTACCGTGGTCTCATTCTCCTTGGGCGGTTTGCCGTTGATGTTCCCCAGGCCACTTGATTCACCCCCCGCGATACTGAGGAAACAGCCCACCTGGGACGAGCCCACCGGCAGGATGAAGGTGACTTCATTGAGGGCGCCTGCCGCAGGCCTCTTAGCGGGTGTGAGTCGGGCGAAGCGGAACTCCATCTCGTAACTCCCGCTCACTGAGACCGGCAGCATCAGACGGGCGCTGTCACTAGGCGCCATCGCCAGGCCGGCGCCGGTTCTCTGCCATTTGCCCGCGAGGGTATCCTTCGCCGGATCAACGAGCGCCAGCACGTCCACCCATTTGCCGGGCTTGATGATGCCGTCTTTCGGGACGGCCGCCGTGCCGGATGCCGCTGCGCCGCCAAGTCTCACAAGTTCCGCCTCGACCTTCTTCAGTGCCACCGTGGCGGCCGTGCGGTTCAGATCGTCGGACGTGTGAAGTCCGAGGAACCGCTGGTAGTACGCCTGGGCCCGCGCGAACATGGCAGCCTTGGCGCCTTCCTCGGCCGCTTCGCCAAGGCTCCGATACCACTCGCCCAGTTCCAGGCACGCCAGTTCCGGCGCCGCCTCCACATCTTTGGCGGCCGCCGGGACGTACTTACGAAGCGAGGCGTCTTTGACGCCTTCGAGATGCTTGGCGGCGGCGGCCGGGGCGTCGAGGTCCACGAGGCACAGCCGCACGAGTTTCTCGCGTGCGGCAACGTTTTCAGGATTTCTCTCGATGAGGGCCTTCATGTTCTCGATCTCGCGTGCGGCCTTCATGAGCCCGGCCATTTCCTTCAGCCGCGCGTCGATCTGATCGCACCGCTCGCTCTTGATCGTCCGCGCAATCGCCTGCGCCCGTCGGCAGGCGACCGCCGCGCCGGATGGGTCGTCCGCATCGAGTTTCACGTCCACGAGACCCAAGAGCGCGTCGATAAGCGATTCGCCCGCCTCGGCCTTGGCCGCGTCCCGCGCCCGGTTGTACTGCCCCTCGCGAATCTCGACCACCCGTTCGGTGCACGCGCCGGCCTTCGCAGGACCCTGCAACCCCAGGAACTCCATCGCCTCAATGGCCGTCGCCGCCCCGTCCGCGTGCGAGCCCCCCAGGTCGGCCGCCTTCTCGCAGAGGACCGCCACGAGCGCCGGCTTGTTGGCGGCGTCCTGTCGTGCCGTGTCGAGCAGCCGCTTCGCCAGGTCGATGTCGTCCTTGGCGTCGCGCGTCTTGGCAACACGCGCCACGTCGGCGCCGTAGAGCGATTCGAAGACCTTGGCGGCTTCGGCGGCCTCGGCGGTTTGCTCCGCCCCGGCGGCCGGCGCGGCAGCGGGCAAGGCCATGACGAATGCGAACAGAACACCCGGGAGAAGTGCCGTCCGAACCATTGTGCCCCCTGTTCAAACCGAGAGATGCGTCGATTGCAAGCGGCCGATTATGCGCGCTCGCTGCGTATGTGTCAAAGCGCTTCCGCTCGCTCGCGCTCGCGGCTCGGAAGAACCCTTGCCGGGGCCGGCACTTCGCCTATAGTTAGGTGGCAGCGCCTACCCACGAGACTTGGAGGGCGACACGTCATGTCTACCGTACGGCGAATCACACACCGTCTCATCCTGCCCGTCTGCCTGGCGGCGATCGCTGCAAGCGCGTCGGTGACCGCGCACGGGGCGGATACGAACTCGCCGGAGAACGCCGGGAAGAAAGGCAAGACCGGCGGGCGCATCGTCGGCGTGTCGTCCATCTGCCATCCCAGGCCTGCTGGCGAGAAGGATATGGAGCGCTTCATCGACACGGCCGCACTCGATAAGCCCGACATCATCCTCCTGACCGAAGGCTTCATGCAGAACACCAACCGCGCGGCCTCCGTGAAGGAGAAGAACGAGAAGGCCGAGCCGCTGTCGGGCGACGGGCCCATCCTCCGCCTCCTCGCCCGCAAGGCACGCCAGCACCACACCTACATCATCGGCAGCACCTGGCGCAAGGACCCGAAAGGACGCGGACGCTACAACAGCGCCATCCTCATCGACCGCACCGGGGCGGTCGCCTGGCATTACGACAAGGTGTACCCGACGATCGGCGAGATGGAGGGCGGCGTGCTGCCCGGCCGCACGGCCAAGGTCTTCGACACCGACTTCGGCCGCATCGGCGCCGTCATCTGCTTCGACCTGAACTTCTCGGAACTCTTCGATGAGTACAAGCGTCAGGGCGCGGAGTTGCTCTGTTTCCTGTCGGCGTTTCGCGGCGGGTTCCGCGTGCCGGCCATCGCCTTCCGCAACCAGTGCTTCATCGCCAGCAGCGTGCCGGGCGAGAACGGCGTCATCGTCGATCCCCTGGGCCGCACGCTGGCCGAGTCCAGCCAGTACGGCCGCATCATCTTTGCGCGGATCAACCTCAACTGCCAGGTCGTCCACATCGACTACAACGTCCGCCGCATCCCCGACCTCAAGAAGACGTACGGCCCGCTCGTCCGTGTCGAGACCTTCAGCCCGGAGGCGGTCTATCTGCTTACGTCGCTCCACCCCACGAAGACCGTCCAGGACATGATTCGCGAGTTCCAGATCGAGACCTACGACGATTACCTCGACCGCGCCCGGGCCGCGCAGAAGAAACACCTGCCGGCGGATTAATACTACAACGCCACTTTCCGCGATCCCGCGCGGCCCGTACGGGCCGCGCGAGAGGGCTTGCGGCTTGGCGTGAGATACCCGCTCCCCTTTGGGTCGCGGCTCGGCAATCCGAAATCCGCAATCGCTTCCGTTTTCCTTGACGCCCCCTGCCCTGCACCTATAATCGCCCGTTCAGCCTGACGGCACGCGCCGCCGCTGCCGGCGAAGGAAGGCCGCATGAACGTAAGTTACAACTGGCTAAAGGATTACGTCGAGACCGACCTGGGGTACGTCGAGGCGGCCAAGGTCCTGACGCGCATCGGCCTGAACGTCGATTCCATCGAAGACCTGCCCGACGGCGACGGCATGCTCGACGTCGAGGTCACCCAGAACCGGCCCGATTGCCTCGGCCACGTCGGCGTGGCCCGCGAACTGGCAGCCGCCCTCGGCACCAGGGTCCGCCTGCCCGAGGTCGCCTACGAAAAATCCGCCGAGAAAGCCGCCGACCTCGTTCGCGTGGCGATTGACGACCCGGACCTCTGCCCGCTCTACACGGCCCGCGTCATTCGCGGCGTTACGGTCGGTCCGAGCCCCGACTGGCTCGTCCGCCGGCTGGAAGCGGTCGGCGTACGCCCGGTTAACAACATCGTTGACGTTACGAACTATGTGCTCATGGAGACCGGCCAGCCGCTGCACGCCTTCGATCTCGCCGGCATCCGCGACGGCCGCATCATCGTCCGCCGCGCACGTGACGGCGAGCACTTCGTCGCCATCGATCACACCGAGCATGACCTGACGCCCCAGCGCCTTGTCATCGCCGACGCCACCTGCGCGGTGGCCCTGGCGGGCGTCATGGGCGGGGCCGAGACCGAGATTTCCGACTCGACCACCGACGTCCTGCTCGAAGCCGCCGTCTTCGACCCGTTGAGCATCCGCAACACCTCGCGGGCGCTGGCGATGATGAGCGAATCGAGTTTCCGCTTCGAGCGTCGCGTGGACCCGTGCGGCACCGACTGGGCCAGCCGCCGGGCCTGCCAGTTGATGGTCGAGGCGGCCGGCGGGGTGGTGGCCCGCGGCGTCGCGGCGGTCGGGGCACCCCTGCCCGAACCGGCGGAACGCGTGCTTCGCGTGTCGCGAATCGAGACGCTCCTCGGCGTGGCGGTCCCCGGCGACGTGGCGGCCGACATCCTCGCGCACCTGGAATGCGAAGTGCTCGAAGCGACAGCCGAACGCATCCGCGTCCGCGTGCCGTCGTGGCGGCCGGATCTGGAGCGCGAAGTGGACCTCATCGAAGAGGTCGCCCGCCATCACGGCTACGACAAGATCCCCGAGGGCCGCCGGACGCCCATCACCATCTCGGCGCCCACGAAGGCCGAGCGCGTTCGCGAGATCGTCGGCCACGTCCTGACGGCGGCCGGATACTTCGAGGCCATCACGTTCTCGTTCACGGGCCGCGACCACGCGGTGCGGTTCCGCGCGAGCAACGTGACGGCCGACCCGCTCACCTGCCGCGGAACGACGCTCGCGCTTCGCGAATCGCTCCTGGCGGGCGTGATGGAGAGCCTCCGCGTCAACCGCG